>JBEHWK010000001.1:0-125091 GCA_040217795.1 Clostridiaceae bacterium
ATAAAGTAAAAAATTATTATAGCAAAAGACTATATATCCTGGAAGATTATTGCTCTATTAAGGAATGATGTTGATTCTTAAATATACAGAAAGAGCACACTAATATGTACTCTTTCTGTATATTAATTTAGTATTTAAGCGTTTTTATAATATCCGGAACCTGGGTTTTCATTGTCTCGTATACATCGTAATCTGATTGGCTTGATTCATATGTGACATATGTCGGTACGCCAATTTTATAAGTAATGCCATTAGCTACAAAAGATTCTTTGCAGTTCGGTATAGGGTTTAAACGCTTTGCCTCCTCTGAGGATTCTTCAACTATTGCAAATAAAGCTATCGTTAAGTCCACAATGTTCCCTGGATTGGCTTGTTTGAAATCTATATAAATTCCAGCGTCAGTTGGGTCTATCCTATACTTATCTTTCCATGAAGATGGTAATACAAAAGAATATCCTGACTTTTCGTTATTATATAGTATTCCATTTGGAACAGGGTTTGTTTTATCAGTCACAAGTGTTTTGAATATATCAGAAATCTCAGATGTCATTGACCTGTATATTTTATAATCCTGCATACTAGGTTCATAACCAACATCCCTTGGTTCCGCTGCCAAATAAGTCTGACCTTTTGCTTCAAATATATCAATACTTTCTATTCTGTTACGTATAGTTGTCTTTCCTGACGCTGTATTTATGATTGAAAATATAAGAGCCGGATATTTGTTGCCTTCGGGGTAAGCTGACTTATAGCATACATCCGTACCATCACTTTCTTCTCTAATTACATATCTATCTTTCCATGAACTTGGAAGTGTAAAAGAGTAGCCTAGCTTTTCATTTTTATACAGGATTCTACTTGCAGGAGTATTGGTATTATTTGCATTACCTTGATTAGCTGCTGAATTATTTGGGCTTGTGGAAGTCTGTTCTTCTTCCTGATTTGTATTTTCATCAGTATTGGATGTTTCGGTTGCCACAGGCTGACTAGTATCCGGAATTGGCTGTTTTGTCTTTTGAACATAGACAACTATTGCAATCACAGCGACAACAGCAACAGCAATTAATCCTGAAATTATTTTTCTCTTCATATTAATCTTGCCTCCTATTAACCATATAATAAAATATATATTTTTTAGTATAATCTAGTAGTTAAAATAAGAAGTTTTTAATTATGTCCAAAACGCGGATATAAAGCGCTGTTTTTACAAACCACAACTAAAGATATATTTATCGGAGTATTTCTGCAGGCTGTATACCAGTACTGCTTTTCATTGGTTCTGGCTGCCTGGATTTTTGTGTCCAATACTAACAATAATTGTTAAACAGAGCCTCTATTTTAAATATTCATCCTTCAATATTGAATAATATTTGCAGTCAACTAAATTGTCGCTGCTGTCTCTGCTGAATTTTCTTAAGGTTCCCTCATACTTTAAATCACATTTTTCCATTACTCGCCCTGATGCGGGGTTATCTATATGGTGATATGCTGCCATTCTTTCAAATCCTATTTCATTAAAGCCAAAGTCAATGACAGCTGAAAGGGCTTCTGTAACAATCCCTTTATTCCAGAAAGCTCTGCCTATACAATATCCAATCTCGCAATTTTCTCTTTCATTATCAACAGCTAACAAACTGATACTTCCGATTATATTTCCAATTTCCTTCATCTCTATTGCCCATTGGTAATTTTCTTTATTTTTATAATCATCCATCCACATTCTGATGATTTGTTTGCTTGCCTCAACACAACTATGAGCAGGCCAGGTAAGATATCTTGCCACTTCTTTATCTGATGCCCAATTGTTGTACATATTCTCCGCATCTTCCTCTTTAAATTTCCTTAATCTAAGTCTTTCAGTTTCTAATATTTTTGTTCCTTTGTGGTTCAGCATATCTTTCACTCTCCTTTCATAAAGGCTGGTTCGTCTCCAGGGCTGTGATCAGCCTCATTTTTTAATGTATTGCATCAATAAATTCCCGGCTTCTTTCAGCAATCAAGTCAGATTATACAGGGTCAACTGTACCCGAACCAGACATAAAAACAAGAGTTGGCTTATCTGACTTTGCTCCTTCTGTATAAACATGCAGCTTATGTCAGTTCACACCAACCATTGTTCCATTGGCCACAATTTTACCTGTTTCCACCTTCAACATAACATGGTTATATATGGTTGCCGCAATGCGAAAAATAATAGCCAGGCACAGAATAACTCTGAATATTCTTCTTAGCTTATTCATTATACTTTTCCTTTTTATTCCGTTAATTACTATTTTATCAACTTAGGCATATAAAAGTAAGTTAATCCGATACATTTGTCTGCAGATCAGTTGGTTCACTTTGAATATAGTGCTGTGGTGGATAAAAAAAGATCAGGTTAACTAGACTAACCTCACCTTTTGCCATTTTAATTGCATTTTTTCTTTTTTCCTTCTTCTTTTACCGCTCCTTATGTTTAGTACGTAAGAATAATGCGAATTATTAATGACAACTTATAGTGGGGTGTCAGGTCTGTCTTTACAGAAATCACAATCAGGATCGCCACATTTCTTTTCTATCCATTCGTTGCAGTAAGCACAAAAAAATGTATCATATTTTTCATAATAAATCCATGAGTTATTGCATTTCTTACACTTTTTTTCATGAAATATAAACCCATCAATTTCCTTGCCATTAATTATTAAATTGCATTTATCATCATTTTCAATAATTTTCATTCCTTCACCCGCTTATAAATTGTTACTGTTACACAAAATTTTACAAGGTTGTACTAACCCTAAAGCCATGACCAGTTCATTCTTAAGTAAAATAATTGAAACTCTATATTAAAGAAAATCTTTATACAACAAACTAGGCTGAATTCCTTTATTATTTTGATATTTGCCACTGGAATATCTGTCATAATCACCTTCTATTGAATGATAATATATTTGGCAGATTTCAATATCTGAATAAATTCTTATAGGTTGAATACAATGAATTTCCAATGTCCAGTATCCACGAAATCCAACATCTCCGAAACCTGCTGTCACATGTATAAACAAACCAAGCCTCCCTACAGAAGACCTTCCTTCAAGCATTGGGACAAATTTATCTGTTTCAGTATATTCTTTTGTTCTGCCAAGATAAAGTTTATTTGGTTCTAGAAGTATGCCTTCTTCAGGTATTATAATGCTTCTGCACTTATTCTCTTTTTTCATATCCAAGGCATAATCTTCATATACCAAAAGTTCATTATGTAATTTAAGATTATAACTATTGGGATTTAGCTGAGTTTCATTAAAGGGGTCTATTATGATCTCTTTTCCTAACTTATTCTTAATCTCTTTTCCTGATAATATCATTTGATTATCCTCCTGATTATCTGTCGATAATAAAATTTCTTTAAATTAACATTTATTTTATAATTCGCTGCTGAAACGTCTAATCCTCCTTACACCACGTTAAATTGTTAACCGTCCCTACATAATTGAGTTTCTTTTCTCCATGATAACAACATCTCTCCATATTCTGTCCTTATCCCTTGCGATCTTCTCTCTTACTCCCACTTCCCTGAAGCCGCAGGCTTTATGCAGAGCCACACTCTTTTCATTATCAGTAATTATCTTTGATTCCAGTGTCCAGAAACCATTTTCTTCACTTTCAACTATCATGTGTTCCATAAGCTTTTTGCCAATTCCCCTGCCTTTGAAATCATTATGCACATATATGCTCACTTCAGCAGCTCCCTGATATGCATCTTTAATTGAAATAGCACTTAATGCTATCCATCCGCATACTTTGTTATCAATTAAATATACATATCTGCATTTTTTTATGTGGCTTTCATCCCAAGCCTTATAATCCGGCACCACAGTGTTAAAAGTTGCTATCCCTAAATCTATTCCCTGCTGATATATTTTCAGCATTTCTTTCCAATGTTTTGCTTCCGTTTGAACTATCATAATCAAAAACCTCCAATTTTAATGAACCAAGCTGGTGAACTAATCCAGGGGACGGTTAACAAATATTTTAACAAAATTTAATCAAAAAGTTGCTAACCGACTCTTGAAAAAATGAATAAAACTTATTAAACATCCCTCAACAAAAAAGAATAAAAAGTTGTTAACCGTCCCTCAACTTGTTCCCATGATTATAACATATCACGCCAAATTTTAATAAACAGTCTCAATTCGCCGCTTTTGGGTCGACTCCTGCTAACCCTGACATGGAATCTATAACTTCCAATTTATGCATGAATATTTTATTTTTTTGTTATAGTTTACTATTTAGTTATTATTGGGTAAAATATTCATGAAAGCATGAATAATCCATGACCAAACTTGTGAATTATTATAAATTTTTGTTGCATAATTATTCATAAAGTCGTATAATGGATAGTATGATGATTTGAATTTCGAAGGGGGCATATATAAATGAAAAAATATAAAAAAGTATTGTTGGCATATTCTGGCGGATTGGATACATCTATAATAATTCCATGGCTTAAAGAAACTTACGGATGTGAAGAAGTTATCGCTGTTGCTGGTGATGTTGGTCAAGGCGATTCTGAACTTGAAGGATTAGAAGAAAAAGCTATAAAAACTGGTGCTTCTAAAATATATATAGAAAATCTTCAAAAAGAATTTGTTGAAGATTACATTTTCCCAACATTAAAAGCTCAGGCTGTTTATGAAGGAAAATACTTATTAGGAACTTCTTTTGCAAGACCTGTTATAGCTAAGAGAATGGTTGAAATTGCAAAAGCTGAAGGCGTTGACGCTATAGCTCACGGATGTACAGGAAAAGGAAATGACCAGGTTCGTTTCGAACTTACTATAAAAGCATTCGCACCTGATATGCCTATAGTTGCTCCTTGGAGAATATGGGAATTAAAATCAAGAGAAGAAGAAATTGAATACGCTATAAAGAAGAATGTTCCAATAAACATTACATATGAAACAAACTATTCTAAGGATAAAAACTTATGGCACTTAAGCCACGAAGGTTTAGATCTTGAAGATCCTGCAAATGAACCAAAATATGATGAAATATTGGAAATGGGAGTATCTCCTGAAAAAGCTCCAGATGTTGCTACTTATGTGACAATATCTTTTGAAAAAGGTATTCCAGTTGCATTAAACGGAGTTAAGATGGATGGAGTTTCTTTAATAAAAGAATTAAACAAAATCGGCGGAGCTAACGGTATCGGTATAATCGATATGGTAGAAAACCGTCTTGTTGGTATGAAGTCAAGAGGAGTATACGAAACTCCGGGCGGATCTATACTTTACTTCGCTCACAAAGAGTTGGAATACTTATGTTTAGATAGAGACACACTACACTATAAAGAACAAGTTGCATTAAAATTTGCTGAATTAGTATACTACGGACAATGGTTCACACCATTAAGAGAAGCTCTTTCATCATTCGTAGACAAAACTCAGGAAACAGTAACTGGTGATGTAAAACTTAAACTTTACAAAGGAAACATTACACCAGCTGGTGCTACTTCACCTTACTCATTATATTCAGAAGAATATGCTACTTTCGGTGAGGATGCTGTTTACGATCAAAATGACTCAGCAGGATTCATTAACCTGTTTGGTCTTCCAATAACAGTTAAAGCTAAAATGGACGCAAAAATGGATGGAGTGAAATAATTATGAAATTATGGGGCGGAAGATTCGAAAAGGCTGTCGATACATTAGTTAATGACTTTAACTCTTCTATCAGAACAGACGGAAGAATGTACAAAGAAGATATCGAAGGAAGTTTAGCTCATGTTAAAATGCTTATTCATCAGAATATCATCCCTAAAGCAGATGGCGAAAAGATTATCAGTGGATTGACTGAAATAGGTAAAAGACTTGAAAACGGCGTGATTGAAATAGATCAGTCTGCAGAAGATATACATTCATTTATTGAAGCAACTCTTACTTACTATATAGGTGAAGAAGGTAAGAAGCTTCATACAGGAAGAAGCAGAAACGATCAGGTTACACTTGACACAAGAATTTATCTTAAAAAACAAATTAATGAACTTGTTGATACAATCCTTGATTTTCAGGAAACTCTTTTAGCTAAAGCTGGAGAGAACATAGGTACAATAATGCCTGGATATACTCATCTGCAAAAGGCTCAGCCTATAACTTTTGCTCATCATCTGTTAGCTTACAGCGAGATGTTCAAGAGAGACTTAGGAAGACTGCAGGATGCATATAAAAGAATGGATCAAATGCCTTTAGGAAGTGGTGCTTTAGCCACTTCGACTTATCCAATCGACAGGGAAATGGTTGCAAAAGAACTTGGGTTCTCAGGAATCTGCTTAAACAGTTTGGATGCAGTATCAGACAGGGACTACGTTATAGAAACCCTATCTGCCCTTTCAATGATAATGATGCATTTGTCAAGATTCTCTGAAGAGGTAATTTTATGGTGCACAGGGGAGTTTAACTTCATAGAATTGGATGATGCTTATTCTACGGGAAGTTCTATAATGCCTCAGAAGAAAAATCCTGACGTTGCTGAACTTGTAAGAGGTAAAACAGGAAGAGTTTACGGAGATCTTATCACTCTCCTTACATTTATGAAGGGAATCCCTTTAGCATATAACAAAGATATGCAGGAAGATAAAGAATCTTTATTTGATGCCCTTGATACAGTTTTCCTTTCAATAAGAACTTTCAACGGAATGCTTAAAACTATGAGAGTTAAGAAGGAAAACATGAGAAAAGGAGCTGCAGGCGGCTTCACAAACGCTACAGACGTTGCAGATTACCTTGTTAAAAAAGGTATGGCATTCAGAAACGCTCATGAAGTTGTTGGAGCAATCGTGCTTTACTGTATAAATGAAAACAAGAATATCGAAGAAATGTCTTTAGAACAATTTAAACAATTCTCAGATTTCTTTGATGAGGATATCTATACAGCAATTTCTCTTGAAACTTGTGTTGAAGAAAGAAAAGTATTGGGAGGCCCTAGTTCACAATCTGTAAAAATACAGCTGGATGCGCTTAAGGCTTTCATTGAAACAAATAGAAGATAATAATCATGATTACAAGTGTTTTTTGCGAACACTTGTAATTAATTTTAATAAATAAAGGGGGCAATTAATTTGATAAAGGTCGGAATAATCGGAGGAACTGGATATGTAGGAGCGGAACTTATGAGATTGCTTATGAGCCACAAAGAGGTTGAAATAGCAGCTATATCTTCCGTAAGCTTTAAGGGGCAGGATTTTGCATCAATATATCCAAGCTTTTATCAACTTAGTGACTTGGTTTGTGGAGAAGAAGATGAAGTTATTGAAAAAAGCGATGTAATTTTTGCTGCACTTCCTCATGGATTAAGTGAACATATAGCTAAAAAAGTTCTTGAAAAAGGAAAAATCTGCATAGACTTAGGGGCAGACTTCAGACTTTCTCAGGAAGAAGTATATACAAAATGGTACGCAAAGAGTTTTGATGTTCCAGAATTGCACGGAAAAGAAGTATATGGACTTCCAGAGCTCAACAGAGAAAAAATAAAAGAAACTAAGCTGGTAGCTAATCCTGGATGTTATGCAACTTCAATTGAATTAGCACTTCTTCCTTTAATCTCTAAGGGAATAATTGAGGAAAAGGGAATAATAGCGGACTCAAAATCAGGAACTACAGGTGCAGGAAGAAACCTTTCTCAAACTACTCATTTCACTGATGTAAATGAAAGTTTCAGTGCTTATAAGATAGCAGGCCACAGACATATTCCAGAAATAGAAGAAGTTCTTTCAAGTGTGTCTGATGAAAAAGTAAAACTGATTTTTACTCCTCATCTGCTTCCTATAAACAGAGGTATTTTGTCAACAATTTACGCTACTCCTAAGAACAAGATTGATCTTAAGGAATTACATAAGGAATACTCAGCATTTTATGAAAATGAACCATTCGTTAAAGTTCTTCCTTTAGGAGAGGCAGCAAAAATTAACAACGTAAGACTTTCAAACTACTGTCACATATCTCTTCACTATGATGAAGAAAACAACAAACTTGTTTTAATATCATGTATAGATAATATGGTTAAAGGTGCAGCTGGCCAGGCAATTCAAAACATGAACATAATCTTAGGTTTTGCTGAAACTGAAGGATTAGCATCTGTAGCACCAATATTCTAGTATTTTAAAAAGGAGGGTTTCCCATGACTATTAAATTTATCCAAGGCGGAGTTACATCTCCTAAAGGCTTTAAATCTTCTGGTGTTCATGCAGGAATCAAGAATTTCAGTGATAAAAAAGATTTAGCTCTTATTGTATCCGAAAAGGAATGTACAGCTGCTGGTGTATATACAAAAAATCTTGTTAAAAGTGCTACTATATTTGTAACTAAAGAACATCTGTCATCAGGAACTGCTCAGGCAGTAATAGTAAACAGCGGAAATGCCAACACATGCACAGGCCAGCAAGGATACGACAATGCTGAAAAAATGTGTTCTCTTTCAGCTGCAGCCTTAAACATCCCTGCTGAAAAAGTTCTTGTTGCTTCAACCGGAGTAATCGGGGTTCAGTTGAATATAGATGCTATAGAGAAAGCAGTACCTGCATTGGTTGATTCTTTAAATACAGATGGTTCTGTGGATTCTGCCGTGGCAATAATGACTACAGATACCTTCATGAAGACACTTGCAGTTGAAGTTGAACTTTCAGGAAAGAAGGTTACTATCGGAGCAATGGCTAAAGGTTCAGGAATGATCCACCCTAACATGGGTACAATGCTTGGATTTGTAACTACTGATGCCAACATATCTTCAGAGATGATTGACAAAGCCCTTAAGGACAGCGTAAACATAAGCTACAACAGAATTACAGTAGACGGAGACACTTCAACTAACGATATGGTTGTTGTTCTTGCAAACGGACTTGCTGAAAACACTCTTATCGACAGCGAAAATGAAGATTATGCAACTTTTGCGGCAGCTCTTAAAGCTATAAACATAGAACTTGCAAAGATGATTGCAAAAGACGGTGAAGGTGCTACAAAGCTTATAGAATGTAAAGTTATCAATGCTTCTAACGAAGAAGAAGGAGAAACTCTTTGCAAATCTGTAATATCTTCAAGCCTTGTTAAGGCAGCAATATTCGGAAGCGATGCAAACTGGGGAAGAATCCTTTGTGCATTGGGCTATTCAGGAGTTGACTTCGATCCACTGAAAGTTGATCTTGCATTTTCAAGTGAAGCAGGATACATAGAAGTTTGTAAAGATGGAATTCCTCTGAATTTCTCAGAAGAGCTGGCTAAGAAGATCCTGTTGGAAAAAGAAATAACAATAATCGCTGACATGCATGCAGGAAATGCTGAAGTTACATGCTGGGGATGCGATTTAACATATGATTATGTAAAAATAAACGGAGACTACAGATCTTAAAAGGAGTGAGTATCAAGTGCACCATAGTGAAAGAGCAAATATATTAGTTCAGGCATTACCTTATATCCAGCAATATTCAGGAAAAACTATAGTAGTTAAGTATGGCGGGAATGCTATGATAAATGAAGATTTAAAACAAGGGGTTATCAATGACCTAGTGCTTATGAAATGTGTAGGAATAAATGTTGTAGTTGTTCATGGCGGCGGTCCTGATATCTCCTCATTCCTTAAAAAAGTAAACAAAGAAAGCAAGTTTGTAAATGGATTAAGATATACAGATGACGAGACAATGGAAATTGTTCAGATGGTTCTTGGAGGAAAAGTAAATAAGGACTTAGTAAAACTTATTGAAGGTTTCGGCGGAAAAGCTATCGGTCTTTGCGGTATGGACGGTTCAATGATAAAAGCAAAGAAACTTGTTAAAGATGATGTTGATCTAGGAAACGTAGGTGAAATCACTAAAATCAACACTGAAATAATTGAAAGAACAATAGCTGACGGATACATCCCTGTTATCGGAAGCGTTGCATTGGGAGATGACGGAAAGGTTTATAACATAAATGCTGATACATGCGCTGCAAAAATATCAGCTGCAATTAAAGCTGAAAGCCTTCTTCTATTGACAGATGTTCCTGGAGTTATGAGAGACCCTAAGGATCCTTCAACTCTTATTTCAGAATTAAGACTTCACGAAATTCCAAGACTTCATCTTGATAATGTAATTACAGGTGGTATGATTCCTAAGATAGGATGCTGTATCGAAGCTGTAAGAAAGGGCGTTGGTAAAGCCCACATCATCGATGGAAGAGTTCCTCATTCATTGATTCTTGAGTTATTCTCAGATGAAGGTATAGGAACAATGATCTATTAATTAATGGTTAAGGAGGATACAGATATGAGTAACATACTTGAGGGAAAAGACAGCTTAATGAATACCTATGCTTCATTTCCAGTAGTCTTAGATCATGGAATCGGAAGCAAACTTTACGATGTTGACGGTAAAGAATACATTGACTTCACTTCCGGTATAGGTGTTTCGTCATTAGGTTATGGACATGAGGGGTGGGTTAATGCTGTTACAGCTCAGGCTAAAAAATTAGCCCACACTTCAAATATTTATTTACATGCTCCAGTTTTAAATCTTGCCAAAAAAATCACTGATGTTTCTGACATGAGCAAGGTTTTTTTCGCCAACTCAGGAGCTGAAGCAAATGAAGGTGCTATCAAACTTGCCAGAAAATACAGCTATGATAAGTATGGTGAAGGAAGAAGCACAATCATCACTTTAAACAAAAGCTTCCACGGAAGAACAATAACTACACTGAAAGCTACAGGCCAGGAGAAATTCCACAAATTCTTCTACCCTTTCACCGAAGGATTCAAGTATGCTGACGCTAACGATATTGATTCATTGAATTCATGCATCGATGATTCAGTTTGCGCCATCATGATAGAAGCTATCCAAGGTGAAGGCGGAGTTAATCCTCTTAATAAGGAATTTGTTGATGAAATTTTTAATATTGCCGCTAAAAAAGATCTTCTTGTAATATTCGATGAGGTTCAATGCGGAATAGGAAGAACCGGTAAATTATATGGATTTGATAACTTTGGTGTTAAACCTGACATAATATCTTTAGCAAAAGGTTTAGGTGCAGGACTTCCTATAGGTGCTGTCCTATGCAATGAAAAACTGGCAAATACCTTCACACCAGGTGATCATGGTTCAACCTTCGGAGGTAATCCTATAGCTGTTTCAGGGGCTTCAGAAGTTTTAAATGTGGTTGCTGATGATGACTTCTTATACGAAGTAGCTGCAAAAGGCAATTATATTAAAGATTTTTTTAAAAAAGCTGCTACCTCAAAGGTTGTTGAGGTAAGAGGTATGGGGCTAATGATTGGAATAGAAGTTACAGAGGAAGCTTCAAAAATACAGAAGCTTGCAATGGACAAAGGTTTGCTTATTTTAACTGCTGGCCCTAAAGTTGTAAGACTACTGCCACCTCTAGTAATTTCAAAAGAAGAACTTGAAACTGGATTGAATATTCTACTAAATGCCATAGAGAGTATATAATAAGCAAAATTTTGGGGGTCTATATGAAAAAAGATTTATTAAAAATGGATGATCTGACCAGAGAAGAAATACTAGATATATTAAATTTAGCTGATCAATTGAAATATGAACATCAACATGACATTGACCATCCTCATCTTAAGGGAAGAACCTTAGGTATGATATTCCAAAAATCCTCAACAAGAACGAGAGTAAGCTTTGAGGTAGGAATGTATCAGCTAGGTGGAAATGCATTGTTCCTTAGCTCAAGAGATTTACAGATAGGACGCGGAGAACCTGTTGAAGATACAGCAAGAGTTCTTTCACGCTACCTTGACGGAATAATGATCAGAACTTTTGACCAAGCTGAAGTGGAAGCTCTTTCTAAGCACGCATCCATTCCAATAATAAATGGTCTTACTGATGATGAGCATCCTTGCCAGGTATTAGCTGATCTTATGACTATCAGAGAATTTAAAACATCTTTTGATGGATTGAAGCTTTGTTTTGTGGGTGACGGAAACAACATGGCAAACTCTTTGATGATTGGAGCACTTAAGCTTGGAATTAAAGTTGCCATTGCCTCTCCGATAGACTATACTATCGATGAGGAATACATCGCCAGAGGACTTGAACTCGCAAAGGAAAACAACGTGGAGCTGATACTTACTACAGATCCAAAGGAAGCTGCAAAAGATGCTGACGTAGTTATCACTGATGTATGGGCGAGTATGGGTCAGGAAGCTGAAATTTCTCAAAGAATGGCTGTTTTCAGCGGCTATCAGATCAACAAAGAACTGATGTCTTATGCAAAAAATGATGCTTTAGTATTACACTGTCTTCCAGCTCACAGAGATCAGGAAATCTCTGCTGAGATACTTGAAGCTCACGCAACTGAAATATTCGAAGAAGCAGAAAACAGACTTCATGCTCAAAAAGCTGTTTTGGTTAAATTAATCAAGAACGCAAAACAAGATTTCTAAAAAAGCAAGCTCAGCCGGCTGAGCTTGCCTTTTTTAATTGCGCTGGCAAAATCGGGGACGGTTAACAAGTTTTTTATCAGTACTCTGATAAAAACTTGTTAACCGTCCCTTTTATTTCTCAATATAATTCATCACATGCTTTATGACTAAATTAATGCTGCCGTCACCATTTCTCTGTATTTCAAATCTCGAATTATCATGATATGCTTCCTCATCAATGTATAAATCTATATCCTTATCGATTTTAAGCCTTACCCTTTTGAGTTTTTTCTCTACATACTGTTTATCAACTGCCACTTCCTGATTTAGGCCCTGAGCCATTATAAAATCATCAAAAGCCCTCTTCGCTTCCGGCTCTTCCCTAAACAGTTCATTGGACAGCTCCGGAACATTTATCACGTCTTCTTCCCTAAGCTTTGATTTAATAGCTGTTCTTATCTTCTCAGCCTTATCTGCATCCTGTACAACATTATTCCTTGTCCAAGTTTCTGTAGCCTTCATAAATGTCTTTGTCATGTCTCTCTCGTTTGTTATGACAGTACATCCCAGAAAACTATTTAAAAAATAATTTGTTCCATACTCTTCATCATCTTTTTTCTTATTCTGTTTATCAATAACCATCAGGTTGAATTCCTGCCCTGCCATAACAGGTTTTATAAATGCACACTTCTGTATCCTTTGTGATGATGCCGGAAGCCCTCCATACTGCTGTATTATTCCTATACCTATCTTGTCCTCAATAAAATCGATCTTGTGGGTAAAATTCCTTACATAATCCATCTTCAAAATAGCCAATATTGGTCCCTGATCCGTAGATAAGGCCGTAACCAGCAAGTCGCAGGATGGTATATTTCCATTCCCTTTCATTATGGAAAAGAGCTGCCTTGATATCTCCTGAGAAACACTCACTAGGTCTCTGGTTACCCCGTTAAGATACTCCTGGCTTAACTCCTTCACTATGTTTCTTTCTGGATTAAAAACTGCATACTTAAGCTCTTCATCCTTTAAAGCTCTTTCAACATGCCTATATATGAACTTATAGGTCTCATCCCCTAAATCCAGACTATAGTGGTTTAAAATAGGCTCATCCGAATTGTTATCTAAAATATGAATAACTGCATCCAATATATTAATGTCATTTATATATTCCATCTAGTTCCTCCTCAGTTTACAATTCATTTTTCAATTGTGGCAAGCTAGCAAATTTTAAAGTAAATTATTGCAAATAATTGTTAACCGTCCCTTGCTTTCTTTCCGAACCTATTATATCATATTTACCTTTAGAATCTATTCATTTATAATATAAGTATTATTATCCAATGAGAAAGGACGAATTTTAATGAAAGAATTAGAAACGAGAGTAATTGACATTAACTTAGATGAATTAAGAGAAAATCTTGTTAAGATAAAAGCAGAAAAAGTTAAACAAGAAAACCAGATCAACAATATTTTTGACTTTCCTGACAGGAGACTTTTGAAAGACAAAGGATATGCCAGAATCAGAATCGTTGATGACATGCTTAATAATAAGACTGTAAGCTACATAACAACAAAAAAGATGCTTTCCCAAGGAAGATTTAAAGAAATGGAAGAAAATGAATGCATTATTGAAGACGGAGAAGTAGGAATAAGGATTTTCCACGCCCTAGGTCTGGAACTAGTTCAAAGCATAAAAAAATACAGGGAAAGTTATAAATATAAAAATACCTTGATTGAAATAGACATTAATGATGAAAGTTTTTGTCCCTTCCCTTATGTGGAATTTGAAACATACTCCGAGGAAGAATTGGATGAAGTTCTTGAACTTCTGGGATATTCCCTTAATCAAACCACATCTAAGACCATATATGAAATCTTAAATGAAAAAGGAATAAGAACTAACGATAACGGATTATAGACTTCTATAGCGAAACCACCCATAGACCATATGCCTACCTAAGGAGCTCATATGATCTATGGGTGGCTTTACATTTTAACAAGTATATTCTTTTAACTCCTCTGCTGCTTCCTCTGGAAACTTTGAATTAATGGACATTCCAGTTGATAATTCAAGTCCACCGAAATTAGCCAGTCTTGGAACTATATCCATAAAGAAGTGAAAACTGTCATGATTATAGGAATACACCAATAAATTATATGGGAAGTTACCTAAAATACTTTTAATCGCATTTAAACATAGGGTATAAATCTCTGCTAAAGAATGAAGTACGCCGTTATCAAAATCCGCCAGGTATGATTTATGATTTATTGCTGCTATTCTTACTTGATATCCACTCATTGATGCATAGGGACAATATGCAATAAAATCATCATTTCTTGCTATTACACGGAGTTTTAAATCAACTTCATTTCTTATTTCATTGCACAAATAGCACTCATCACCACATAGTGCTATTATCTTATCAGGAACCTCATCGAATGCAATTATTTGAGAATGTGGATGTTCCAGCGAAGCACCACCATACTCTTTATGATTTTTAAAAATCTGAATATATTTTATTTTACTGTCTTTTTCCATTTCACTTATTGCTGATTTATAGGCTTTTAAAATATAGTAAAATTTATCTCTAGATAACTTGTATTCATCACCATTGTGATTTTTATCCTCTATAATTACATAATGCATCCCGTATGTTTCAGAATCCATGGTTGAAACTGCAGGATACTTATTGCTTATAATCTTAATTCCATAAGGATTTTCAAACTCCGTTATTTTGTCAGGTGTCATATCTTCATTACCTACACAAAATGGGCAGTTTTCCCTATATTTTGGTACTGATTTAACTTTTTCTTTTATAAAATGATTGGGCCTGCTTCCCCTCTTTTTTGCATATATAATTTTAGATCTTGTAAGGAAATCATATCTTATATTTTTCATCTTAATACCTCTCAAAAACACTCTATATATACTTTAGTATACTTTAAATAAAATATTTTTCAAAGTGTGAAAGGAGTTTCCTATGAAATTTTTGTTATTTTCTTGACAATTTTTTTGTTGTTTTATTAACTTTTCTTTTGAAAATGTTATTATAAGGGCGGTTAACAAGTTATTTTAAAGTTAGAATATAAATGGATAAAAACTTGTTAACTGTCCCCCTTTGTTTTTTTCTTTAATTCACTTCTAAAAAATCTTCAATTATATTGTGATAAGCTGCCTCACTTAAAATTAGATCCATGCCCAAGCTTCCCAACATGGATATTCTTGAGGTAGTTATGTTCCCTACAACTTTAGCTATTTCGGCATTTTTAAGATTGCATAAGCATTTCGCCATAACAATTGCAAGTGATCTTACTTTTACCATCTTCCTGCAGAACTTTACATTAAACAACTCTTGATTTACACTAAATCTGTCACATATAAACTGCATTATATTATTAAATGAATATTTTCTATTTATAATTTTTCTGCCGCTTATATATAAAGATTTTATGCCTTCCATCTCATCAGCTATTATAGAGTTATCTTCATTTCCAAACATTAGAGTTCTGTAATGTTTTATAGATACATTTTTATTATCTGAAATTAAGGATAGTATGTAATCTTCATCTAATATTCCAAATTCATCTGTTTTATTTTTTAAATATACTCCTAGGCTTGAAAATCTATATTTTTCAGGTTCATCTTTATATTTTTTTATGTCTGTAGGATTTCTGTGTATGTACAATGATAATGCATATAAATTTCCATTTCCCTCTACCAACTTACTTTTAAACCTATCTTGAAATAGATGTCCATGTCTATTATATTTATGATTGAAATACATTGAATATTGAAAATTAATTCTATGCATTATAGCTGAAATATCTGCTCCACAACAGTCAATCATGAAATGTGCGTGATTATCCATCAAACAATATGCATACACTTGAAATCTAAATATTTCTTTACACTCTTTTAACAACTTCATGTATTTTACTTTATCATCACTATTTTTATATAGCTCTATTTCACTGATACTTCTAACTATTATGTGGTAGATACCATTTTAAAATTTTACTCTTGCTGTTCTTGGCATAAAATCAACTCCTTACAGATTTAATTCTTGCCAAAATTAACGAACCTAAACATTTATGTACTAGACCTTTAAATATTCTTCTTCCGTTAAACAGCTAAGGGACGGTTAACAAGTTTGCTATAGGAAAGAATGCACTTTCCTATATAATAAAAAAGCGGTTAACAAGTTAAAAAACTTGTTAACCGTCCCTTTAAACCTTTAAACCTTTAAACCTTTAAAGCTTCTCTCTTCTTCTTCCTGATTCCTTAAATAAAGTTGTCAGTGTTTCTCTGTCACCTGTTCTCACAGCATCTTTGATTAAATCCAGTTGTTTCTCAAAGTCTTCTATTTTTCTAAGAAGATTTTCCTTGTTTCCAATGAAAAGCTCGCTCCATAATTCTTCGTTGATATTGGCGATTCTGGTAAGATCCCTGTAGGAGTCCCCGATAAATGCGCCTGTATCAAATTCCTGGCTGTCGCTGTTGATTAAAGCTACAGCGATAGCATGAGGAAGTTGTGAAGTAAAGGAAATGATGTTGTCATGTTCCTTTGGAGTTATTGTTCTTATTCTGTTAAATCCAATCTGCTTAACAAGATTTTCTATAAGCTCTATGTTTTCAGGCTTATTTTTGCTTTGAGGAGTAATTAAATAATTTGCTCCTTTGAATACTTCCTTTGAAGCAAAATCTATACCCTTTTTCTCTCTTCCTGCCATGGGGTGTCCGAAAACAAAGTCTACGTAATCAGGAATTATTTCAAGGGCCTCTTTTATGAAGGTTTCCTTGATTCCTGTAACGTCAGTTATGATTGCACCCTTTTTGAAATTATCCTTGTGTTTTCTCAAAAAGTCTAAAACCAGTGATGGGTAAAGACCAATGATTATAAGATCACTTTCACGAATGAATTCTTCTCCGGTAACCGATCCTTCTTTTATCATACCTGATGCTTCAGCTTTTCTTAAAGTCTCTTCATTATTATCTATTCCGTACACTTCATGTTCCTGCAAGTCTTTTAAAGCTAATGCGAAGGAGCCTCCGATAACTCCTAAGCCAACTATTGTAATTTTCATGGATTTCAATACCTAAAGCTATTTTATAGCTCCTTTCCCTCTAACTCCAGAAGAACCTTAACCTTCTTCATCAAATCGTCAAAAGTTTCTGGTTTTAATGATTGAGCTCCGTCACATAAAGCATTTGCCGGGTCGTGGTGAACTTCAATCATAAGTCCGTCTGCACCTGCAACTACAGCTGCCTTTGCCATTGACTCAACTAACCATGACTTTCCGCCTGCATGTGATGGGTCAATTATGATTGGCAGATGAGTCAGCTTTTTGATAACTGGGATTGCTTGTAAATCTAAAGTGTTTCTTGTGTATGTTTCGAATGTTCTTATTCCTCTTTCACAAAGAATAATATTCTCATTTCCGTTTGCCATAATGTATTCCGCTGACATTATCCATTCTTCATATGTTGATGAAAGACCTCTCTTTAATAGAATTGGCTTAGTTGTTCTTCCCAATTGCTTTAAAAGATCAAAGTTCTGCATATTTCTTGCGCCTACCTGAATCATATCCACTTTTTCCTCAAAAACGTCGATGTAGTCAGTAGACATGATTTCTGTAACTATTGGTAATCCTGTAGCTTCTTTAGCCTTTATCAATAAGTTTAATCCCTCAAGCTCAAGTCCCTGGAAACTGTAAGGTGAGGTTCTAGGCTTAAATGCTCCTCCTCTAAGAAGGGTAGCTCCAGATTCCTTTACTTTTTGTGCTGTGTATATGATTTGTTCTTCAGATTCAACTGAACATGGTCCGGCTATAACACCAAAGTGACTTCCGCCGATTTTTACTCCATTAACGTCTATTATGCTGTTTTCCGGCTTAAACATTCTGTTTGCTTTTTTGAAAGGCTCCTGAACCTTTAATACTTTCTCTACTCCATCCAGTGCCATAAGTTTCTCACTATCTATTAAAGAAGTGTCTCCAACCAATCCGATAACACAGAAAGATCCGCCTCTTGAAAGATTAGCTTCTAATCCTAATCCTTCTACTATTTTTACTACCTTTTCAATTTGTTCACCCTTAGACTTGTTGTTCATTATAATTATCATTTCTACCATCCTCCAAAAATCTTCTGCAATTAATCTTTTGTAATTGCTGTATTTATAATTAAATTTTAATTTTTAACTTTTTTAATCTTCTATTCTACCAAACTACCATTCTACAAATAACTTAAGTTTATACTACTTATTTTTTCTCTACAGCTTTATCAATTATATCATTTAGTACTTCGTCTAGAGACTTGTCATTCTTTACGATTATATGAGCGTATTTTTTGTATAAATCATATCTTTCTTCATATAATTTGTACAATTTTTCTTTACCTTCCTTAAGAAGTGGTCTTGCAGATACTTCTATATCAGAAAGTATATCTTCCACAGTTCTGTCGATGAATAC
Organism: Clostridiaceae bacterium; assembly: GCA_040217795.1. GTDB lineage: Bacteria > Bacillota > Clostridia > Clostridiales > Clostridiaceae > Clostridium_T. Next base: position 18,859 of record JBEHWK010000001.1, read on the forward strand.
TATTGTTCCTGTAACACCAAGAACCTCCATATTCTTTGGATTCTTTACAACCCCGCCTCCTGTAGAGATAATGACTGAATCAAGCTTTGCTATTTCTTCGTAAGCTTTGCTTTCTTCTTTTCTGAAGTAGTCTTCACCTTTAAGAAACATATCATTGATTGTCTCTCCAAGTTTTTCTTCTATCCATAAATCAGAATCAATAAACTTGTATGAAAGTCTTTCGGATAATAATTTCCCAATAGTACTTTTTCCGGATCCAGGCATGCCTATCAGCACTAAATTTTTGCTCATTTATTTATCTCCTAACTTAAAATAATTTGCACAATTCATTGTGTATTTCTTTACCGATTTTTTCATCGATAACTGTGTTGTGCCAGATTTCTTCTGACTTGATAGCTTGTTCAACAAGCATAAACAGGCCAGTAACTATTTTAAGACCAAGTGATTCTGCTGTGGCAAGGAACTTTGTCTTTAATGGATTATAAACAATATCTGCAGCTGTGTTAAAGTTTTTAAGCACATCTTCTCCTACAGGCATAGCATCAATATTCGGATACATTCCTACTGGAGTTGTATTTATTATTATATCACCCTTTAAGGATTTTAGTTCCTCATAATCAATTAAAGTCACACCGGTGAAAATTCCAGCAACCTTTGCCTTGTCTCTTGAAACCACAAAAACCTGTTCTGCCTTGTTGTCCTTCAGGTACTGAATTACAGCCTTTGAGGCTCCTCCTGATCCTAAAACAACAACTTTCTTTCCTTCCACAGATACCTGTGATCTTTCAAGCATTTTCCCAAAGCCATAGTAATCAGTGTTAAAACCATAGGACTTTCCATCTTTTATGAATACTGTGTTTACAGCATTTATATTTTTTGCTTCCTCAGAAATAAAGTCCAGATACTCCATTATAGTTTCCTTATAAGGAATAGTCACATTTATGCCTGTTATACCCAGAGTCTTAAGCGAATTGATTACGTTTGGCACGTTTTGTTTCTCTACTTCAAATAAAGAGTACGTAGCTTTTACCCCGAGGCTTTTTAACACAGCATTATGAATTTCTGGTGATAATGAGTGAGTGAGTTTTTCTCCTAACAAACCAAATAACAGCATAAGTTCCTCCTTAGTAGTTACTCTTGTACGCTCCTAAAAGCTTATAATAGGAACTGTTCTTTTCAATTGAAGAAAGAGCTGATTTAACATTCTCATCCTCCAGATCTCCCTGAAAATCCAGATAGAAGAAATAGTTCCAAGGCTCATTTCCAACTGGTCTGGACTCTATTTTAACCATATTAAGACCAAAATCATTTATGAACTTTAATATATTGTACAGGGTTCCTACTCTATGTTCCAGTTTAAAAATTATAGAAATCTTATCCTTTGAACATTCAAGCTGTTTACCTATTACAATAAACCTGGTTTTGTTGGTTTTTTCATTATTGATATTTTCTTTTATAATTTCAAGTCCGTATATTTCAGCTGCTCTCTCTGATGCAATGGCAGCTTTCGTATGATCATTGCTTTCACTTACCATCTTGGCTGCAATGGAAGTATTGTGCTGAGGCACCTCACTCCAGGAATAATTACTTAAGAATTTGCTGCTTTGCCTAAGCCCTTGAGTGTGTGAATATACTTCCTTAATATCATCAATTTTAGTTCCCTTGCATCCAAGGAGATGCTGAGTTATGGATATGGATTCCTCTCCTACTATGTAAAAACCATACTTTCTCAGAAGGTCATAAACATCGTTTATAGCTCCTGTAGAAGAATTTTCAATAGGCACTACACCGTAGTCTATTTCTCCATTTTTTAATCCCTGGAAAACACCTTCGAATTGTTCATAGTTGATCCTCTTTGGTTTGTCTCCAAAGAACTTCATAAGGGCTTCTTCAGAAAAAGCACCTTTAACTCCGCCGTAGCCTACCTTCAGTTCAGATCTGTCAGCTTTATCAAGGAGACTTTCACATACTTTTATAGGCTCTGACTTTTTAGGGAAAACCTTATGCATCTGATATCTTTTGCTCACATCCATCATAGCCTGTATGAACTCTTCAGCATAATCCTTCATCTCTTGATCTTTTACGTATTTCAGGTTCTTCTGAATAACGCTTTTTTCCCTGTCTTCCTGGAAAATAGGAAGGTTGTTCTGCTCTTTATATTTAGCTATGTTTGTAACAAGCTTCATTCTTTTTTCAAATAAATCAATCATCTGACTGTCTATTTCGTCAATCTGTATTCTCCACTCGTTTAATCCATCCATTTTATCACCCCAACATCATATCCAGAATTCCAAGAGCACTTACAGCTTCCAATACAACTACTGCTCTTGAAACGATACATGGATCGTGTCTTCCTACTACAACAAGTTTATCATCTTTTTTTGTACTTACATCAATTGTGTCCTGTTCTTTGCTGATTGATGAAGTTGGTTTAATTGCAGCTCTGAATATTATAGGCATTCCGTCTGTAATTCCTCCTAATATTCCGCCGTTGTTGTTTGTTCTTGTCTTAACCTGGTCTCCATCATAATAGTAAGTGTCATTAGCTTCAGAACCCTTCATCTTTGTGATATCGAAGCCTGCTCCGAATTCAACTCCCTTTACTCCCGGAACTGAGAATATAAGGTGGGATAAAACACTTTCCACTGAGTCAAAGAAAGGATCGCCTATTCCTGCTGGAACACCTGAAATAGCGCATTCAACCACGCCGCCAAGTGAATCTCCGTCTTCCTTTGCTTCAAGAATCGCAGCTCTCATCTTTTCTCCCTGTTCTTTATTAAGAACTGATAAATCAGTATCTCTTAAAGAATACATAAGTTCAGGAGTGATTTCCAGCGGATTGAAGCTGTCATCTTCAATATTGCTTACAGACTTTACATGTCCTCCGATGTGAACGCCTTTTTCCTTAAGGATCTGTTCAGCAATGGCCCCTGCAAATACCAAAGGTGCAGTTATTCTTCCTGAGAATGATCCGCCTCCCCTGTAATCATTAAAGCCATGGTATTTAATTATTGCAGGATAATCAGAATGTCCCGGTCTCATTAAATTCTTAAGTTTTGAATAGTCCTTGCTTCTTGTGTCGCTGTTTCTGATTATTCCGCATAGAGGCGCTCCTGTTGTTCTTCCTTCAAAAACTCCACTTAAAATCTCAACCTGGTCAGCTTCGTTTCTAGGAGTAGCAAGCTTGCTTTTTCCCGGAGCTCTTCTAGCCATAGTCTTATTGATAGCTTCCATATCCAGAAGCACACCTGCAGGCAATCCGCAAATGTTGATTCCGATGCCCACACCATGAGATTCTCCGAATATGGATACTTTTATTTTATTGCCCCAAACTCCGCTCATTGAATCTTTCCTCCTAATGCTTTATAATCTTCCCAGAAATCAGGGTATGATTTCTTAACACATCCTGGATTTTCAAGAATAACTTCTCCAGTGCAGTATGTTGCTGCCATTGCAAGGCTCATTGCTATTCTGTGGTCATCCCATGAATGAACCAGTCCCCCAGTCAGACTGCTTACACCCTCAACAACCATAGAGTCCTTCAATTCAGTTACCTTAGCCCCAAGTTTGTTCAACTCTGTAGTGATGGCAGTGATTCTGTCACATTCCTTGATTCTCAGTCTTTCAGCATTGATTATCTTAGTAGTTCCTTCAGTAACAGCAGCTAAAACTGTAAGAACAGGAATGATGTCAGGACATTGAGAAGCATCTATAACTGTAGGAACCAGTTTGTCAGCCTTTATCTTAATGCCGCCTTCTTCTTGCACTATTCTGCAGCCCATTCTTGTCACGATATCAAGGACTTCCTTGTCACCCTGAAGTGAATTCTGGTTAAGGTCCTTGATTAAAATATCGCTTCCTAAAGCATCAGCCACAACGAAGAATGCTGATTGTGAAAAGTCACCTTCCACTCTGTAGTCTGTTGCTTTGTATGTCTGATTTCCTTTTATGATAAATTCTTTATAATCGTTATTTGTAACTTCTATGCCGAATAATTCAAGCATGCTTAAAGTTAAATCGATATATCCCTTAGACTCAAGTTCGGTTGTGATAACAATTTTTGAATCTTCCTGTAAAAGAGGAAGTGCGAATAACAATCCGCTGATAAACTGAGAACTGATATCTCCTCTTATAGGGAATTCCTCTCCCTTGATTCTTCCTTTAACATTAAGGTCAAGCACACCTTCCTTGTAGCTGTACTCAATTCCCTGTCTGTCAAATATTTCATAGTAAGTAGTCAGAGGTCTTTTCCCCAAGTTTCCTTTACCTGTAAAATTAGCTTTTGCTTCCTTTACAAGTGCTAAAGGCACCATAAATCTTAAAGTTGATCCTGATTCATTGCAGTTGATTACCGCATCATTCTTTGAGAAGGTATTTCCCCCGTCAATTTCAAGGTAATCATCATACATCTTGATTTCAGCCCCAAGAGCTCTCATAGCTTCAATTGTTGCTATAATATCATCTGAAAACTGTATATTTGTTATTTTGCTTTTCCCCTTGCTCAAAGCAGCACATATTACCGCTCTGTGAGCCATGCTTTTTGAAGGAGGAATTTTCACTTCCCCTTTAAGCTTTCCTGGAGTTATAACTAATTTATCCATGCTCTTCCTCCTTAAAATTAAAGTTCCGAAAAGAAATCGTCCTTAGTTTTGTAAATATAGCTTTCCCCAATTTCCTTCAATAATATAAGGTTCAGGGTGCTGTTTAAAAACTTCTTGTCAAGTTTAATAGCTTCAAGCAGCTGTTCCTTGTTTTCTCCTGCCAATGTGTATGGAAGTGAATACTTTTCAAGCATTGCCTTTATTTCCTCAGGTACAGATGCATCTGCCAGGCCTCTTTTAGCTGCAATCTTCATGATTTCATACATTCCGATAGCTACACCTTCCCCGTGAGAGTATTTCTCATAGTTGTAATACTGCTCAACAGCATGACCTAATGTATGCCCGAAATTCAAAAGCATTCTTTCGCCCTTATCCAGCTCATCTTCTTCAACGATTTTTCTCTTTATATCACAGCAGGTGTAGATGATTGAATCGATATTCTTCACCAGCTCCTCTGTATCTTTCATGTTCTTAAGCTTCTCAAAAAGCCCCTTGTCTTTAATGCATCCGTATTTAATAACTTCAGCCAGACCATCCCTGAAGAATCTGTCTGAAAGAGTGTTAAGAACTTCAGGATCAATAACCACCATTTTAGGATGATAGAAACTTCCTATAAGGTTCTTACCTTTAGCCAGGTCAACTGCAACTTTTCCTCCTACACTTGAATCCACCTGTGCAAGAAGTGAAGTTGGAACCTGAACAAATTCCACTCCTCTTAAGAAAGTTGAAGCCACAAATCCGGCTAAATCACCTATAACTCCGCCTCCTAAAGCAATTATCAGATCACTTCTTGTAAGCTTGAAGTCCAGAAGTTCATCAAATATTCCCGGAAGAACCTCAAATGCCTTTGTCTTTTCCCCGGGGGGAAGCACCACAGCTTTGACACTGTAGCCCTTCTCTTCCAATGAGGATTTTATATTTTCCCCGTATATTCCATATACATTTTCATCGGAGATGATAGCAATTTTAGTTGCTTTAAAATTATCTTTAATTAAGGAAGCTAATTTTTTAAGATTCCCTTTTTCAATATAAATAGGATATGAGTTTTTTCCCAGATCTACTTTAAGCTCCAAAACCCGCTCCCCCTAACTATATTTCTCTGCCAACTGCTGCTGCGATTGGTGATAATTCTTTTACAAGCTTATCGAATTCTTCAGGTCTTAATGATTGTGGTCCATCACAAAGAGCGTTTGCAGGATCATTGTGAACTTCGATTATAAGGCCGTCTGCTCCAACTGCCAATGCTGCTTTTGATAAAGGATCAACCATCCAGTTCTTACCTGCAGCGTGGCTTGGATCTACTATTACTGGTAAGTGGCTTAATCTCTTAACTGCAGGTATAGCACTTAAGTCCAATGTGTTTCTTGTGTAAGTTTCATATGTTCTTATTCCTCTTTCACAAAGAATAACATTGCTGTTTCCGCCTGCCATAATGTATTCAGCTGACATTAACCATTCTTCTATTGTATTAGCCAAACCTCTCTTTAAAAGAATTGTTTTGTTTGTTTTTCCTAATTCCTTTAATAAATCGAAGTTTTGCATGTTTCTTGCTCCAACCTGGATAACATCAACATCTTCAACGAACTTGTCGATGTAATTAGTTGACATTATTTCTGTAACTATAGGCATTCCAGTTTCTTTTCTTGCAATCTTAAGAAGTTCCAACCCTTCCATTTCAAGACCCTGGAAAGCGTATGGAGAAGTTCTAGGCTTGAATGCGCCTCCTCTTAACATTTGAGCTCCTGATGCCTTTACATCTCTTGCTATTGAAAGTATTTGCTCTTCTGATTCAACTGAACAAGGTCCAGCTATTAACGCGATTTTCTTTCCGCCTATTTTTACTCCGTTAACATCAATTATAGATGGTTCCGGATGGAACATTCTGTTTGCCTTCTTGAAAGGCTCCTGAACGTGCATTACCTTCTCAACGTTTCTGTTAGCTTCAATTTTGTCTGGATCAATAACGCTGGTATCTCCGATTAACCCTAATATAACTAAATCTTTTCCTATAACAGGATGTACTTCCACTCCAAGCTTTTCAATTGCACTTGTTAATTTGGCTACTTCCTCTTGTGGTGTTTTTGGTTTTAAAATTACTATCATTAATAAAGCCTCCTTACAAAATATGTATAATTATAAAAAAAATAGGACCCCATCTAATGAGTCCTATAAAATTCCATGATAATATGGTTATATAAAGGTGTGGTTAATCTTATACTTACTCATTAGGAGTTAACAAATATTTTTTTACAGAACAATTGACCAGCGCTAAAATAAAAGCCCCAGCTAAAATAAAAGTATCCAAAAAATTGTTCTGCAATTTTGTTAATTCTGGTAAGCATGATAACCTCCTATAAAATCTTTAGTTAAGTTGTTTAAAAATCTTTGTTTCATTGTATACCATGAAATAAATTATGTCAATAATAAACAAACGTTTTCAATGTATTTTTTATTAAAATTTTATCAATACTTTTTAAAAAGTAATAAAAATATCCTGTTTCCACTTAACAAATTATCACCAAAATCTTTTCTCCATTGATGGTTTATCAACAGATGAAAAGGATGTGGATTATAACCTATCCACTCCCTTTTTATAAAGTATTTGTGCTGATCTCACTCAAAAAATTTAAAATGTCTTTCTTCTTAATCCCACTTTTCACCTAAAACTTTTTCTACGAATACTTTGGCAATAGTTGCATCAAATTGAGTGCCCGCATTTTTTTTCAACTCTTTCACAGCCTCCTCAACACTCATTTTATCTCTATATACATTAAAGGAGGTCATGGAGTTGTAAGCATCAGCAATGCTGATAACTTTTGATAAAAGAGGTATTTCAGCCCCCTTTAACCCCTTTGGATATCCTTTCCCATCCATTCTCTCATGATGATATAACACGTATTCAGCTATGTTTCTGTATCTATTTAAATAACTAAGTATTTTATATCCGACCTCACAATGGCGTTTCAGGTCTATCCATTCATATTCACTAAGTTTATCGGGTTTTAACAAAATTTCTTTATTAACGACAGCCTTTCCTATATCGTGTAATAACCCGGCTAACTCAAGTTGATTAATTTCTCTTGGACTTAACCCCAGTTCAATGCCTAATTTCTTACAAAGTACACTTACTTCTTTACTGTGTGATTGTTCCACTAAATTATTATCATAAAAAGTTAATTCTAACTGTTTTGATACATTTTTTTCAAAAATATTTCTATCAAGAAGTTTTTGATTATACATTGAATCATCAGCCTCCTTGAATAGTTGTTCAAAGGATTCGTCTGCAGTATATTTTATTGCACACCCAAATGACACTGATAAAATACTTTTCTCAAGCTTTTCATTTGATATTGCTTTTTGAATTTTCTTGATTATTTTTTTTGATTGTATGGGGTCAGTTTTTGGTAGCAATATTACAAATTCATCCCCTCCGATTCTGACAACAAAATCCTCCTCCCGGCATTCTTTTTTTAAAATTTCTGCAAAAGCTTTTATAAGTTTATCTCCATAAATATGTCCAAATACATCATTTGTTAATTTTAATCCATTTACGTCTGCCACAATAATAGAAATTGGATAATTGCTTTCATTATCTATCTGTTTTAATTTTTGTTCATAAAATCTGCGATTATAAAGCCCTGTCAAATCATCATGATAACTTAATGACCTATTTTCTTCCTCTGCCTTTTTAAGTGCTGTTATGTCCAGCACAAAACACGTCAATCCAATAATACTGCCGTCCTTTGACATTATGGGAGAATAATTGTTTTGCCAATATATACGAGAAATTTCATTGCCGCCATATTCTTCAACAAGAGTAAAACTTTCGCCATTTAAAGCCCTGTCGAAATTTTCCTTTGCTTTACGGTGATCCTCATCATTTGAAATAACATCCAGCATATTCGCCCCTTTTTCTATTTCTTTTCCCCATATATAGGAAACAATTTCTTTGTGCATGTTATTAAAGGTGGTATAGCAATAGTTAGTATCTAAAGAGAAAACTATAACTTCTGGAGAACTTTCAATAACTGCTGACAATAATACATTTGCTTTTTCTACTTCCGTGTTTATTGCTTCTATTCTATTTTTTGTATCTATTAATTTATTTAGTACATTGTTTACAAGGCCAAAATTTATTACTGAAGAGATAATAACAAAAAGCACTCCTTTGATAATACTAATACCACTGGCCAATGCCCCCTCACTTAATGAAGTTGCTATTATTTTATCAGAAAATAATATCCACAATGACCCTATTAAAATATAAATGAATGTTATCTTCAAGGCCTGACCCTTTGCAGTGAGCTCATTTTTATTTAAGTTAAAGAACTTTTCAAAAAAATCCGAAACATACCTTTTTCTTCCTACCTCGTCAAAACTGACGGGTTTCATTTTATCCATGGTTATACACTCCTCTGCACAGATTATTTTAAGTTTTTTGAAACTTCTCCAAAGAGCAACCTTTAATCATCCGTCCCTTAGAAATCGTTTACCCGAGGGGGTGCTTTATACAGCTTTCCAATCTTTTTTATACTTATTGTCACATAGTACTTCATAGGATATTAAAAGACCATCACGCCTCCCGAATATTACTATTATATATGTGAATGGTGCATTTTAACACACTCTCAAATAAATAAATTACTATTTATATTATACATCTAAAATTTTTTTAGCACCCACTATTTTCCCTAAAATATTCATGAAAAATTTGACATTAACACGTTTACATAATATAATGTAAACGTGTTAATGTCAAATGAGACATAAGTTTCCTACCAAAGGAACCTTATGCCTTTTTATTTGCCAAATACCAGAACAAAATAACAGGAATATTAATATGTTTAACTTTCTTAAAAAGCTGAGGTAATCTGATTTAACGCTTCAAAAAAACAACATATTTATGAAAGTTCCTTTAATTGTCCGCCCCTTGTAATCGTGCACATATCATTAAATTTTGTAACTATAATAAAATCTAAGGAGGAGAAAATATGAGTTATAAGTTATTAATAATCAACCCGGGTTCCACATCAACTAAAATCGCAGTATATTCTGATGAAAAGGAAGTTTTCGTGAAAACGTTAAGACATTCTTCAGAAGAGATAGACAAATTTAAAGACATTGCTGATCAGCAAGGTTTTCGAACGGAAGTTATACTAAAAATATTACAAGATAATAAAATAGATATAAATGAAATGGATGCTATAGTTGGAAGAGGTGGTCTTTTAAAACCCATAGTCAGCGGTACCTACAATGTAAACGATGCAATGATTCAAGATATAAAAGATACTGTTCAGGGAGAGCATGCATCTAATCTTGGAGCTGTAATTGCAAATGAAATCGCTGCACAAATCGGCAAACCTGCATATATAGTAGACCCTGTGGTTGTTGATGAAATGGAGGACCTGGCTAGATTATCAGGAATACCTGAACTTCCAAGAAAAAGTATTTTCCACGCTCTTAACCAAAAGGCAGTAGCTAAAAGATATGCTAAGGAAAATAGCAAAAAATATGAAGATATAAATCTTATAGTGGCACATATGGGCGGCGGCGTATCTGTAGGTGCACATAAGAAAGGAAGAATAGTTGATATAAACAATGCTCTTGACGGTGATGGTGCATTTTCACCAGAGAGAAGCGGAGGTGTTCCTTCAGGAGACCTGGCAAGAATGTGCTTCAGCGGAAAATATACATTACAGGAAATCCTTAAGAAAATAACGGGAAAAGGCGGCTTTGTTGCTTACCTTAATACAAATGATGCGAGAGTCGTTGAAGAAGCAGCATTAAAAGGAGATTCAAAAGCAAAACTGGTACATGACGCCATGGGATATCAGGTTGCAAAAGATATCGGCGGGGCTGCTGCAGTACTTGACGGTCAGGTGGATGCAATAATCTTAACCGGAGGAATGGCATACGGAAAACCAATGGTGGATTTAATAAGGCAGAAAGTATCTTTCATAGCTCCAGTAATAGTTTATCCAGGTGAGGATGAAATGCTTGCTCTTGCGCAAGGTGTTCTTAGAGTTTTGAACGGAGAAGAAGAAGTTAAAGAATATAAATAATTAAATTTAAGCAGCTGGCCCTTATGGGTCAGCTGTTCTGCTTAACAGTGGAAGAGCACCCGCCATTACTGATTGAAATTATATACTTTTCTCTAAAGATTTCAGCTTATTGCAAAGTTTAATGAGCTCTTTAGCTTCCTTGCGCTGATTTTCTGACAACTCCTTGTTCTCCAGCACCTTCTTTCTGGCATCCTGCAGCGCTGAACGTATGGTGATAAAATCTGCCTCTTCATTATTTTCTGTATCTTTTGCACGTGTGCCCATTATAGCTTCAAATATCATTAATCTTTCTTCATCACTGATTTCCATAATATATCCCCTCCTTGCTACATCTTGAATTGCTATATATAACTTCTGGTTTTACAATCTCAGTTATTTCCTCATATATTTTCTGAGAATACAGCTTAAATATACTAATATATAAATTATTTAAATTGTATATTATATGATTCAGATAAACAATGGTGCATAGTGTACAATATTATTGATATTTTTTGTTCTCTATTTATGAATAAATATAGTTTATGTGCATATATAATCATTTATAATATAGTATCTGCTCTTAAATATTAAACCTAAAAAGAACGCAGCTTTGACTTTAATTAGTCAAAGCTGTTTTCTTTATATAACTTCTGTCCGTAAATCTCTATATGTAACTTTTTATATATTTTTAAACCCTTTTCCCCTTACCTCTGATACATCAATTGCTGTTATAAACGACTTAGGATCTATCGCAATTATTCGTGATTTCAAATATACAAATTGAGATAATGAAACAATACAATATATCATTTTCTTCTTTTTATGAGTATACTCACCTTCTGCCGGCAATGTAGTAACCCCTCTGTTCATGTTGTTCATTATAAATTCAATAATTTCTTCCTCTTTTTCAGTAAGTATCATAAGAAGCTTCTTAGAATTAAAACCATTTATTACCTTGTCCAGAATCAAGGTCTGGATATACATAGATATAAATGTGTACAGTGCACTTGGCAGTCCAAAAAATACTGCACCTATCACCACAATAATTACATTGATGGAAAAACCCATCATTCCAATATTAAGACCGGAATACTTTTTTCTTATCATCATTGTAATAATGTCAGTTCCCCCAGTAGATCCATTTCTGAGAAAGGCCATACTGTACCCTATTCCGCACAGAACTCCTCCATAAATGCAATATACCAGCATATCATCAACTTTTAGATTAAATTTGATATTCTGAGTTACCAGCAGGGAAATTGTCAAAGAAAACATCCCAATTGCCGAATAAATGGTGAATTTTTTATCCAGTTTGAAATAACTGATAATAAACAGCGGCAGGTTAAGAAGAAATACAGAATATCCGGCCTTGATACCTGTGAAATATTGAATTATAAGCGATATCCCGGTTACTCCTCCGCTTAGCAACTTTGCATGAGCCAGAAAAATATTAATGCCTAAAGAAGCAATGAAGCATCCTGTAAAAATTACTATAATGTCAACAAATAAGTTCTTCCTGTCTCTAATAAAATCCATCTCTTTCTCCTCTTCAGAATATGCCTTAGTGAATTTTACAAACTAATTGCATATTAAACGTAAAATAAAAATTTGCTTACGAATAATTATATGCCCCTTATTATTAAAGTCAATATTATCTGCCTTATCATTTTTATTTATCCTTTAATCATTTATTCAGCATTATTAAAAATTATTTATTTTTGTACGCCATTGTAATTAGATTCCCAATCTAATTACAAATAATCAACCGATTTATTAATTTTCCAAATGGTGGTTCCAACCTCAACTAAAAACTTATGCATAAGTTTTTAGTTGAGGTTTTATTAATATCCCGTAAATTTTACACAACCGCCCTAAATACTATATAACTTACACATATAAGCAATCAAATTAACTAAGATACATTGCACATGAATTTTTAGCACTTTTCCAAATACTAATTAAAGTAACGCAAGTTTATTAAATTACTTTTGGACAGCTTTTTGTGAGGTCAGTTCCCTTGTATCCATTTATTATAAAGGTTATCTGCTTCTCCTGAATCCTTCATTTCTTTTAATACTTAATTAATTACCTTCAGCAGATTTGTGTCTCCTTTTCTTACAACGATTCCTAATTGCTCTTCCCTGAGAACTTCATCATGAATTTTTAAAGACGGATGTGTTGAATTATATTGAAGCTGATATAACAAGTCATTCACTCCTGCATCCAGTTTTCCGCTTTCCACATCAGCCAGCATTTCTTCATTTGAATTATATGCCACCAGCTGAATATTTTCTCCCTTATCAATTAAGTCCTGAACTGCGGCAACACCGGATTCTCCATACTTCACACCTACTTTTTTACCTGCCAGATCCTTTGAGGTGTTAATTGAAGAGTTCTTATCAGTTACAATTATCTGTGCTGATTTTAAATACGGGTCTGAATAATCAACAGCCTTTTTATTTCCTAACGGTATATATAAATCAGATATCGCCAAATCAGCCTCTCCATTCATTATTGCAGGCATAAGCTCTGAAGATTCCATGCTTTTTACCTTCAAAGGAACACCAAGCTTATCTGCAATTTTTTGAGCTATATCAATATCATAACCCACTATTTCCTTTGTTTTCTCATCAAAATATCCGAAGGGTTTGTAATTAGCTGTTGCAATAACTAATTTCCCATTCTTTTTAATATCATCAATTCTGGGATTGGTTGCAGCGCCGGCTATAGCTTCCTACTAGTACACCCTGTAAATAACCCTGCAGCCAATATTCCTGCATATAATAATGATAATAATTTCTTTACATTTTTCATTTTGATATTCCCCTCTCTTTCGTAAAAAAAATTGCCTTATCTCAAAATCCCTGAGATAAGGCTTCTTTGCCCTGATATGAAATTTTAGTGAAATTATGATATTTACTTTCTCCTGTTAAATAAAAAAATCGCCAAGGCGACTATGCGCCGTCGATTTTTTTCTCGCATCTGCCTTTCCGAACGCATGTGAGGAAAATCTGGCAGGCGACAAATTCTCTTTTTTTACTCTTTAGGGACTTTAACCAGACTTAGTATAAATCGTATATACTTTAAGTTATCCACAATTTGAAAATTTTATAATTTCCTAAAGAGTAAAAAAATAAAGGCCTTACTCCAAAAAATCAGAATAAGACCTCTATGCCTTCTTAATTTCCCTAAATATTTAAATACAATTATAGTCTCAATTATTTCCATAGTCAACATAAACTTCTGCTTATTTAATGTAATTGTAAATGATAAAATGCGAATGATATTTTATTATCTTTTTCATCAATTTTATTTAAGATCTTTAATCCATTATATATGGATACTAGCGCAAATACATGGAACGCAACTCCAAAGAAGTCACCAACAATCAGGAATATTTCTTCCGAACTTTTTTCAAGTTCTCTTGAACCCTGAATTCCACTATCCTGCCTATTAATTCATAAGGTAATGGCTTGTTTGAAGGAAATTGCACTGATCCCTTTGCGCCCTTATATTCCGTTAATTCATCCGCAAAAGCTTCAATTCCGCTGGGAGTTGGATAAAATCCTATATGTTTTTTATGCGCAGCAAAATAAACAAGATTTCCATTCAGTACAAAAGCTGGCATCTGATAACTTATCTTCTCTTCTGCACCTGGTGCAGCCTCTTTTATGACTTTTCTCAGCTTTTGAAGGATTTCCTGAGTCTCAGGAGGAAATTGTAAGATATATTCATCAACAGATTTGTATGTAACTTTACTTTCTTCCATAATTGCTCCTTTCATAAATTCTTTTTAAATTTAAATTCCCGACCCAAACATTTTTTGACCTTATGGTCTATTATAATTATACATCCTGCATTATAAAATTGATCAGATTTCTTATTTCAAATCATAGAAAAACAGGCAGCGTACTTGAAATAAATTCAAGTTCACTGCCTGTTTTTATTTATATTTTCAATTCTTTATGCTTTCATTGCTCTTTTGCGTTTCTTCCTTTTAACTATCATTCTTACAATGAAAATTATGAGCAGAAGCAATACTGCTGCCACAGCATATACTCCAAGTGCAATATTATTTGGATTGCTCAGCAGTGCAAAAATATTGTGATTGTCATCCACAACTTTTCTGCCGTGAGTTTCGCTGTAATACGCAGGAACCTGGGGAATTCCATTTACCTTATCAAAGGATTTCAGATACTGTGCTATTGCAAGCCATTCCTTCAATTCGTTATTATTGCCGCTGGCAGTATCTTTAATTATCTGTGCTTCAAAATCAGTTATTGGAGTTCCATCCTTGGTTTTAGGAACAATTGATAAAAGGCCATAGGATTTTTCACCTACTACAGACAGCATTTGAGCACTGTATAAACCGGCAACAACGCGGTAAAGCTTTTTATCATCAATTTCCTCCAAAATTCCGTCTGGTTTTTCAATAGATGTTTTAGTAACCTTATTGAAAATCATTCTGTTTGGATTAAAGGTAAAGTTAATGCCAGAAATGTAGAGCTGGGCTTCTTCCATAAGTGACGAAACAGATGCATCAACCTCACAGGCTGCTTTTATTTCTTTCCCAGTGAGATAAACGGATATTAAAGGATACCCAGATACTTTGTCCGGACCAATTCCCAATGAACTTGCAGTAAAAGCATCTGCAGTGGTTATATCCCCTTTTACAAAAGTTCCTCTTATTGTTCCAACAGGAACTATAGCCGCTGTCACTTCCTCATAATTTTCTCCTTCAGCTTTTTTCACTGCATATTTGTAAGAATCGCTTATAAGGTTTCCCAGTGTATCTTCATCATGGATTTTAATTGCTTCCATCGGCGACTTGAAATTAAAAGATGTCTGAGCCAGCACCTCATCATATTTCATGCTGAACTTATCAAAATATTTTACCTGAATCTGCTTTTTATAAGCATCAACAGCCTCTGAAATATTCTTGTCATCCGGCAGACTGCTGTCAATACTCTTCAATTTATAGCTATCCAGACTCCAGGTCTTATCTTCATTCTGTTTAATATTTATAACACCTAAATTTTCACAGTATGCCCCACAGGCGCCAACTATTGTATTTCCAACCATAATAGGCTCAGTAAGGGTTGTATGTGTATCTCCGCTTATAATTACATTTATTTCAGGTACTTTTTTAGCAAGAATTTCATCCTCGGATTTTGATTTGTCCTCCCATATACCAGAATGTGAGACACAAACAATAAGATCCACCTTTTCCTGTTCCTTCAGAATCTTAACTATTCTTTTAGCATTTTCAACTGGATCAGTAAATTTAACCTCTGATTTAGGAGCTTTTGAAGCAGCATACACCCCCATCAAACCAAAAACACCTGCTTTTATACCATTACGTTCAATTACAGTATACTTTTTAACACCATAATCCTTCATACTGTCTCTTAAATCTACTACAGATCGAGTAATCTTTCCATCCTTATCTGCCGGGAAAATAACATTAGCTTGTACAATCTGAGGCAGCTTGTCACCACTTCTTTTTGCAGCTTTAAGAGTTTTAGTGAGTCCTTCAGCAGCATAATCATATTCATGATTTCCAATATTCACGGCATCATATCCCATCAAACCCATGAGTCTCAGTTCAGGAGCATTACTCTTGAATATTGTCTCAAATGGAGTTCCCATAGAAAAATCTCCGGCATCTACAAGCAATGAATCCAAATTGGTTCTTCTCTCCTCATTGATAGCGCTCTGCAGCCTTGCAAATCCTCCCGATTCAACAACTTCTCCATTTTTTACAGTTTTTGAAGGAAGAATATGATCATGCATATCACTGGTGAATAGTATAGTCATAGTTTTTCCGGAGGCTTCCGCAAAAGCAGCCGGCAAATACAATAATTGAAGAAGCATAAAAATAGTCAGTCCCAATAATATAGAACGCGATTTTAATATTTTTTTCATTTTCCAACCCCACTTCAATGACATTTTTATTTATGCAATATGCTTATTATTCTACAAAAATATCAATTTATCTGTCTAGAGTCTATCCACTCATATTTTAAAAATAACATATCTTCTCCGGCCATCAATACATTTGTGTATTTTTTCTTTCCATCTCCAAAAGTTTTTCTTTCAGGTCCAGGCCGCCTGCATATCCCACTAATCTGCCATCAGCACCGATTACACGATGGCAGGGGATAAAAATAAAAATTGGATTTTTATTGTTTGCCATGCCTACTGCACGGCAGGCATTAATATTCCCGATGCTCTTTGCTATATCTTTGTAGCTCATTGTTTTCCCATAAGGAATCTCCTGCAGTGCCTTCCACACCTTCTGCTGAAATTCTGTACCCTTTGGGGCAAGAGGCAAATCAAACATTTTTCTTTTGCCCTCAAGATACTCCTGGAGCTGCTCACTTGCTTTTTTCAGTAACGGTGTTTCAACTATATTTATATTCTCAGGAATATCCTTTACATAGTATAGCTGTATGATCTCCCTTCCATTTTCAACTATTCCTATTCTGCCAATTGTGGTTTCATTGTAAAATCCATTATTCACCTTTATACTTCCTTTATTTATGAATTTGTCTATAATATATTTTACACCATTTATATTAACTTTTCGCAAATACCTTAAGTCTTTCCTGCCATTCCTTCTCACTCTCGGTGCCATAATCACCATCATGAGGAATATTATTAAGCAATAAAGCTATTTCAAAATCATCCAATTCTTTAAAAACTTCTGTAAATTCATCATCAAATATACAATCAGCACTTAATACATCCATCATATCCTGTAAACTATGAATTTGTTCCCTGATGATTTGTATTTTGTCTTTTACTTTTGAGCATTCTCTGATTTCCTCAGTTATACATTTAAATATACTGTTTTCCATGCTTTCTCCATCCTCATATTTAACGATAGTTTCCTCTGAGTAATCTAAAGTGATAAATATATTCTCAAGGATTCCAGTTTCCAGATTAAATTTAATCTCTTGCATAGCTTTCAAAGCAACCTTATTGATATAATCAATTAAATCTCTATCCTTGATAAAAAGCTCCTGACAGATCTTTTGTGCAGACATTAAAATCAGCTTTCGCAAATCCTCTTCCTGCCAATTATCAATTGTACCTTTAATATACTCTCTGTCCATTTCGGTTATCTCCAGGGATTTCCCCTCTTTTCCTGCAAGTATTCGCCCTAAATAATTTGTAAGGACTAACTGAAAAATGTTTATTAACATGTGATCAGAGTCCTTATTAAAACCTTTCAGCAAAGCCTCAACTTCTGAAATATCAAAGTTTGAGCAAAATTTATTTTCAAGATTTATTTTATTTAAATAATCCTCTATATATTCAATTCCCGTTAATTTCATTTCATCTGAAGCCAGAGGATAATCTATAGATCCAGGAGTTTCATGACTGCCAAATCTCATATCATACTCTTTAAAAAATAATGGAATTCCATAGTCAATTGTATCCACATAGGCATAATTAACTGTGGTCAATTTAGTTTCCTGTACATGCTTTAATAACTTTTTACATACTTCCACCTTAGCTTTTAATATCTCTTCACCCTTTGCAAATAAATACTTTATCTCTTTTTCTTTAATTAGAGTTATGCTTTCATCGGTTGTAGAATTATTCTTCAAAAATAATCCTGCAGTGTAGTAGATGGACAACAGAACTTTTTCCGCTACCTCTACTCTTACAGATGAGCTCTCATTTCTTGTGTAATAACCTAAAGCTTCTGTCAGGATATTCATTGTCTGAAACTGAATAACTTCAATATCTCTTATATTCAATAGCCCATTTGAATAGAGGCCCTGTAGCAGAGATTGAAAATAATGCTCCTCACTTAAGGAATTTTCAATTAATTTCTCTTTGCTTATAATTGAAATACCCATAATCATTCTTCATCTCCATTCATATTTAAATAACCAGCCACTCCATACTTTATGTCATGAGCTATTGTATCCAGGTATTTATCTCTAAGGAGCTCCAGAGATCCCTGGCATTCATTATCAAAATACGCTTTCATTAATTCAATCAGTTCATCATCACTAATCTCATCCATTGTTTCATTCTTATAATAATAGAAGATTTCAATAAGCTCATCCAAAGTTTCAAGATAATTATATTGAGAAATATATGGTGAATCAGAAAAGGAATAAATAATTTTCTTGATTATAGCTCCGCCAAATTCCACCCTGCCATTATTTCTTAAAACCTCACTTCGTGTTCTTAATATTATTTTTATATCTTCATCTGAAAGTTTTAATCCATATTCTAAAGTTTCTTCATTGCACTGCTGGATTTCTATAAAAGTTTGTTTATTTACTGCAGAATCATAAATAGCCATAAGTTTGTTTTCCATGAATTGCCTCCCAGTGTTTTAAATATTTTTATTGACTTTTATTTCAAAACGTGCTATGATTAAGATATATATAAATCTCATAATGGTTAATTTTATCATTGGCGCTCTTTAAAGTCAATGATATTTTTACAAATTTTAAAATAAGAAATCAAAGTGAGCCGCTGCAAACTAATTTGCAACGGCTCTTTATTTTCCAGTTTGTCATGAGGACCTGTTTCTTACCCGAAAATTTCCTCCAACTTTTTACTGCTGTCCTCATCAGCTAGTGCCAGTACTTCATCCTCCGCCAAAATCCTTGTATTACCCTTTGGAATCAATAAAGATTCATTTCGGGTAATGGCTATAAGCACCGAATCTTTTGGTATTGATAAATCTTTCAGCAGCTGATTATCCGCTTTAGAGTTTTTCTGAACTGTGATCTGTACAATAGAATACTTCCCTCTGTTAAGTTTTAATATGGTGAACATATCCTTCATATTCATTTCTTCAACTACAAAATGTGCCATTACGTCTGCCTGATTAACACCTACGTCCACACCCATTCCGCTGTTATATAGCCATGCATTTTTGGGATTGTTAACTCTGGCAACTACACGAGGCACACCAAATTCCATCTTGGCAAGGGTTGAGACTACAAGGTTCGTTTCATCTGCCCCGCTTACGGCAGCCACAACATTAGTTGCAGCTATTCCTGCCTTTTCCAGAACCTCGGGATCTGAACCATCTCCTAAAGTCACTGTTCCCTGAGGGAATTGTTTTTCTAATTTGTTATAAGTCTTTTCGTTCTTTTCAATTACCAGTATCTCATGACCATTGGATAATAATAAGGAGGCAAGGTAGGATCCAACTTGTCCTCCACCTATAATGATGACCTTCATACTTACTCCTCCTTTTTATACCATATCAAGCATTAACTTTAGTTTCACAGCAGCTGCAGTAATGACTGAAATATACAGAATATCTCCAGTTTCAAAGATGTTTTCTGTTGTTGGAATAAATGTTCCATTATTTCGCGAAATGGAAACTATCTGAATCTCTCGCGGAACTGTCAGGCAATCCACAGTACGGCCAACTAACAAGGATGGCACCTCAACCCGCACTAATTTCACATTCCCATTACCTATCTCATAAACACTATCGACTTGATTATATGTCAAAAATTCTATTGCCTTTTCAATTCCCCAGGTTGTTGTTGAAATTGTCTGAATTCCAAGCCTGTGGTAAATATCAGCTTTTCTTGGATCATAAAGCCGTGCAACTACGCGGGGAACACGATAAACATTCTTGGCTATTCTTGCAATAAGCGCATTAACTTCATCGCTTGTTGTACACGATACCACAGCATCTACTTTATCAATTCTTGCTTTATTTAATACATCCCTGTCAAATCCTATACCCGCAACTTTTAATCCGGTAAAGTCTTTTCCTAATGCTTCAAAGGTCTCAGGATTCGAATCAATCACTGATACCTGATGCCCCTTTTTTATAAGATTCAGTGATAATCCCAGCCCTAGTCTTCCTAAACCTACTACAATAACATTCATGTCCTTCACCTCTTTATTATTAATTCTGGCTTATAGAGTCCTTTCTGCGAATCCATGCTTTTCTTGCTTCTTCAACAAACAGTACCATAGGAGGCCAAATACATAATAACAGCCAATCCCTCAAACCAAGCGACGCTGTATGGAAAATAGCCTGCAACGGCGGTAAGTAAACTATTGCTGCAATCAAACAAACTTCAAAGACAACCCCAAAGTTTACTTGTTTATTGTTGAAAATTCCAACTTTAAATACAGATTGCTTTTCAGTACGGCAATTAAATACTGCACCAATTTGAGCAAACACGATAGCCGCAAGAGTCATAGCTGTTGCTTTGATGTAAACAGGATCCACTCCACCTGCAAGAGGAACTTTCGGCCACCCGTTCCCAGCATTGACAAAAAAGTAGGAAAATGCTGAGGCAGCAGAACCTAATAATCCATACCAAAGGAAGGCTTTTATAATTAACTTTTTGTTTAGTAATGGTTCTTTTTGATTACGAGGCGGCTGGTCCATAACTCCTTTTTCAGGTTTTTCAGTTCCCAGTCCCAATGCCGGCAGCATATCTGTACCCAAGTCTATGGTCAGAATCTGCATAACTGTTAACGGCAAAGGTATCGCACCCCTAGAAAAAAGGAACATTGCGGAAGGAACTGCCTCAGGCATATTTGAATTTAAAATATACAGCATAAATTTGCGGATATTGCTGTAAACAGCTCTTCCTTCTTCAATAGCATGAACAATAGAAGCAAAATTATCATCTGTCAAAATCATATCTGCAGCCTCTTTTGCTACGTCTGTACCGGCAATTCCCATAGCAACCCCGATATCAGCTTTCTTAAGGGCAGGCGAGTCATTTACACCATCACCAGTCACGGCAACAATTTCGCCCATTTCCTGCAGTTTTGTCACAACTCTCAATTTTTGTTCCGGCGCTACACGGGCAAAAATTATCTCATCTTTGAGATATTCCTTCAACTTGTCATCAGATAATTCTTCCAGTTCCAATCCTGATACTACACGAGGTTTAGGACCTTTCACAATTCCGATACGTTTTGCTATACTTTCAGCTGTCAGGCCATAATCTCCAGTAATCATGACAATACGAATACCTGCATGGCTGCATTCCTCAACAGCGTCTGCCACTTCCGGACGAGGCGGATCAGCCATAACAATCAAACCGACAAACACTAAATTTTGTTCAATGATTTCAGGGGTATAAGCACTCATGGCCGTAGGAATGTTATCATTTTTATGAAGCAGACGATATGCAACAGCTAAAACACGCAGCCCATCACGTGCATATCCATCATTGGCTCTCATGATTTCCTTACGCATTTCTTCTGTCATAGGTTGAACTTTTTCATTTATACGGATAAATTCACTCAAGGTCATAACCTCTTTAGGAGCCCCTTTTACATATGCTATACGCGAAGTTCCTTCAACAGGCTTCTCCAATTGATGAATAGTTGACATTCTTTTACGGCGTGATTCAAATGGCAGTTCCCTTAATCGAGGAGTTAACTCTGCCTGTTTTTTAATATCTATACCTGCTTTTTCAGCCACAACCCCTAAACAAGCTTCCGTTGGATCACCTAATACAGTGTAGCGGGCAGATTCTTCATTCGGAGGCAGCAGACGTGCATTGCTGCATAATGCAGCTCCTTTCAGTAAAATCTTCAAGTCTTTGTCATCCTTAGCCTTTACTTTTTTGCTGCCGTTTAGGATATCTCCCTCAGGGCCATATCCAACACCGGTAACTTTAAATTCCCTTTCAGCCATCCATAAATGACTCACTGTCATTTCATTCTGGGTCAATGTACCAGTTTTATCTGTACAGATTACAGTAGTACTTCCTAATGTCTCAACAGAAGAAAGTGTCTTCACTAAAGCATTCCTTTTAGACATACGCTGCACAGCCATAGCCAGGGACAAGGTAACAGTGGGAAGCAATCCTTCCGGTATAAAAGCAACAATCATCCCTAACGCAAAAATGAATGAAGATGCAACTGGTTCATCCACTAAAAAATATGCTGCAACAAAAAATGAAATTCCAAAACCAATTGCAATAACCGAAATTTGTTTTGTTAACTTATTCATTTCTTTCTGCAGCGGGCTTTCTTCTTTTTCCATAGTCTGAGTCAGATATGCAATTTTACCAAATTCAGTCCTCATCCCAATTTCTACGGCAACGGCCTTTCCATTACCTTCAGAAACACTTGTACCTGCAAAAATCAAATTAGGCATTTCAGATTTTACCAGGTCATCTTTTGCTGCAGAATAATTTACTGATTTTCTCACAGGATTAGATTCACCAGTGAGAGTTGATTGATTGACCTGTAAATCGCTGGATTCAATCAATCGGGCATCTGCTGTAATCTTATCCCCTTCTTCCAATAAGAATATATCTCCTGCAACAAGATCTTCAGCCAGAATTTTCTGCTCCTTACCATCACGAATGACCCTTGCATAAGAAGGCAGCATATTTCTCAATGCATCCGTAGCCTGGCTGGCACGATGCTCCTGCCAAAAACTGAACACACCATTGATAACGTTTACTAACCAGATGGCAACTGCCAGTTGAGGCATATCCGCAAAGAAAGCTACAATACCACCAACCCATAATAAAACAGCCATTAAATGAGTAAAGTTTCCCAGTAAGATGAGCAGTACTGATTTTTTCTTCTTCTCCTCAATAATATTTTTCCCTTGTTCCAACTGATATTTTTCTGCCTGATCCTGCATCAGTCCAAGGGGACTTGTCCCTAACGCCTCATAGAACTTATCCAGAGGAAGTTTGTAAATTTCCTCTTTAGTATTCTGTCTTGTTTCTTTTTTATCCATTTTCATGTCACTCCCTATACTTACTGAATGAATAAAAGTACAATTTTGGATAATTTTATATATAAACGTATTATAAATCTTTGTTTTTTTATTTACAAGCTGTATAAACACGACTATTTTAGAGAAAAGTACTGATAATATGGTTCTATTAGCTGCAAACCACAAATAGCTTCCCTAAATACCAATTTTAGGGTACTTAATTAACAGCTTAAAGAAAAAATATTATCATGTTATGTTTTTCATTTGTTTAAACTTTTTCGAGGAAGTTATTCAGGTCTTTTATCTGTCTGGTATTTATTTTAGCAACATACTTTAGTATCTGAAAATGAATATTACTCTGTTATTTTAGGTATATTAATGAGGTAGATAATATAATATTAAGTAAAAAAATTACAAAGACAATGTTCAAGAAAATATGAAAAAAATTAAAAAGGAGGATGTTACCAAAAAACAGGAACATTGCAAAACTGGAAAAGAAGATTTATAAACTTGAGGAAAATATATAGAAAGCAAAAATTCTTTTACATTCTGCTGTCGTGGCTCCTGGTTCTATTTGCCAAGCGTTACTCCGCACAATTTAAGAACATTAATGCTTTCTATATAGAACATTATGAAGCAGAAAAAATAAAAAGCTTTTTTAGATTTTAATAGGTTTTTGGTAACGGTAGAAAGATGAGTGCTCAGAGTACTATTTCACGCGAGAATATTAAGATGTCATCAGAAGGTGCCGATAATTACCTTGAAATTAAAAATACTACAGCTGAAAAGATTTTAGTATATGGGCCACCCAGAGCAACTGATGGAGGAAACTATGATACCTCCTGGTATGTTTTGCATCCTGGAGCTGCCACACCAAAATGGTGGGAATGCAGAGGATTTTTTGTGCCAAAGGACAGGAGTTTCAGCAGTGAATCAGGCAGCACTGCTCAAGGACCTGTAGCTATAAGATATAATCCAGGAAAATCCATAACATTAACCAGTACCGGAAGTCAATATATAGCTAAAGGTGACACTGACGATGGGACTTTTCATAAATCTGAAATAAATTGGCCTATTCCTGATTTTAGCTGCGAAGATTGTCAGTGTATGAATAAACCTCGTTATGAAATTCTCACGGATCAAGAATTGATGAAGCAAAATTATGAATACGGAGTCTGAAGACATATAAACATTATGAAAAATCTATTTTTAGATATAAGAACTATTACATAATTAATAAGCCTGCCTTCCTGGCAGGCTTAAGTTGTATCTGATAACTGCTTTAAACATAAATGCTGCTGAAAGAACCTTGACATAATATCCTTGAGGTGGTAAAATAATACTCGTCCTTTATATTATGCTGATGTGGCGGAATGGCAGACGCAGTGGACTCAAAATCCACCGACCACAAATCGTGAGGGTTCAAATCCCTCCATCAGCACCATTTATGCGGAAGTGACTCAATGGTAGAGTGTCACCTTGCCAAGGTGAAAGTTGCGGGTTCGAATCCCGTCTTCCGCTCCATAAAGTGGAGTATCAGTTGATACTCCTTATTTATTTTAGACAGAAAAAATGACTATGCTTGCGCTGAATATTCTAGCTGCCTAGTCATTTTTTATTAATACTTTAATCATAAACTTGTTGTGCAGTGATTTTCACATCCCTTAATTTTAAAATTTGAAGTTATGCAAACAGTATATCGACGAATCATCTTCCTGAATTCTTGATCCAAATTCCCTGCCTGCAAAAGTTACTTTCACTTTTCTCCACTTTTCTGTATGCTGGGAATCCCTCCAGTGTTTGCATATCCTTTTTGCATAAGCATTTCCTGTTGTTTGTCCCATTATTGTTGAATTATTTATTCTTACCATTTTTACATACCACCTCTCTTAATATATCCGTTTTCGCTGGTGACCAATTAAGTATCTTTTAAGGGATGTAAAATTCATATGCATGTCCACTTATTAACTAGTATAAAGTGAATACTATATTATTTTCGATATCATTCTTGAAATTCCTCCTTTAAATTCATAATTTTTTACTAATTCACAATTCTTTGCAAGTTTATATATTTTTATCAAGATATATTTATAAAAATATATAGGAAAAATCAAGAGGGAGGCACGCCTCCCCCTTGATATTATTTTCCTCCCGGTCCTCTCATATTACCTGTGTTACTTGCTCCATCCTGAGTCATTTCAGTTACAGTACCTGAAATTGTAAAACTTCCTGCCTCTGTACTTTTAGTGTATGTACCTTCAGCGTAAACACCTTCAGTCGGTGTGGAAGTTGAACTTCCGCCTACATACACTTTATATGTTTTACCATTTTCAAGTTTTGAGGATGAAATAACAAATGATGAATATTGCTTTGATGGTGCAAATGTAACAACTTCTTCTCCATCACTGCTTACAATATGGACAATAGTCCCGGCTGACTGATTAGCCAGATTTATTTTCACAGAATTCTGGGTTGACGATGAACTTGGCGCTTCTGCCATTCCTGAACTTCCTGCCGCAACTAAAGTACCACCAGTCAAATCAAATGTTCCATTATAATCTAAAGCCCCATTCCCGTTATCCGTAGGTCCATTTACTATAACTTTACCTGCAGTCATTTTAATTGACCCATTTGAATCAATACCATCTCCCGCAGCATTTACTGTAATATTGCCGCCATTGATATTCATAATGCTTCCATCATCACCTTGTCCCTGACGTCCGTTTGTTGAAGAGGAATCACTGCCTGCTGAAGCGTTTATACCGTCATCACTTGAAACAACATTGATATCTCCGTCTTTAAATGTTATAGTCTTGCTTTCAATACCCTCATAGGATTTTTTAATATCTACAGTTCCGTTGTTTATTGTCAACGTTGAATCCGAATGCAGACCATCATCCCCTGCAGATATATTGAAGGTTCCTCCGCTGATTACAAGGTTGTTATTTGAATGGAAAGCATCATCAGAAGAATCTATATTGAATGTACCTCCTTCTATCACTACATTTACAGCTGCTTTAACTGCCTTGGCACTTGTTGTTTCTTCACTTGAAGCACTTTGAGAATTTGATTGGCCGCTGTTTCCTGGCCCCCCTTGATTAACCCCTGCATTTGAGGTGCCGTTTTGGCTTCCTCCTCCAGTATTGATTGTTATATCCCCATTCTTAATAAGAGTGCTTATTTCCCCTTGAATTCCATCCTGTCCTGCAGTTATATTTATTTTTCCTCCTTCAATTAATACATATCCTTTTTCCGCATCAGTATCATTGTTTGATTGTATTCCATCTTTATCGGCATTGACAGTAATATTGCCATTAGTAATTACAACAGTATCCTTTCCTTTGATACCATCTCCGGCAGCTTTTACAGTGATATTTCCGTTCTCTATTTTCAGATCATCCTTACTTACAATACCGCTATTATTTGATGACTGCACATTCAATGATCCTTTTCCAATGAAATCAAGGTCTGCTTTGCTGAATATCGCAGCATCGGGTTCATTTTCAGTTGCAGCCGCCGCAGCTGTTATCGTATTATTTGTATTATCTGCCAGCGAAATAATTATCTTTTTAGAATTCATCACATAAATAGGTGCACTGTCTGAACAAGTTATATTCACACCATTTAAAATAATGTATACTTTATCCGAATCTCCTGCATTTACAATTATCTGCCCGTCAGTTAAGGATCCTTTTATGCTGTATGATCCAGCCGCAGTTATAGTTACCTTATTTTTATCAACAGTTGCACCAGATCCGTTAACGGTTATGGTGCTTCCCAACTCAATGAATGTGCCTGCTTCCCCTACACTTTCACTTTCTCCTGAAGATACATTTATGCTGGATAATACTTGTGCGTTGGTTATTGCAGTGTTTGATGTGCCGGATGTGCTGTCTGCGCTTGTTGTACTTGCTGATTTGCATCCTGCCAGCCCTGCACTTAAGCTCAGCACTATCAGCATAGTTATAATTTTTTTCTTCATCATTTTCCTCCAATTATTCCTCTAATATTTTAAGCCAAATGACTTTTCTTCAGTTCCGGAAAGAGTAAGTGAAATCTTAAGATTTCCGTTTCTGCATCTTATTTCATCAATAAAATTCTTCTTGTTTGCATTTTCCTGCAATTTGATTAAATAAGTCAATTCGAATACTGCTCCGAAATCCTTGGTTTTTATATTTTCAATACACCATGAAGTTGTATATTTGTTTAATATTTCATCGAAAGCCTCTTCATAGTTGAGATCTTCCGGAACCATAATTTTAAGCTCCATATTTTTACCATCAGGTTTTGCATAACTTGTTTTTTCAAGTAGAACCATTAATGCACACAATATTATGGTAAATATAACCGCATATCCAATATACCCCATACCACAGGAAAGACCGATTGCCAAAGTGAATAATACATATGATATGTCCTTTGGTTCCCCGGGAACACTTCTGAACCTGATTATTGAAAATGCGCCTGCTAAACTGAAAGCTCTTGCCACATTATTTCCAACCAGCAAAATGATAATAGAGATAATCAATGGCAGCATTATTAACGTAGTTGCAAAGCCTGAATTGTAACCGCTCCTATTACTTGTTTTGATATAAACCAAACTTATTATCAATCCAAGTATTATTGAAACTGCCGTAACTGATATTACAGTTGCAAGGCTGATTGAGCCGCTGGAATTAACCGATGACAATATATCCTCTAACATATTTCTCTTACTCTCCTTGTGCTGTTATTTTGTGTTTTCCCTAAATATCTCATATATTCGTTGCCATACTTTGAAAAACTGGTGCTATAAATTGACAATTCAGAAAGGATGTTTGTAAACCACAAAGGCATGGCTCCGATAATCTTAACTTCCATCAAGTATTGACCATCTTCCAGAATATCTTCCCCTGAGTATCCTGCTTCCAATGACAAATTATCTCTTCTCGTGAGAATTTCAGAATCAAAGGTCACCCTGAAGTCCCTGTTTTCCTTTCCAAAAAAGGCTGTTCTCTTATACCCAATATATACTGAAGGCTGAACAGGATTTTTTCTTAAATAGTATTCAATCTCATTGATAACCTGTTTATTATGATAGTCATCAGAAACAGGTTTTCCACCAGATTCCAGAAACCTGTAAGCCTCTTCCAATGTGAGTACAGCTCTCCTTTTATTGACAATTCCATTAATCTTCTTTTTCAATTCTAGAAAAACTTTCTCATCCAGGCTTTTGGGAATGTTATAACTCCTGAGTCTCAGTTTTTCTTTATAATAAGGATTAGAAATAGAATGCCTTATGATATCACTTTTTTCTGTATCATAATAAATGTTGTAAATACTATAAGTCTCACCAGACTTGCAATGTTCATCCAGGTTCATATGTTGAAGCAATCTTGGTATGAGTCTATTATATTGTTTTATATTCAACAGGTATTTTTTCTCATAACGCTTAAAAGATTTAATAGCCAAAGCAAACCCTCCTCTTATTCTCTGCCCCTTTCTGATTCATATTATAGACAGGTATTGCCGCAGAAATATAAAAAGATTATGTTAAGATTATGTTAATTGGGGCTATTTATTACAAAAAGCGGCTTATGCCGCTTTCGCCGTGAAATACACTTTCCTATACAATAAAAAAATCGCACTGGTCATTGTGACTAGTGCAATTTCATAAGCTTGTCCATCCGAAATTTTCAGTTTTGAATTCACTTATTTATGACTATTGTTAACCTGCATTAATTAAAAAGGCAAAACCCAGGAAATATCTGTTGACCATTGCATAAATGAATTTCCATTGGCTAAATCACCTTTAGTCACTGTGGAACTATTAATATATCCCGCCAGCTGATTCCACCCTGATTCTGGTGTGTTTCTTGTTGAATCTGCTTCATAATCTGTCATTACTCCATATATGCCAAGAGGTTTTCCATATTTCTCATGCGAATAGAGATCCAAATTAAACCACTGGGCTGCCTGAGTTCCTGATTTTGTATAAATTTCAGGTAAAGAAAAAGAATAACTCTTCTGAGTATTTGTGTTAACTCCACCGTCAGAAACATACCACTTATCATCCAGGGTCCATCCGTTGTTTCCTGCTCCATAAATGCAGGAACTTGTTCCTGCAGGTGCCTGAGGCATACCACCAGCATCTCCATAATCACATAACTGATAATCTGTTGCACTTCGATATCCCTGAACCCAGGCCCTTGTAACTCCCGGCGTGTTCCATCCTGTTTCCATATCATTTGCTCCCACTGCTTTTATTGAATTATACCGCGGGTCAGTTTTTGCTTTATCTGAAATATATGTGTTGATGGAATTAATCATGTTCCCCCATGCCTGACCGTGGACATTTGTAACATAACTGCCATAATTGCTTGTACCAACTCCAATAGTAAGTGAGTATACTGTATTGGATTGGAAGGATATTATGAAAGAATCAATAAATTTTTTCACTGAGATTGCAATTTCATTCGTAGAAGCAACAGTCCTGTTATCAAATAATAAAGTACCATATGTACTTAATTTATTTTTCTTCACACGTTGAGTTTGAACTGCCGGTCTGCCAAAATCCAATATTACGACTTGATTTAAAAAGATAATAGAAGGATTGCTTGCAATATTAGCTTCACTTTGGGAAGCTAGATTTGATCCATAACCTGAAAGATAAGAAAGATTTTTGATATAGTGACTGGTTGTATAGTAACCGGAATAGGCGCTTACCATTGCAATTTCCTGTGCTTGAGATATTTGAGACATAGAAAGGATAAGCACTGAAATAAAAGAAAAGATTAAAATTCTCACTTTTTTCATAATTTTGACTCCTTTCACTTTAAAAAATTAAAGAACCAAAGAAAATGTTTACACGATGATTTTACAGTATTTTCCGAAAATTATCAATAATATAATCTTCAGTTATCCCTTCATATAAGCTCGTGCAGTATACTATTGAAAACATGCTTAAATTGTATATTTGTATCAATATTTAACCCTAATAATATAATATAAATAGGGAAATATAATTATCAGCTTTTCTCAACCCAGATATACGGAGGCGGCCAATTATGAATGATAAGGATACATTGGCAAATGAAACTTCAAACTGCTTCAATATAGATTTACAAAATTGCACTTTTTTAGGACAAGGTCGTAATGGGCATGTATATCTGCTGCCTGACGGTAAGGTCTTGAAAATATTTTTTGAAGAAATATATTGTAAACATGAATACGATATATTACAGTCAGTTAATGAAAATAAACACTTTCCCAAGGTGTATGAGTATAAAGAGAATTGTATGATACGAGAATATATTCATGGAATTCCAATTAAAAATTATATTGAAACTAACGGGTTGAATCGGAATTTAATTATCAATATTGTCAATTTAATTGAAGACTTTAGAAAATCAGGATTTACAAAGCTGGATATTCGTTGTGCTCATATATTTATTCAAAAAGATGAATCTATTAGGGTTATAGATCCCAGATGCACATATACTAAGGTAATACCTTACCCATATTCAATATTGAAATGCCTTGACAGGCTAGATGTATTAGAAAAATTTTTTTCTTGCTTAAAAGAAATAGATAATGAATTATTCGAAAATTGGAATTACAGATATATTTATGATAAATCCAATAAAATACACTACTGGGAGTAAAGTTATTTTTGGGGTATATTTCTTTATTCAATTTATTTTAACACTAGTTTTTTCTTAAAGGTCGACAAATAACATTAAGCAAAAATCTAAAAAAATGACAAGCAGCTTTTATAAATCAAAAATCTACTTGTCATTTTTTAAGTTAATTATTTCTTACTTCTACTGACAATGCCAATACTATTACTGGAACCTATTCTGCTTGCTCCAGCATCAATCATATCTATGGCAGTTTTATAATCTCTGACTCCACCTGATGCTTTCACCCCTAAATCTTTACCTACAGTTTTTCTCATTAGCGCAATATCATCCTTTGTTGCTCCGCCAGTTGAAAAACCTGTTGATGTTTTAACAAAATCAGCTTCAGCTTCCTTAGCCAGTTCACATGCCTTTACTTTCTCTTCATCTGTTAACAGGCAGGTTTCTATAATTACCTTTACTATAGCTTTTCCTTTTGCCGCTTTAACTACTGCTTCTATATCTTCTTTTACTAAATCATAATTTTTATCTTTTAACGCTCCAACATTTATAACCATATCTATTTCATTTGCACCATTTTTAATAGCATCAATCGTTTCAAATTCTTTAGCTTCTTTAGTCATGGCACCCAATGGGAAACCAACTACTACACAAGTTTTCACATCACTTCCTGCAAGTTCAGTACTAACCAATTTTGCATAACATCCATTTACACAGACTGATGCAAAATTATACTCTCTGGCTTCTTTGCAGAGCTGTTTTACATCTTCTGCTGTTGCCTGTGGCTTTAATATCGTATGATCTATGTATTTAGCTATATCCATTTTTATATCTCCTATTCTACTTTGTAAATTAACGGGCTCCTTTTTCATAAGGAACTCCATCAGCCTTAGGTGCAACTGATTTTCCAACAAAGACAATTAAAACTATAATTGTTAAAATGTACGGGAACATTGCAAGAATTTCTGAAGGAACAGCAAAACTACCACCGCCTAAAATAACAGTTAACGCTTGTGCAAATCCGAATAACAGGCAAGCTCCATAAGCTCCATGAGGTGTCCATTTCCCAAAAATAACTGCTGCTAAAGCGATAAATCCCTGACCGCTTATAGCAGTTGGTGTAAATTGGGGAATAATTGCCAATGTCATTGCCGCACCGCCAAAACCGGCAAAAACCCCTGAACTTACTACACATATGTAACGAATTTTAGCTACATTGATTCCCAGCGTATCTGCAGCTGCAGGATGTTCCCCAACAGCACGAATATGAAGTCCCCATTTTGTCTTGTAAAGAAAAAACCATAATACTACTGTTAAAAGTAAAGCCAGAACTACGGTAATATCTACATTTAAATTTTTGAGAAATTCATTAGTAATATTATCACCAAATACTTTAGGCAATTTATTTGAAACTGGAGGTGTCATAGTTGCACCTTGAAAAAATAATCTACACAAAAATAATGCAAGACCAGATCCAATTAAATTAATAGCAATACCTGAAATTGTTTGATTCGCCTTAAATGTTACAGATGCTACTCCATGTAATAAAGCAATTATCCCACCAGAAATACCAGCCATTAAAAATCCAAACCATGGGCTTCCAGTATAATATCCTACTGCAGTACCAGTAAAAGCACCTACAACCATCATGCCTTCAATCCCAATGTTTACAACTCCCGCACGCTCTGATATCACGCCTCCCAAAGCTCCAAAAATCAATGGTGCTGAATACATTAAGGTAATTCCTATTATTAATAAAATACTATTTAACATTAATGTCACCTCTTTTTAAAAGTTTATCAGCTAACGCAGGCACAATTTTTGTTAATGCAACGAAGAATACAATAGTACCTATCATGATATTGATTATTTCTGATGGTGCTCCTATTGCCGACTGTACAGACTGACCTCCATAAAGTAATCCACCAAAAAGCAATCCTGCAAAAATACATCCAATTGGTGAACTACCGGCAATTAATGCCACTGATAATCCATTAAATCCATTATTCTCAAATGCTGCCATAATTGATATTTTATGTGGTGCCACTCCTGTGATAGCTAATGCTCCAGCAAGTCCTGACAGCGCTCCTGCTATTAACATAGCATGAATAATGTTTCGGCTAACATTTATACCAGCAAATTCTGCCGCATATTTATTTGACCCAACTGCACGAAGTTCATACCCTTTAGGTAATTTATAAAGTAAAACCCATATTGATATTGCCATTATTACAGCAACTACAATACCAATATTAAAATCAGTTTTTAACATAATTTCAGAAAGCCACTTATTGTTTGACAACGCTTCTCTTCCAGCATCTGAATTCTTCCAGTTTTCCAGTATAGTTGTAAAACCGGATTTATTTATCATATAAGTAGCAGTTGAACCCGGTTGATGAAAAACATTTAATCCTACTACAAAATTACATAAATATAAACTGATCCAGTTTAACATTATACTTGTAATAACTTCATGTATTCCAAACTTAGCCTTTAAAAGACCTACAATTCCTCCAAATATCGCCCCTGCAATTACCCCTGCAGCAATTACAGCAGGAATTTGCAGAACTGCCGGTAAATTTAATTTAATACCAACTATTGTTGCAGCAATTGTACCTACAATATATTGCCCTTCAGCACCAATATTAAATAATCCTGTTTTGAATGCAAAAGCAACACTTAACCCGGTTATTATAATAGGCGTAGCTTTAATAATAGTATTTGAAATATATTTAGGCTTAGAAAAAATACCTTGAAAAAGCGCACCGAATGCACTAATAGGATTATACCCTGCAATTCCCAGCACTATTGAGGCAACAATAAACCCCAAAAATATTGCAATAAATGTTGCAGTAACTGGTTTTTTAAGTATTTTTGCTGCTGTTTTCATTTTGTTTACCTCCTGCCATTAGTAAACCTATTGTGTTTTCATCTACTTCTCCCTGTTTAAATGTTTCTACAATAGTTCCATCATAAATTACAGCTATGGTATCTGAAACATTCATAATTTCATCAAGTTCTAATGAAATTAAAAGAATTCCTTTACCTTTATCTCTTTCACTTATTAAGGTTTTATGTACATATTCAATTGCACCAACATCCATTCCACGTGTAGGTTGTACTGCAATAAGTAAATCAGGGTCGTTAGCAATCTCTCGCGCTATAATAACCTTTTGCTGATTTCCTCCTGATAATCCTCTCACTGGTTGTGATTCACAATTTTCAGGTCTGACATCATATTGTTTTATCAACTTTTTTGTATATTCAATGATTTTATTTTTATCTAAAAATCCTCTTTTACAATATTGTTTACTCTTATATTTTTCAATCACCATATTTTCAGCAACAGTAAAATCTAATACAAGTCCACGTTTTTGTCTGTCTTCATGAATTGTTGAGATTTTATTATTAATTACATTATGTGGAGTTGTGTTTTGTATTTCTTGTCCATTTATCTTAATAGTACCACTTTCAGATTTTGTAAGACCTGTAATAGCTTCCACTAATTCCTTTTGTCCATTACCATCAATACCTGCAATACCAACGATTTCCCCTTTGCGCACTTTAATGGATAAGTTTTTAACTGCGTCTAATTTTCTTTCATCTTTTACAGTTAAATTTTCTATTTCAAAAACAATATCTTTTGGTTTAGGTACTGTTTTACTAACAACTAAATTAACTTCATGACCTACCATCATAGTAGCAAGATCTTCTTTACTTACTTCTTTAACATCAACTGTATCAATATATTTTCCCCTGCGAATAATTGTACAAATATCTGATGATTCTTTTATTTCTTTTAGCTTATGTGTAATTATAATTATTGTCTTTCCATCTGAAATAAGATTATTCATAATTTCTATAAGGTCTTGTATTTCCTGTGGTGTTAGTACTGCTGTCGGCTCATCCAATATTAATAAATCTGCTCCACGATATAGTGCCTTTAAAATTTCAACACGCTGCTGCATGCCCACAGAGATATCTTCAACCTTTGCATCCGGATCTACTTCCAGTCCATATTGCTTAACAATATTCAGTATTTCTTCACGTGCTTTTTTCATATCAGTTATACCAAATTTATTAGTAATTTCACTTCCTAAAACAATATTTTCTGTTACAGTGAAATTATCAACCAGCATGAAATGTTGATGAACCATTCCGATTCCATTTTCAATTGCTATACCAGGATTCTTAATATTTACGTTTTTACCGTTAAGGTAAATTTCACCTTTATCAGCTTTATATAACCCGTAAAGAACATTCATCAGTGTACTTTTTCCTGCTCCATTTTCTCCTAACAGTGCATGAATTGTGCCTTTTTTAACATCAAGACTGATATCATCCAAAGCACAGAACGATCCAAATATTTTTGTAATTCCACGCATTTGAACTGCATATTGGTCGCTGATTTCCATACTAAATCCTCCCTTTTTATAAACTATGCTAGCAGTAGATATAAACTGCTAGCATAGTTTTGTCTTACAATTTCGAATAAAATTTTTAAAAATAATACAGAATATTATTTGCTGTATTGATTATAAGTTGCTTCATCATAAGGAACAACTATTGTTCCGTCTATAATTTTGTCTTCTAACTTAATTGCTGCATTGTACACTTCCGGAGCAACATTTTTATTTTCAGCAGGAATTCCCACAGCTCCTTCTTTTAATCCATAAGTATAAGTTTTCCCTCCAATTTTGTTACCATTAAAAGCTTCTGTAGAAACTTTTTCAACTGCAACACCTACTAATTTCAGAGCTGAAGTCAGTACGTTGTCAGGAGCTAAATAAGATTGATCACGGTCAACACCTATTGCAAATTTGCCTGCTTCTTTTGCTGCCTCAATTACCCCTACTCCTGTTCCGCCAGATGCATGGAAGATAATATCACATCCTGAAGAGAACATTTTGTTTGCAATCGCCTTTCCCTTTGAGGCATCAGTGAAACTTTCAGCGTATTGAACATCTACAGTAATTGTTTTTCCTAATTCTTTTGCTGCATATTGTACACCAGCCTGATATCCATATTGGAATTGATCAATAACCGGACTCTTTATACCGCCAACAAATCCTACTTTACCTGTTTTTGTTGTTTTTCCTGCTATATATCCTACTATAAATGAAGGTTCCTGTGCTTTAAACACAACTCCTGTTACATTGTCTGGTGTATTATCTCCATAAGAGTTATCTACAATAGCATAATTAGCATCTTTATTTGTTTTTGCAGCATTTAATAGTGCATCTGCCATTGTAAATCCAATACCCCAGATTAAATTGTTACCTTCATCAACAAGTTTATCCAGATTAGTAACATAATCTGTTTCCTGTTTTGATTCTAAATAACTAACTGATGCTCCTGTGGCCTTAGCGAATGATTGCAGTCCTTCCCATGAGGATTGATTGAATGATTGATCGCTTACACCACCTGCGTCTGTTACCATTGCAACCTTGAAAGTTTTCTTTTCGGTGCTGTTACCAGTCGTCTTGTTGTTTCCACAACCTGCCAGCGTACCCATAATAATTGTTGACATAACTAATGCAATTACCCTTTTCATAATTATTCCTCCTAAAACAATTTATTGCTTCTATTATTATTATATTATTTTGCTATCTCAAGTGCAATTTCCATCATTTCTGTAAAGCTTGATTGTCTGTCTTCTGCTGAAAGTGATTCCC
This sequence comes from Clostridiaceae bacterium, assembly GCA_040217795.1. Lineage (GTDB taxonomy): Bacteria > Bacillota > Clostridia > Clostridiales > Clostridiaceae > Clostridium_T. The sequence continues at coordinate 55,501 of JBEHWK010000001.1, forward strand.
CAGTTAATGGACAATCAGAAATTGTAAGGAGACATAAAGCATTTTTACCAGCCTCTGCTGCATTCATATATAGTGCCGCAGCTTCCATTTCTACTGCTATAATCCCCATTTTAATCCACTTATCCAATGCAGTTTTATCTGCACAATAGAATGTATCTGATGATAATATATTTCCTACAACAGCATTTATATTTTTCTCTTTTGCAGCCTGAACTGCATTATTTACTAAGTCAAAGGTTGCAATAGGTGCAAACGTTCCTGGTAAACAATACTGTGAAGCATAATTTGAATCGGTGGATGCGCCTAATGCTATAACAACATCACGCAATTTTACATTTTTATTTAAACTTCCTGCTGTTCCAATACGAATAATATTATCTACATCATAAAAATTAAATAGTTCATATGAGTAAATACCCATAGAAGGCATTCCCATGCCTGCACCCATAACAGTAATACGTTTCCCTTGGTATGTTCCTGTATACCCAAGCATATTTCTGACTGAATTAAATTGCACTACATCTTCTAAGAAGTTCTCTGCAATGAACTTTGCTCTTAATGGATCTCCCGGCATCAATACTGTTTTAGCAATTTCTCCTAATTTAGCTCCAATATGCGGTGTAGGTGTATTAGTCATAATTTCATCCTCCAAAATTTTATTTTAACCTTAGTTATATAAGTTTTTCTAATACTGATTCTCCAATTGTATTTTCAGGCATTTCTAATTGAAAATTATCAGCTATGGTAGCTCCAATAGCAGCAAAACTGCTGCTTGTTTCCATTAATCCACCTTCTGCCATTGATGGTGAATATGCTAAGAAAGGAACATACTCACGAGTATGATCAGTCCCGGTATAAGTAGGGTCAGTACCATGATCTGCAGTAATTATTAATAAATCATCTTCTCTTAACTTATCTAATACTTTTCCTAAATTAACATCAAACTTTTCTAATTCCTCAGCATAACCAACAGGATTTCTTCTATGTCCCCATAATGCATCAAAGTCAACTAGGTTTACAAAACATAATCCATTAAAATCTTTATCCATTATTTCTATTGTTTGTTCCATTCCATGAACAGAACTCTTTGACATATTTGATTCTGTTATCCCCTCACCATCAAATATGTCACTTATTTTACCAACAGAGATTACATCCAAGCCATTATCTTTTAATATATCAAGTGCAGTTCTTCCATATGGCTTCAATGCATAATCATGTCTGTTACTTGTACGCTTAAAATCACCTTTTTTCATTCCTACATAAGGTCTTGCAATAACCCGACCTACCTTCCACTCATCTTTGAAGGTTAATTCCCTTGCTATTTTACAACAACGATAAAGTTCCTCTAATCCAAAAGTTTCTTCATGACCACAAATTTGCAATACTGAATCTGCTGATGTATAAACAATCATATCTCCTGCCTTCATTTGATGTTCACCAAATTCATCTAAAATTTCAGTTCCGCTGGCACTCTTATTTCCTACAATATTGTGTCCGGTTTTTATTTTTAATTCCTCTAAAAGTTCCTCCGGAAACCCTGTATCAGTAAAAGTATTAAATGGAGTATCAATTTTCAGCCCCATCATTTCCCAATGCCCAGTCATTGTATCTTTACCTATACTTGCTTCTCTCATTTTCATAAAATATGCTAATGGCTTTTCAACTGCATCAACATGGTTTATAGCATGTAAATTTGCTAACCCTAGTTTTTGCAGATTAGGAATTTTTAAATTTTCCACTGATTCTGAAATATGTCTAAGTGTATCTGCACCAACATCACCATAGTCTTTTGAATCACTGGTTTCTCCAATTCCAAGAGAATCTAATACAATTACAAAAATTCTATTATATTTCCTCATATTTAATCCTTTCTAAATTACCAACGGTTAAAGTTTCCTTGGATATATTTTTCTACTTCTTTAAGTCTTCTTCTGTAAAAGACATTGGCAGCAATTCTTCGATGTTAGTTATTTTTTCTGTTTTATGATTAGATAATACTATAGGAGTATCTTTTTCTAACAACTCTACTAATACCTGTCTGCAAGCTCCACAAGGCGTTGCTAAGGTTTTACCGTTACTTACAATTGCTATTGCTTTTATATCTTTTTTACGATATCCATTTGAATAAGCTTGAAAAATTGCATTTCTTTCCGCACAATTTGTTAAACCATAAGATGCATTTTCGATATTTGCACCGATAAAGTATTTATTATCCTTAGTTAAAACACAAGAACCAACATGGTAATTTGAATAAGGTGCATATGCATTTTCACTTGCTTTGAAAGCTCTATCTAAAATTTCCTTATATTTTTCCACATCTAAACCTCCTGGTAATTTATTTAACATTTTACTGACTTATTTTTTCTTTATCAGCTTTTATTAAATTTCTGATTCCTTCTACTGCCACTTCAATTGCTATATCTGTATTATGTTCCTGTATATTTTCTAATCCTGCCTTTTCACGTTCCTGGTTGGCAATAACTAAAAATACTGAACCTACTCTTACTTTTAAACAACTTCCTACCACAAATAAAGCTGCTGACTCCATTTCAGATGCGAGACAACCACATTTTAACCACGCATCCCATTTATTTATTAGTTCATAACCAACAGGTTTTGTTTCCGGAGAATGTTGTCCATAAAATGAGTCTTTGCATTGAACAACTCCAACATGATAGGTTTTATTTAAATCTTTAGAAGCTTTTACCAGTGAATTTACAACATCAAAATTTGCAACAGCCGGGAATTCAATCGGAGCATATTCTTTACTGGTGCCTTCCATTCTTATTGCGCCTGTAGCCACAACTACGTCCCCACCTTTAACATCTATATCCATTCCGCCACATGTACCAACTCTAATAAATGTATCTGCTCCGCACTTCACCAATTCTTCCAATGCTATAGCAGCTGAAGGTCCACCTATCCCTGTTGATGTAACACTTACTTTAACTCCATCTAAAAATCCGGTGTAAGTAACATACTCTCTGCTGTCAGCAATTAACTTTGGATTGTCAAAATATGCAGCAATCTTTTCACATCTTTTTGGATCTCCCGGCAGTATAACATACTTCCCAACATCTCCTTTTCCAACATTGATATGATATTGTTTTCCAGATCCTTGTGAATAATCCATAGTAATCCCTCCATTTATTTTTATATAATATCATCTATATATTTACCATTTTGTATAAATAAAAACACACTCCACTCTTGTCTATTTACTTGTATATTTATGTCTGATAAAATAATAACATGTCGAATATTACGTGTCAAAATTATTATTTATTTTATATTTTATAGTTAGTAATAAATCAATCAGCTAACTTGTTTAGACAAGTTAGCATTCTTTAGAGAGGTGATACCTTTGAATGAATTCAACTTAATTCCAAAAGAAAAAGAATTAAAATTTGTAACTGTATATAATAAACTCTTCAAAATGATTAATGAAGGTACTTTTCCGGAAGGAAGCAGATTACCATCAGAACCTGAACTATCAAAACAAATTGGAGTCAGCAGAACAACCTTAAGGCAGGCACTTACATTATTGCAGGATGACGGATTAGTAAATAATATCAGAGGCAAAGGAAACTTTATTGTAAAGACCAGTCCTGATAAACCTACAGGTTTGGAAACAATTGGGCACCCGGTATACAAGTGTATGTCTTGTGAAATTGATGATGTTAAAATGCAGTTTCGCCTGGAACCACCAACAGATTATTTTAATCAAACTTTAGAAAAGAAAACTGTTGCTGTAGTGCTGGTAGATAGATGGTACATATCTCAGGATAAAACCGCAGCTTATACATTTACCTTATTACCAATTGAAGCTATATCAAAATTTAACATAGATTTAAATGATCATGATAAATTTTTAAACTTTCTGGAAAGAGAAATTTATGAAATATGCAGTAACACATTGGTTGAAATAAAATATTCTACTGCTGGAAATTTTGCAGCTAAAATCCCAGCACTTTCGCCTGAAAACCAATTTCATTTGATTCAAGAGAGCGTATATAAAGATTCGGAATTTCTCTTTGTTTCAAATAAACATTATTTACCTATAAAATCTTCCTCTATAAAATTTCATCAAAGAAAATGATTAAACCTGAGGTTTCACCCCAGGTTTAATCATTCTGTCATTCCTTAAGAAGTTTATTGTAAAGATCTAAAAATTCTTTAGCTTCTTCCTCAGGATTTTCATATTGCTCTTTATTCTCCAGTATATTTTCATATGCATCCTTTAATGCTGAAAGTATTAATATCTTTTCTCTTCCTGTTATCCCCATAACAAATCAACTCCCTTTTACACTTTTGCGTTTTACATTTTCTGTAAATTAACCTTATTATATTGCTATCAGGAATATTTTACAATATATGCCTTTATTTTTTTAATATAAATATGAAAAAGCAAGGGACTATCCTTGCTTTTCTATATTGCCTCCCAACCTATTAATAAAATTCCAAAATTACTTTTTTAAATGGGAATATAGAAAACTTATCGTATTACAGTGTATTGGTTATATTCCTATAGGCTATATAAGTTGAGTACAGATATCCTCCATAAACAATAACCATTACTAACGCTGCAACCAATATTGATTTAAATAAGCTTCCTGAACCAAGTGCAATTAAATAATTATTTACAACTGTAATTCCTACATATGAGTGAACTATTGCAAGTGCCAGAGGCAACAGGAAAAATGTAAGCACTTGTATAAAAATACTCTTGTTTATCATTCCCTTTGTTGCTCCAATTTTTCTTAAGGCCCTATACCTTTCTATGGAATCATTGCATTGTGATAATTGCTGAAGTGCAAGAACTGCCGCGCTTGACAGCAAAAATACTATTCCCAGATACACAGCTATAAACAATACTATTGCAGATAAACCTCTGCTGTCATCATATGCCATTTCTCTTGTTTGACCTAAAATCCTGAAATTTAAATCTTTAGTACTGCCGCCATCATACCTGAAATTATTTAACAAAAGTGTCAGATCACTCTTGGCCTTTTCCTTATTATCCTCTTTAAAATTCAAGTCTATTATGGTACTTGATTCCTGCACTCCCTCAAGTAAACTATCCGGCACTATAAGGCTGAATAAGACATCACTGGTAGGGGATGTTGAAACTGCATCTTTCAAGACTTGCTTTTGCTTAATTTTGTATATCTTATCTCCTATTTTTATTGAGTCTTCTTCCTTAAGAAATTTATTTAATATATCAGACAATGGTTCATAATTTGCTGCAATTATAATTTCATCATCTTTTAAATTGATTTTATCTTTCCCTTTTAACTCTTCCAGTTTATTAATATCTGATATCCTGTACATGGATGTACTCTCAAAAACCTTCAGATTTAAAACTTGTTTTTCATCACTGGTTGCTGCATATTTGCTTAATAAATCTTTAGTGCTCATATTATATGTGTAATCCTTTAAAGCAACATAATCTGTATTATCTTCTAAATTATAATTTAACTTTTTTAACGCATCGAAAATTGTAATATTTTCTTCATTAAGTCTAATCATCATTAATGAAGCATCAAAAGGAGTCTGATTCTTTAAGGTACCTTCCAATGAGTTTTTTATACTTATACCAGTTGATAATATCCCTATTGTAATAAAAAGCATTAAACAAATCACTGTCATTGAAATAAAGTTTGTATTAAACTTACTTGAAATTTGTCTGATGCTGAAAACATTCAAGTCCCTCAAATAGAGCTTTTTATTTTTTTGAAGTATAAATAACATGGCTGATGCAATACCATAAAAGAAAAGCAATGTTCCAATGATTCCAAGAGCTATTGAAAGTTTAAATCTATTATCATAGAAATTCATTCCTGACTCATTGATCAGGTAATAGGCGTATCCCAGGGCAGCACAGGAAGCAGCCAGTATTAAAGCAGATATATAGGGATTTCTCACTTTTACCTTTTCGTTCTTCCTATAAGCATATAATAAGCCAATGAGCTTACATCTTGAAATAACAATCACATTAAAAATCATAACTAACAAATACATTATTCCAAAGTATAGAAATGTCTTTAAAATTGCATCAATTGAAATTACAAAACTGTATTGGCTCATTTGTATTGCAAATAGTTTAACAGTAAATATGGATAGAATTTGAGAAAGTACCATTCCAAGCAGTATTCCTGCAGCTAATGAAATTATTCCTATAAATAGAGTTTCATAGAATAATATCCTTGACATTTTTCTCTTTGCCATACCCAAAAGCATATATATGCCGAATTCTTTCTTTCTTTTATTGATTAAGAAATTGGTTGCATATATTATTAATCCTCCAAGAATAACTGACACCACTATAGACAGCATTGAAATAATCTTCCCCATGACCTTAACATACTCTGTCTGACCTTTATTCATATCAGCCATTACTGTCTGTGAATCAATTGAATTAAAACTGTAGAATATGCATACTGCAAAAGTCAGAGTCAAAAAATATATTGTATAATCCTTAAAACTTTTCTTTACATTATTTATTGCTATTTTAGACAACATCTTTAGAGTCACCTCCAAGAAGTGTAACTATATCAATTATTTTATTGAAAAATTCTTTTCTGGAGTCTTTTCCTCTCACTAACTCGTTAAAAATCTTTCCATCTTTTATAAAGAGAATTCTATGTGCATAACTTGCAGTAAAGGCATCATGAGTTACCATTAAAATAGTTGTTTCCAACTCTTTGTTAAGTTTTTCCATAGAGTTTAAAAGAAGTTTTGCTGACTTGGAATCCAGCGCTCCTGTAGGTTCATCTGCCAGGATAAGTTTTGGATTGTTCACTATTGCTCTGGCTGCTGCAACCCTTTGCTTTTGCCCTCCAGACATCTGATAAGGATATTTTTCTAAAACATCTGATATCTCTAAACTGCTGGCTGATTTTCTGACTAATTCATCTACTTCCCTTCCTCTTTTCCCTGTTATTGTTAAAGCTAATGAAATATTTTCATAAGCAGTTAAAGTATCCAGCAGATTAAAATCCTGAAATATGAAGCCAAGCTTACTTCCCCTGAATTTCTCAAGCTTTTTGCTTTTCAGTCTTGTAATATCATCGCCATCAATTATAATAGCCCCGGTGGTTACATTATCTATAGTTGATATACAATTTAAAAGAGTGGTTTTTCCGCTTCCGGAGGGGCCCATAATTCCTACGAATTCGCCTTTCTCCACATTAAAGCTGATATTATTCAGTGCCTTTGTTACATTTTCTTTATTTCCATAATACTTCTCAACATTTTGTACCTGAAGTATCTTTTCATTCATAACCATTCCCCCTGATTTAAAATATAATTAACATCCTGACTATATTTTAATCCTAACCGGAATTTACTCATATCGAAGTATCTTTCAGTTTTCTTACAATTTTGTAATGTATTATTTAAAACTTGTAAGATTGCCAATTGGAAAAATTATATTGACTTTTGTCCCCTCTTCTTTCTTAGAGCTTAAGGATATTCCGAGGCCTAATTTTTCACAAAGCTTTTTACAAAGATAAAGTCCGATACCAGTGGATTTCCCATAAACCCTTCCATTCTCCCCGGTAAAACCTTTATCGAAAACTCTCGCCACATCATTTTCCGGAATACCTATTCCATTATCTTCAATAGTCAATATAATATTGTCTTTTCCCTTTGTTGTGTAAGCTCTCAGAACTCCGCCCTTGTTTCTGCTGTATTTGATTGAGTTTACAACAATCTGATTTATAATAAATTTTACCCATTTTATGTCTGTTATCACTTCTCCGGAAACATCCTCAATATCAACAGAAATTTTCCTGTTTATAAAGTCACGTCTGTTGTTTCTTATGGATTCCTGGATTGCTTCTTTTATCTGAAACTCTTTTACTATATAATCATTACTTACATCAGTGCTTCTGGAATAGAATAATGCCTGATTTATATACTCATCAATTTTTCTCAGTTCATCAGACAAAATATTTTTTTCTTTCCAATCGCTGTTTTCTATAATCAAACTTGAAGATGCTATGGGAGTTTTTATTTCATGCACCCAGGTCTCAATATATTCCCTGTATTCCTTTTGAAGATATTTATAAAAATTAACATGTTCATGCATGCTTCGATTGCATTCTCTCAGCACATCATAAATTATTTGTTCTTCATAATGATATGGATGGCTTATGACTTCAGGCAGCAGATATTTTTTATCCAATTTCCGTGTGATTTCTGTTATTTCATCATAAAATTTTTTCTTTGCCATAAATTCCGATATTATATAAATAATTAACGGAAAAAACCATATGACAAAAACTAAAAACATTACTATCTGGGGCATTTTAACAATATTCATGATGACTACAACCAGTATATACATTATCAGATTGATTATTAAATATGGTGCCTTTGAAAGAAAATAATCCTTTATTTTCATACTAACATGTACCCTAATCCTCTCTTTGTCTCAATCCCATCTTTCATCCCAATCTCCTGCAGCTTTTTTCTTATCCTGGTTATATTAACGGACAATGTATTATCATCAACGTAAATATCTGAATTCCATAGATAGTCCATCAGATCTTCCCGGCTTACAATGCATCCCTTGTTTTTTAACAGGCAAAGCAATATCTTAAGTTCATTTTTAGTAAGGTCACGTTGCTTTTCATTGTATCTGATGCTTCCATTAGTAATATTTAGTTTCAACCCTCTATGTTCCAATATCTCCTGAAGCTTGTCATTTCCGGAAGTTCTTCTTAATACAGCCGCTATTCTGGCAAGAAGTATTTGAGTATTATATGGCTTTGTAATAAAATCATCAGCTCCCAGATTCATACTCATTATTTCATCCATATCACTATCTCTGCTTGTAACAATTATTATAGGAATATTTTTTTGTTTTCTGATCTCCCTGCAAACATAATATCCATCGAAATATGGCAGATTTATATCAAGCAAAACTAAATCCGGTTCACTCGTCAATACTTCCTGTACTACATTTTGAAAATCAGTTGATAAATATGCTTCATACCCATACCGCACAAGGATTTCAATTATTTCTTTTTTTATGCTTTCATTATCTTCTATAACCATTATTTCAGGCATATTCTTACCTCCATTAACAGCTTAATTTTCTATATGTTTCCTTTTTATTATATCATAAGCTCATTAATCATAAAGATTCTTACAATGTAGTCCTATTCTATTATATCGGTCTCATGTACTAAATCAGAGTCAGGATCTTCTTGTTGGTTATTATCCTATATAATTATGAAATGCCATCAAGATTCTTTTCTTCCTTATTTTTTATGTGAAATTGAAAAGGTTCAATTCACACTATTAACTTGAAAGGCATATAACATTAAGTGTAATAAGTTTTATTGGAGAAAAAAATGCAAACTGAAAAATCAACCTTTTCTGACGATAATTATTTTTATCCTTATGCTGACAATACTTACTTTAGGAATGAAACTGACATTCCTAATAACTTAAATGAATCATCACCAATTCCTGATTTCCAACAACCTGCTGATCCAAATACTGAATTTACTTCTGAACCTGAAAACCTATTTGACAGGCAATACAATCCCCAAGGGCATTATAATTATCCCCAGCATCAAAATATGTATCATTCACCTTATCATGGACACTATGGATATTACCCCTATTATCAACCCTATTATCAACCTTATTACCCTTACTACTATCCATATCCGGCATATGGGTACGGATATAACTTATTGCCTTGGCTTCTTCTTGGTGCAGCAATACATTAATGCACTTTCCTATACAATAAAAAAAGGGACAGAAAGACTCCAGCCTTCTTGTCCCTTTTTATAATTCTATTAAATTTAAATTTTATTTAGCGAAGTATCTGTCTAATAATCCCTTGAATGCTTTTCCGTGTCTGGCTTCATCTTTGCACATTTCATGAACTGTGTCATGGATTGCATCCAGGTTTAATTGTTTAGCTAAAGTAGCTAAGTCTTTCTTTCCCTGGCAAGCGCCATGTTCAGCATCTACTCTTACCTGAAGGTTTTTCTTTGTGTCAGCTCCTACAACTTCCCCTAATAACTCAGCAAACTTAGCAGCATGTTCTGCTTCTTCAAAAGCTATTCTTTTATATGCTTCAGCAATTTCTGGGAAACCTTCTCTATCAGCTTGTCTAGACATTGCTAAGTACATACCAACTTCTGTGCATTCTCCAGTAAAGTTTGCTCTTAATCCTTCAATTATTCTTTCATCAACACCTTGAGCTACCCCGATTACATGCTCATCAGCAAAGCTTAATTCTCCTGACTGTTCAACAAACTTATCAGCTGGTGCTTTACAAATTGGGCACTCTGCTGGTGCTGCTTCTCCTTCATAAACATATCCACATACTGTACAAACAAATTTTTTCATAATCAATTCCTCCTGAAAATTCAATTTTATCAATCATCATTTATAACTTATCATTTATCTTGCTATCAGTTATTTATTATCAGGCATCCTCCTGACAGTTTTTATTATATAATAGTTATTATCCATTGTAAATAGTTTTTTGAAAGTTTTTTGATTTTAGGGGACGGTTAACAAGTTTTTACTTTCGTTTCATGCTGCGGATCAGCTCTTTCTCCTCCCTATCCACTCTCAGTGATTCCATAATTTTCTGAAGGGCTTTGTTGTATGTAAAATCCTCCAAAGTATTGTTTTTCAGATATTCCATTGTTTTTTTCGGGAATTTCACATAACAAACGGAAACAGCCCAGGCAACCGCCATTTGAACATAATAGCCATCATGCCTGGCTTCATTCAGCAGCCTCAGCACCCTGTCAATATAAGCTTCCTCTATGTAATAATCAAGAAGCATCACAACTCCAAATCGCATCTGAAATTCCTCCTTTGAAGAAAGATATGGTTGAATAAACTCCCATACCCGCTCCTTGTTTCTTTTCGTGAATTTCAAGCCTGTGCAGAAGCTGTCACAAATACCCCAGCTGTTAATTTTAGGAATGAACTCCGAAATATAGCCAAGCAATTCTTCAACATCCGCTTTCACATATCCAAGCACCAGACCCTCCAGCATTAACTCTTCATAGTATTCACTCTGCGCTTTCTTCACATATTTCCGCCAATCACCTTTAGCTATCTCCTTAGCCACATTTCTCAGCAGCGGAAGCCTCACTCCAGCAATATTGTCATTATCAGGGCATAGTCCCATCATGAATTTTTTATATTGTTCATCTGCCAATTCAAAAATCTGTTCTCTTATCGTCTTTTCCAATGTTTTTCTCCCTTTCTGCAGCTGAGTCTATGATTACATTTATATTTCAGCTCTTAAAAAATTGTTGCAGCAAATTATAGTTGTAAAAGCTGTATCACCATTCCCATAATAGCCGGTGTGGATAATGCCATAATTCTTTTTTAAAGCTCCAAAAATAAACTTACAAACTTTTAAAACAATTATACCATATGATTCCAAATGGTTTTTAAAGCTGTATAATATATTTGGATTTCTGTAAGAAAATCCATGAGGCTGTAAAAACTTTATGCAACTAAACTCGCGTGAGATTTGTCTAATATATGTAATGATAATTCAGTATGCGCATATTGATATATTTCTTAATAGGAGGAGATTTATGGAACCCTTGATACAAAGAGCACAGAAAGGTGACAGTGAATCGTTTATCGAAGCAATTAACCTGATTGTGCCCCAGCTTTACAAAACAGCCCGAACCAGGTTAAGTTCCGAAGAGGATATCGGTGATGCGATTCAGGAAACCATTATCAGCGCCTTCGCGAATATAGGAAAATTAAAAAAAACGGAATATTTTAAAACCTGGGCAGTGAGAATATTGATAAACAAATGCAATGATATAATTAAAAAAAATAACAAGGTAGTTTACCTGGCTGAAATTGATGAATCAGCTGAACTTTATGGTTTTGGCGATGATGCTTCAGTAGACAGAATGGATCTGGAGAATGCGATCAATCATTTACCGGAAGATTATAAGACTTCACTTATCTTATATTATGTAAACAGATTTACCACTAAAGAAATGGCAGAAATTCTTGATGAAAGCGAAGGCACCATTAAGTCAAGGCTTTCCAGAGCCAGAAATATCCTAAAAAATTGCTTATTGAATTATGGGGGTGTAAAATGCAATGAATGATTTTCTTGATGATAAAATAACTGCAATCCTGGATAAGGACGAGAAGATTCCTGAAAGTGTAATTAAAAAAATCAATGTATCCTATGACATCATAAGAGAAAAAGAAAGATCATCTAAAGTCAAAAAGATTTCCTTCAGAAAAAAATATTCAATGGCTGCTGCCATGCTTCTGTTAGTAGTAAGCATATTTTCATATGAGCCTGTTTCCGCAGCAGTGAAGCAGTTCCTCTTTGGAATCAATGATGCCGGTATTCAGACAGCTGTTGAAAATAACTATATGCAAAAGCTGGCAAATATTTCTGCCGAGTCAGGTTCTGTGAAAATTGAAACCACCAATATAGTCATAGACCCAAGTAAATTAGGTCTTATCCTGAAGCTGAACTTCAAAAATTCCAGCATTTTAAAAAATATTAACAACATTACTATTGATTTCGCTGTAAAGGATGAAAAAGGAAATATAATTTTCAAGGATGGCAGCGGAATAAATATAATAGGCGGAGTAAATGAAAAATGGGACCTAAGCAAAAAGAATACCGGTGAAATAACTGATTCCATAATACTCGAGTCACCATCAGCAAAGATTCCTGAAACAAAAAGCATATCCCTGGAAATCCTCAATGTTTATCTGTATGAAAAATCTCAGTCTCCTGCGAAAATATCAGGAAATTGGACTTTGAACATACCTCTGGAATCAATACTTATAAACAGGAAAACTATCAAATACACACCTATTAATGATAACAACAACCTGGAAGTTCTGACAGCTGAGGCATATCCCACAGGCTTAATTGTAAAATTCACAGCCAGGAACAACAGAAACGATGAAAATATAGTTTCCCATGCAAAACTCATTGATGAAAACAGCAGAGAGTATACCATCTCTGGCGGAGCAGCTATGGAAAATCTTGCAGGAAACAAGGATCTTGTTACAATGACCTTTGGGGCAACTTCCTTTGACAACCTTAATAATTTGAAGCTTAAGGTGGAGAACCTCGATGGCAAAGACGAATTTGTAACCTTGAAAAAAATTCAATAAAATCAACCCTATAAAATACTATAATTAAGTTTTTGGAGGGTAACCAGATGCTTTGGTTACCCTTAGTCATTTAAAGATTATTGCTAAATTTATAGGTCTGGATATAAAAATTAGGAGCAAACAAAAAAGCACACCACCGTGCATACCATCCGGTATACGGCAGTTCTTTAAGTTGAATGAATTTTAATATACTGACGCTTTAGGCTTTTAAAGCCTAAGTTCAATAAGACTTCACTATCCTTTGTTCCGAAGTCATCGGTTCTTCTATTCGAAATTGCCGAAGATTCTCTATGCACTCTTTGCTTACCTTCAAGTTCCACCTCTCGACAGACACCCTTGTCTTAGACTAGTGGTTGCCACTATCAACCCCCGTATCGGACTTTCACCGACGAGTAAGTGCCCATGCTGGGCGCACCAAAAAAAGGACAGGAAAGTCTATGCCTTCTTGTCCCTATTTTTCATATTATATTATTCCAATATTATTTAGCGAAATATCTGTCCAATAATCCTTTGAATGCTTTTCCGTGTCTGGCTTCATCTTTGCACATTTCATGAACTGTGTCATGGATTGCATCTAAGTTTAATTGTTTAGCTAAAGTAGCTAAGTCTTTCTTTCCCTGGCAAGCGCCATGTTCAGCATCTACTCTTACCTGAAGGTTCTTCTTTGTATCTGCTCCTACAACTTCCCCTAATAACTCAGCAAACTTAGCAGCATGTTCTGCTTCTTCAAAAGCTATTCTTTTATATGCTTCAGCAATTTCTGGGAAACCTTCTCTGTCAGCTTGTCTAGACATTGCTAAGTACATACCAACTTCTGTACATTCTCCAGTAAAGTTTGCTCTTAATCCTTCAATTATTCTTTCATCAACACCTTGAGCTACCCCGATTACATGCTCATCAGCAAAACTTAAGTCTCCTGACTGTTCAACAAACTTATCAGCTGGTGCTTTACAAATTGGGCACGCTGCTGGTGCTGCTTCTCCTTCATAAACATATCCACATACTGTACAAACAAATTTTTTCATAATCAATTCCTCCTAAAAATGTCATTATTCATTATTTGAATTATATAAATCACTCGTTTCCTTCGACATGATTTATTATATAATAATTATTATCTACTGTAAATAGTTTTTTCTAAAGTTTTTTTATTTCTTTTTATCTAATATCTTTTCCAAATGGCATAAGACTTAATTGAGCCAGTTTGAAAAATTGAATCCCAAAGGGAATTCCTATTATAGTTGCACACATAAAAATTCCTGCAATAAGGTTTCCAATTGCAAGCTCAAGCCCTCCAAAAATAAGCCAAAAAACATTGGCTATTAAGCTTATTCCTCCATTATCCACCATTACTATTTCTTTTCCGAAAGGCGCCAACTGAAGTGATGCAATCTTAAAGCACTGTACTCCAATTGGTATTCCCACTATAGTCAGGCACCATAGTGCTCCGAAAAACAGCCATCCTAAGCTGCAGATTAATCCTCCGCAAATAATCCATATTATATTTCCTAAACAACCCATATCATCATCCCCTTATATTTAATTATATATTCTTTTATTTTCCATGTATCTAAAAGATGTCAACTTTTTTCAGAATTTTATAAAAATTTGTTAACCGTCCCCTCCCCACTTGATTTAGTTTTTAAAATATCATATAATTAAAGACAATGTTATAAAGTATTGCATTGATTAGAAGCAGTAGTGTTGAGCTTCATTTTTAGAGAGCTGCCGGCAGGTGGAAGGCAGTAATGAGCAGGCATGAACTTGTCTATGAGCTTCTTTGTTAAAAGCAAAGACGCTGGCCCCGTTAAGGCCTTGAGTGAGAATAATGAATTTTATTCTAAGTAAGAGTGGTACCGCGGAATTTACCTTTCGTCTCTTTAATTGTTATATTAAGAGATGGAAGGTTTTTATATTTTAATTCATCTCATTATTTAGCTTAATTTATTATAATCACAATTATAAATTCAATATTAAGGAGGAAATTAAATGGGAAACTACGGAACTTCCATTGATAAAAAATGGCAGGAAAAATGGGAAGAGACACAATTATATAAATTTGATAACGAGAATTTAGATAAAAAACTTTATGTTTTAGAAATGTTTTCTTACCCATCAGGCAGCCAGCTCCATGCTGGGCACTGGTTTAACTATGGACCGGTAGATACCTGGGCAAGATTCAAGAAAATGAAAGGGTACAATGTATTCCAGCCAATGGGTTTTGATGCTTTCGGCCTTCCGGCTGAAAACTTTGCCATTAAAACAGGAATTCATCCTTATGATTCCACTGTGAAAAACATAGGAACAATGGAAAAACAGCTTAAGGCTATGGGCGCAATGTTCAACTGGGAAAGTGAAGTTGTTACATGTATGCCTGATTATTACAAATGGACTCAATGGTTATTCCTGAAATTGTATGAAAAAGGATTGGCTTACAGAAAAAAAGCTCCTGTAAACTGGTGTCCTTCATGTAATACAGTTCTTGCAAATGAGCAGGTTGTTGATGGCGCATGTGAAAGATGTTCAACTGAAGTTACAAAGAAAGACCTTACTCAATGGTTCTTAAAGATCACTGACTATGCTGATGAACTGTTGGAGAAATTAGACACTCTTGACTGGCCAGAAAAGACAGTTGCAATGCAAAAGCACTGGATAGGTAAATCTACAGGGGCACAGGTTACATTTAAACTTAAGGATTCAGAATTGAGCTTCGATGTGTTCACAACAAGAGTAGACACATTATATGGAGTTACTTACGTTGTTCTGGCTCCTGAAAATCCATTAGTGGATCAAATTACATCAGACGAACAAAAAGCTGCAGTTGAAGCATACAAGGAAGAAGCTAAGAAGCAGTCAGATATAGAAAGACAATCTATTTCAAGAGAAAAAACAGGGGTATTTACAGGTTCATATGCAATAAATCCTATAAACGGAAGAACTGTTCCTGTTTGGGTTGGTGATTACGTATTGGCTACTTACGGTACTGGTGCTGTTATGGCTGTTCCTGCACATGATGAAAGAGATTTCACTTTTGCACAGAAATTCGGACTTCCAATTGAAAGAGTAATCAATGCTAAGGATGGATCATCCCCAGAGCTTCCATACTGCGAATATGGTGCATTGACTAATTCTGAAGAATTCGATGGACTGACAACTGAAGAAGCTAAAATCAAGCTTGTTGAAAAGCTGGCAAAAAACACCCTTGGTGAACAAAAGGTCAACTTCAGATTAAGAGACTGGTTAGTTTCAAGACAAAGATACTGGGGAGCTCCGATTCCGATAGTATATTGTGAAAAGTGCGGAACTGTTCCTGTGCCAGAAAAGGATCTTCCTGTAGAACTTCCATACGATGTTGAATTTGCACCAGATGGAAAATCTCCTCTTGCTAAAAGTGAGGCATTTATCAACACTACATGCCCATGCTGCGGAGGACCTGCTAAAAGAGAAGCTGATACACTTGATACTTTTGTATGTTCTTCATGGTATTATCTAAGATACCCTGATGCCCACAATTCAGATGATCCATTCAATCCTGAAGTAATCAACAAGATGCTTCCTGTTGATAAATATGTTGGTGGTCCTGAACATGCTTGTATGCATTTATTATATGCAAGATTCATAACTAAAGCTTTGAGAGATATGGGATACCTTAACTTTGATGAGCCGTTCCTAAGCTTGACCCACCAAGGGCTTATACTTGGACCTGACGGTTTGAAGATGAGTAAATCAAAAGGAAATACAATATCTCCTGATGACTATATCTCTGAATATGGCGCAGATGTATTCAGAATGTACCTGATGTTCGGTTTTGCCTATACTGAAGGGGGCGCCTGGAGCGATGACGGAATCAAATCTGTTAACAGATTCGTTGAAAGAATAGACAGAGTTCTTGAAACTGCAAGAGAATTGATCAATAAAAATGAAACTTCCAAGACAACAATTGATAAGGCTGAAAAAGAGCTGAACTTCTGGAGACATAACACTATAAAATCAGTTACAGATGATACTGATAAACTTCAGTTCAATACAGCCATTGCAAGAATGATGGAGTTTGTAAATGCTCTTTCAAAATACATCCAGGAACCTCAGATTAATGCTGCTTTCCTTAAGGAAGTTGCAGATGACTACCTAAGATTGCTTGCTCCATTTGCTCCTCACTTCTCTGAAGAACAATGGAACCTTCTTGGAAACTCATACTCAATCTTCAATCAATCTTGGCCAGTATTTGATGCTAAAGCCTTGATTAAAGATGAAATTGAGATAGCAGTTCAGGTGAACGGAAAGATTAAAACTAAGATAAACATTCCTTCTAATTTAGGTGAAGAGGAAATAAAAGCTGCTGCTCTAGAAGATGAACAGATAAAAGCTGCCACAGAAGGCAAAAATATTGTCAAGGTTATTGTAATAAAGGGAAGACTTGTAAACATAGTTGTTAAATAAAGATATGGAAATGGCTGTCGGACACATTGCGACAGCCATTTTTTATTGTTTCATTTCTGAACATAAAATTATGAATTATAAATTTTTGTGAAGCAGTTCAAGAGTCTTACGTAAATCCTCAACAGAAATTTGTCCTGGTGCAGAAACTTTTTTTGCAGCTCCAAAAGTTAACGCTGAGCCGAATAATTCCCCTGCTATTCTGCTGATAACACCTTTTCCTGCCATTGACATAGTGATGAAAGGTCTGTCAGCATATTGTTCTTTTACAATACGTGTAGCATCAAGAAGAATCAATACATCTTCAACAGAATTAGGCATTACCGCTATTTTAGGAATATCTCCCCCTAATTCCTGAGCCTTGCATAAACGTGCTATTATTTCTTCCTTTGCAGGTGTTTTCCCGAAATCATGGTTGGAAATTATGACTGCTGTATTATTTGCATGTGCTGCAGCTATCAATTCCTTAACATCATCTTCTTCATTGAATAATTCAACATCAATGATTTCTACAAGCCCTGTTTCAGCAGTTGCTTTGTTAAGATCAATGTAATATTCAGTGTTTACTTCTTTTTCTCCACCTTCCTTTTTACTTCTGAAGGTGAATATCAGTGGCTTGTCAGCAAGTATTGTTCTGATTTCTTTTAATGCTTCCTTAACCTTTTCTATATCAGTAACATGTTCAAAGAAATCAACACGCCATTCAACAATATCAAAATCCAATGTTTTCAGATAACTTGCTTCTTCAACTAATTGAGAAAGAGTTTCTCCTACCATCGGAATGCAGATTTTTGGAATTCCTTCTCCTATTGTAATTCCTTTAACAGTAACTACCTTGCTCATTTAATTCATCCTCTCCCTTTTCAAAAAATAATCCCTATTATAGGGTTCCTTTACCGAAACTTAACTTATGCATGTTGAATTCATCTAGTGAGGTTTGAACCCTATAATAAAAAGGAGCCTCCTCTTCTAATGATTTTTTAATCATTTTGAGACACCCCCATTGAATTCTACATAATTAATAATTTATAATTTTTATTATTATAGTACCTTATTGAAAGCATGAAGAACTTTCTTCACCTTTCTTTCATTCATTGGTTTAAATCTGCTGAAATATGGTGTTTCTTCAAATTTATCATAAATGTCTCTTGTCATATCAAGCCATTCTTCCGGAAGACATATATGAATCAGATCCTCCATCCGGCAGCTTAAAAGAAACCTCTCCATTCCCCAGAATGAATATTCCCTGATTGCATGAATCTCGTTGAAGTTCACATAATCATCCACAACCTCCATACCAAGAGAATAGTTATATATATCTACAAAGAAGAAATCAAATTCCTCCCCCTTTGCATTAAAAGCATCTGTATGTACGATATCGAGCTTCAGATCTTTTGTAAAATTTCTTTTATAAAGTTCTATAACTTCCTTAGAATTCTCGTATACTATAACTTCTTTAACCTCAGGCTTTTTCAATATCTCCTGAACAAAGTATCCAAGGCCCAGTCCTGCAACTCCCACTCTTCCTCTTGCCCTTTCGATACTTTCATAACATCCTTCTATTTCTAAAGGATCTATTCTCATAATCATTTCATCTTTATGTCTAAGCTCCACAATTGGCTCTTTTATTCTTTCTTCCAACTTAAAAAGATAATGTTCTACAGGTGAACTTATACCATCAATCTTATATATCTGAAAGTCTCCCATTGAATCCGCACTGATTTTAGAGCTATATTCCCTGATCCTGCTAATGTAATATTCTCTGTTAAATGGCATATCCCCACATCCTAACGTTGCTGTATCATAAATTCTCGTTTTTATATTCTATATTATAACCCATTTATCCATGTATAAGAAATATATTTTTTTCACACCATATATTACACTTGATGTTTTCAAAAAAATACAATATAATGAAAACAATAATTTTTATTAATTAAAAGTAGGTGAAATTAAATGAACAAATTTATGTTAAGTGATGAGGCTTATACTGAATTCAAAAACTTTCTTGCAGAAAACAACATAAGTGATTTCAGCATAAGAGTAAATCTTGCAGGCTATGGCTGCAGCGGCCCTGCCTTCAATATCACTATTGAAGAGCCAAAAGAAACTGATACTGTTGAAGTAATCAAGGATATCACTTTCTTTGCAGATAATTCTTTAATCGAAGAATTCGGAGGATTCATGATCCTTTCAACTGAAGAAAATAATGGAATGGGGTTAAGCTTAAAACCAGTAATCGCACCAGAATCATCTGGCTGCTCTACTTGCTCAGGCTGCCACTAATAAATTTATTTTTCAGCAATAAAACCACCCTCATGGGTGGTTCTTATTATTTATAGTGATTTTTATCCCCTTATAAGGGTCCCCCTATACTACCTTTGCCATTCATTAAGCACTTCCTTAAGAGCCTCAAGTCCATAAGTTGTCTCATATTTCTCTCCGCGAACTCTCTGCAGCCTGGTTATGCTTCCATAAGGTTTCTCAAGGGATAATTCCTCTTCACCAGTCAGAACCCAGATTGTTTTGTAATTGACTGGTTTCACAGCCAGCTCTTTTTCACCGACCCCATCTGTAAAATATATCAAAACGTAATTTCTTAAGTTATTCTCTTTTATATATTTAAATACCGAAGTAAAAGCTGTTGATCCCTTCTTATCCATTCTTGGCTTAATATCCTTTACTGAATTTAGCTGATACACCCTCCGTATTTCACTGTCGCACTCAATGACACGTATTTTCCCAAGCTTATTTCTGCATATATTCAGTATTTCTCTCATGATTGCCGTTACTTCATTATCACTCATTGAAGCAGATATATCTATTGCAACAAGTATTTCAGGAATTGATTCAGGAAGCCTCCCCCTTAAATCCAATCTTTCGGGCTGTCTTCGGTCCTTTCTCGTAACAGTCTTCCTGTATCCGGCCCTGCTGCTGCTGATTAAACGCTTCAGGAGATTCTGCCATACTATCTCTCCTTTTTCGTCATAACACAATATTATTTTTTCAATATCCCTTGGAGCCTTTCCTTTATATGCGCTCTTTGCTGTCCTCTTCTTTATATCTCTTAAATTATCCAGGGTAAGATCCTGATTGTTCCATGAATCATGAACCCTCTCCATATCTATTTCCTTTATGAAAGTATCCTGACTCTTTTTAACTGGACTGTTCTTCATCCTTATATTGATGACCTCCTGAATTTTAACAGCATACTGTTCCATTGTCATATCCTCATCAAGTTCCAATCCGTACTCTATATCTACATTTCCAATCTTCTTTGCGAAAGGGGGAAGGTTCTTAATGTATTGGTTGACAGCTATATCCATTGCAATATTTATTGCTAAAGAAGAAACCTTATTTTCTAGCATCCTTTTTCGTTCATAATGGTTAAGCATTATATGGTAAACCTCATGCTTAATAAGTGCTCCCATTTCCTTCAGAGACAAATCAAGAATCAGGAATGGATTGAAATACATCTTATACCCCTGAGTTGTAGCTTCTGTGGATATTGGCCAGGTTATATTAAAACTTATATTTCTTTTAACCTGGATGATAAACTGGCCGAAAAAATTATCTTCCCCTGATAAAAGAAAAATATTAACATATTCAATCAAGTTCCAGAACTTCCTGATATATTCTTCAGTAAATTCTTTTGAGGATTCCATAAGGTAGCATTTTTTTAGGAGATTCTTGCGTTCTTCTTCAAAATTCATAAAATTGACCATCCCCTCTATCCTGAGTAAATGTCAAAAAAAGCTTCAAGGAAATCTTCATTTTCCAGCATTTGATTATATAATTTTGAAGAGCTGTCGCTTTTTATTTCCTTCATTATCCCTAAGCGCAAATCTTTTGGGAAAACCTTAAGAACATGGGCGAAAATTGAAACTTCCTGCTCTCTGTCTTCTTTTTCTTCCAAGAAGTTCAGACAGTTTCTTGAAATTATGTATAGCCTTGAATGACTTTCCTTCGAAAGCCTTTCTTTAGCATCATAAGAAAGGATGTCTTCCATAAATATCTCATCAGGCTTGATTACAGGATTTTTAATATTTTCAATGAAGCTCATGAAGTCGCCTGCTATTGCTGCGCCTACATTCCCTTTAATAAGATTATAAAATATATTTTTAGGAGTGGATTCCTTATGCTTCAAATATACTTCATATCCTTTTGAAACTCTTTCCCAACTTCTTGGAGTAGCTTTTATATGTTCTGAAGAATTGGGCGTATGTAAATAATCCGGAAAGGCTGATAGAAACTCTATAACATGCTCATTAATTTTTTCGCTGGTCATGGCCCACTTAAGCCACTCTTTGATATCAGAATCCATACTTATCCATACAAATCTGTCCTCTTGTGCCGGATCCATGTCCACAACCTGATACTCACTGCCTTCATAATCATCATATTTATTCGAAGGATTCATTGCCGCAATGACAAAAACATCATCTCCAAGAACATAACCATTAATCTCCCTGTTTAAAATGAGATTCATTAATTCCTGCTGAACAGCATGCTCGCATCTGTTTAACTCATCAATAAAGAGAAGTACCTTTCTTCCTTTTTCCAAAGCATTATCCACTTCAATGAGTTTTGAATGCACTGCATACTGAGTTATATTTCTCTCAACAATCCTTCCTCCAAAATCAAATTTTCTTTTTGAAACAGTTGGCAGCCCCCCTATTTCCCCTTCTTTTAATAAATTTGCATCTATCGAAACCATGTACCAGTTGTTTTTTGAGGCTAATTCCCTTATGAGAGATGTTTTCCCTATTCCACTTTCACCTATCAGTAAAGGTACATCTCCTGCATCAATAACCAGTCCTGCCGTATCTAATGCATCCTTAAAATTCAATTTAATCCTCCTCTCTTTATATGGTTAAACAGAAAGATAATAGTCAACCATAATCATCTTTGCTTTTTTACTTCCATTGGTCCTTATAAAATTTATTTTATCCATCTCAAGCATCTCAAGGTTAAGAAAATCAATAAGATATTTCTCATCCACTGTTTCTTCACTAAACTTCTTTTCCAGAATCTCTGTAACAAGCTCAGCATCCACATCATTATATACATACTTCACAATATTTATATTATCTTCAATAAGCAGCTTAAGATCATCATATGTGTAACTTATATAATTAACCGCTTCCTCACTCAACTTTACTGCTTTCCTTTTACATGCAAGAGGCGGATAATCAACAAACCTTATTGCTCCCCAATAAGTTTCAATAGCTGCCATTATTACTTTTTCAGAAGGCCTCTTTACGTATTTTATAGCATCGTAATCTTTCTTTACTGCCATCAGCTGAAGTTCTTCAGAGGGTTCCTCTACAAACTGTATTGCCCACCCCTTAACTTTAATGGCTTCCTTTATCACTTCCTCTGAAGGATTTTTTATCACCTTCAGAGAATTCCATAAGCTTTTAACCCCAAGTATCTGGACTTCAACATCCGGATTTTCTATGTATTCTATACTTAATGGATTATTCTTCACAGCTTTATGTTGAACATCCTTAGATGGATTTTTTAAATACTTTATTACAGCACCATTTCTGCCTACCGCAATTAACTGAAGTTCCTCCGGCGGATTCTCCACTTCCCTTATATATACGGGATTATCCCTAACCTTCATTTCCAATGAATTCATCTATATCCCTCACTTAAATTATTTTTTATATTATATTACAGTTTCAATGTATTTTCTGTTAATTAATTACTCATAATTTTAGACCTATCATTATAACAAATGAAAGGTCTAAAAAGTTAATTATCTTTATATTTATCAATATCCCTGTGAATTGCAGAAAGCAGATTATTTAATGCTCCCACTTCTCCATCCTCTATAAGCTTATTGAGGGCGAATTGATATCGGCTTGCATCAGCTATTCTTCCTAAACCTGTTAAAGTCAAAATACTGGTCATGATGTCTGAAATGATACCTGACTTAACCTCAAAAAGTTTTTGTGCATCCTTTATCTCATCCTTTATGAACAACATCTCTTCATCCAGCCTGAAAGCTGCATCTGCTGCACTTTTTAATTTTTCACTTATTTCCTTAGGTTTTTGATGCTTATATTTATAATTCAGGGAATGTTCAATCGTAGCCCAGAAGTTCATAGCCAAGGTTCTTATCTGGAATTCCATCAGAATTTCCTTCTTACCCTCAATCATATTAACTGGATATTTTATAATCATATGATAACTTCTATACCCTGAAGATTTAACATTCCTCACATAATCTTTCTCATATAAAATCTGCATATCCGTTCTTTTCCTCAATAACTGAACAACCTTATCTATGTCATCAACAAACTGGCACATTATTCTTATGCCTGCTATATCCTCCAATTCATATTCCAACCTCTCCAAAGGAATTCCAAACTTGTTGGCTTTTTCCAACATAGAGGATACTTCCTTGACTCTCCCCGTAATAAATTCCAATGGTGAGTATTCATTTCTTCTTCTATATTCTTTTCTTATACTTTTAAGTTTAACTTTGATCTCTTCAACTGCCAATTCATAAGGCATTAAAAACCTGTTCCAATCACTTACTGCCATTTTAATCACCTATTCATAAATTCTAAATCTATTATACCAAACACATGAATTAATTAGCAATAAACAGTTGTCATCCATGAAGAATTATTCTTCTGCAGTTGCAGTATTATAAGATTTTACATAATAAATTGCTTTTGAGCAAATAAATAACCACCAATTAGCTTTTCTCTTCAACTAATTGGTGGTTAAACAAACCCTAACTCATCTTTTAATCCTGGTTCTTCTATTTTGCTCATCACCACTTTCTAAATATTTTTAATAATATACTTTTACATATATTATTAAATTGGGATTGACTTTGCATCTTTGCAGATATTATCATCTAGGTACATATCAATAAGTACTGCTGATACTTACTGGATACATACAAATCTGATTCTATCTTAATTTTGAACCTTATCCTTCTTTCCAAAACCTTTTCCCTTGATTTTTGATATTCAGTCTCCAATCCTTGAATACAGTTTTTTCATTTTGAAGCAAGATTCTTAACTTCAAATTTTGTTTTAAGATTTTTGATGTTTATTCTCCGATCTTCAAACTCCATTTTAATCTTGAATCTCAGTTCTTAATCTTGATATTCGTTCTCCGATCTTTGATGTTTATTCTCCAATCTTTGAACCAAGTTCTTTGATTGTGGTAAATGCCTTTAAACATAAACTTCATTCTCAAGTCTTTGATATCTAGTCTCCAACTTTTAAAATCAGTTATAAGACTTAATTCTCAGTTCTGAATTTTAAACTGCATTCTCAGATCTTTGATGTTCATTCTCTGATAATCGAAATTCATTCTTGATTCTAAACCTTGTCTTAAACCCTCGAATCAGATTATACGACCCTTGATGTTTATTCTCCGATCAATAATCCTGTTCATGCTTATTGAAACTTGCCTGATCTTAAAACTTTACTCTGATGCGGTTTTAGTGACTTTAACTCTTTTTATGAGCCAGGGTCTGCGGAAGATAAATTAATATAAATATATTAATTTTCTTCTTGTATTTATTATAACATCGTTTACACTAAAAATCAACGGAATATTTAGAAAATTCCGTTGATTTTTTTAAATTACACTTTGTACTTTTCTAAAAGGGAATCCAGGAACTCCATCTCCCCCTGAACCTTATCCTTTGTCATCTCCTGAGGAAGATTTGAAATGTGTGTTTTTATGGCTTTTATATCATCTGCTTTAGCTCCCTTTTCCTCAAAAGCAGATACCCATTCTTTAAATTCATCAGTGTTGACACTCTTTACCCCGGAATCATTAATGCTGCTTATCATCTTCAAATATCCGTCAACTATCTGTGACACTGCTGCATCATAATAATCTGTTCCTTTTATATATATTTTTATTTTTACTGCATTGACTCCAAGGGCAACAACGCTGTTTTTCATGTCATCCCCTTTTCCAGAAGGATATATTCCTGCAATTACTCTGAACTTCTCCTTATCTTTTACAATGTATACAGGGATTTTATTCTGGATCTTATTTTTTATTTCCATTGCATTAGATTCCTTACTGTAAAATCCGCATTGAATTATTTCGTAGCTTCCGTATATATTGGAACTCCCATTAACACTGCTCCCTGAATCTGCATTTTTAAAAAAATTCAATCCATCAGTGCTGAATACGAGTTTTGCTGTAACAGTTCCTATTGATAAAGCAATTATTATAATTGTAAGGAAGTAACCCAAATTTTTTACTGCTTTACTACTATTTTTCTTATAGTTATATCTGGTGTATCTCATATTGTACAACCTCACCCTATAATTTTTTTTACCTTAAATTAATATTATGTTAAACAAGAAAATATGTTAATTTCACAGAAAAAAATTTCCCCTGGGGTACTTCCAGTTACTTGGAAGCACCCCAGGGGTCTACTATTTAATAAGGTTTCCCTTTATTATTCAAATTTAATTGGACTGATTACTTTACAATTCTCCTAGCCCCGGCATATCTGCTGGCGTAGTATGATTCACTCAATGAACTTACAGTAACAGTTTTTCCTGAGGAAGGTGCATGAAGGAAATCTCCCCCGCCTACGTATATGCCTACGTGGCTCACCGGCCCATATGTATTAAAGAATACTAAATCTCCAGGTCTTAAATTGTTTCTTGATACTGATGTTCCCATTGCATATTGTGATCCTGTATAGTGTGGCAATGAATATCCGAACTTAGCATACACATACATAGTAAGTCCCGAGCAATCAAATGTTTTTGGCCCTGCTGCTCCAAACACATATGGTCTTCCTATAAAGTTGTATGCATAAGATACTATGCTGCTTCCTATACCGCTTGCACTGTTTCCTCTAGATGCAGTGTAGCTGGAATCCCCTGCTGCACTGTTGCTTGATCCTTCATCTTTTTTAGGTGATACTATTGTTTTTTTAACTTTTAACTCACTTGTTTTTAAAACTATCCCTTGTGTCGAATTTCCAGTGGTGTCCGCTTTTGGTTTCATAGCCTTAAAACTTGTTGCTGTCAGCAGTGCCACTGTCAGAAGCAAAGCTTTAGTAAAAGTTTTATACTTGTGATTCATACACTTTCCCCTCTCTTATATCGGCAATTACCCTTTAATTAAATTATTTTCCCGTTAAACATTTTCACTTCCCTATTTTCTAAAATACCCCATAAAAATATTTACTTTCCCATTATATGAGATTATTCGACTTTGGTCAAGCACCAATATATTACATCTTCAGACATCTGCATAAACGTTATACCCCCTGAAGCCTCAATATACCTGAATCTATATAATAATTATATGATTTCTTAAAGAGTAAAAAAAATAAATCCGGTTTATTTTCCGAATTCATTTTTTATAAAAATATTATACTTATTACCTAAATATCAGCATTTTTTTTGAGAATTCAAGTTTTCAAAGTAAGATTATTTTATCTCTCCCAGTACTTTAATAAGATATTCCCAGAATCTCTTCACTGAGGAAATGCTCATATGTTCATCAGGAGTGTGAATATCATACATATTCGGCCCAAAACTTACCATATCCACATCTTTTCCCAGCTTCTCCATAAATAATCCACATTCCAACCCCGCATGGATTGCAATTATTTCAGGCATTTCCCCATACATTTCTTGATATGTTTTTACACAAAGATCTCTTATAGGTGAATCTTCCCTATACTGCCATTCAGGATAGCTGCCCTTTATATCAGCCTTTGCCCCAAACATTTCTGATAACGTCTCGATATGATTTATTATCTCATCCTTCAACGAAGCTACTGAGCTTCTTACTGCAAGACTGAAGCAGACTTCATTCTCATAAGTCTTTACCACTCCTAAGTTCAGAGAACTTTCAACCAGACCCTTTATATTCATGCTCATTGTCTGAATTCCATTTGGCATAAGGTATAAAAGTTTTATTGCTCTTTTCGCTGATTCTTTTGAGAATACTTTTCCAGGAACATATTCCATTTCCATAACTGAAACTTTAACATCAGCATCCTGTACTCTTAATTCATCCCTGAAAGTTTTATTAAATATCTCTATTCTTTCCATAAGTAAATCAGCATCCTTATCTGAAACAACAACTTCAGCATCTGTTTCTCTTGGAATAGCATTATCCTTTGCTCCTCCATTGAGATTGACAAGATCGAATTTAATATTTCCAAGAAGATCCATGAGTATTCTTCCCATCAGTTTATTGGAATTCCCCCTGCCTTTATCAATCTCCATACCTGAATGACCGCCCTTAAGCCCTCCTATTGATATCTGAAATGCCTTACCCTCTTTATTTGAATCACTCCATTCTATCTCTGAAAAAACATTTACCTTTGCTCCACCAGCGCAGGATACCAGAAGCTTACCTTCCTCTTCCGAATCTATATTAAGCAGTATCTTTCCTTTAATGTTACTGCTGTCTACTGCCACAGCTCCTGTCATTCCTGTTTCCTCATCTGTAGTTATCAAAACCTCAAGAGGTGGGTGAGCTATATCTTTTGATTCCAGCAATACCAATGCATATGCTACAGCAATTCCATCGTCTCCTCCAAGGGTAGTTCCTGCCGCGTAAATATTATCTCCGTCTATTCTTAACTTTAAAGGATCTTTTTCGAAATCATGAACTGTATTCTTATTTTTTTCGCAAACCATGTCCATATGCCCCTGTATTATTACCGTCGGAGCACTTTCATATCCTTTTGAAGCCGGCTTCTTTATAATTACATTAAGAGCTGAATCCTGAATACTTTCAAATCCTAAGGATTTACCAAAATCCAAAAGATAGTCACTTATTTCTTTTTCATTTCCTGAGCCCCTTGGTATTTTAGAAATCTCCTCAAAATAATAAAAAACTTTTTTAGGTTCTATTGCGTCCAAAATTTTCATCACTATACTTCCTTTCAACAAAAATATGCTAAAATATAAATATAAACTAAGTATTCTGAAATATTCAGCCGTATAGGCATTTTCTGATTTTAATGTATTATATCCTCTAAAAAGCATAACATAATTTACGGAAGATAAAAAGGTTGCTTCAATGCTTTCAAATCCAAAATATAGTTTTAAGCTTCCTGTATAAAAAAGTTCTTAAATATAATATTAGAATGAGAGGTGTTCATTATGCAAAAAACAAAGATGATTTTTACCATTGGACCAGCTTCTAATAACGAAAAAATATTGAGGGAATTTATTAAAATAGGAATGAGCGCAGCAAGACTTAACTGTTCTCACGGAACACAAGATGACCACAGGAAAAATATAAACATGCTGAAAGCATTAAGAGAAGAATTATCTGCTCCTACAGCCATTCTTCTTGATATTAAAGGACCTAAAATAAGAACCCATAACTTTGTAAATGATGGTGCTGTATTAAAACCAGGTGATGAATTTTCCTTCTTATGTACAGATGAAATTTTAGGAGACAACACTAAATGCTCCATATCATATCAAACCCTGTGCCAGGATATCAAGCCCGGAGGAACAATACTAGTGGATGACGGACTCCTTGAGTTTAAGGTGAAAGAAGTAAAGGACAAAGAAATTGTAACGGAAGTGGTCATAGGAGGAGAAATAAAAAACCATAAAGGGGTAAACGTCCCTAATGTGAAAATCAAGCTCCCAGCCCTTACTGATAAAGATAAGGAAGATATAATCTTCGGATGCAGGGAAAAAGTGGACTTTTTTGCAATATCCTTTGTAAGAAAAGCAGATGATATGATAGCAGCAAGAAAACTTGTGAATGAAAACGGTGGGAAAAAAATCAAACTCATTGCCAAGATAGAAAGCCAGGAGGGCGTGGACAATATTGATGAAATCATAGCAGTAACTGATGGAGTCATGGTTGCCAGAGGAGATATGGGTGTTGAAATTCCAATTGAAAAAGTTCCTATACTTCAGAAGAAAATCATCAAGAAATGTAATGCTGCCGGCAAGATTGTAATCACTGCCACACAGATGCTGGATTCCATGATTAAAAATTCAAGACCTACAAGAGCTGAAGCCTGTGATATATGTAATGCCATCTTTGACGGAACAGACGCAATAATGCTTTCAGGCGAAAGTGCTTCAGGCGCATATCCTGTAGAAGCTGCCAAAACTATGAGCAGAATTGCCCTTGAAGCTGAAGCGAATTTTGATTATTCCGCCTTCACTGCAAATCTCAGGGAACCATCCTTGTCAGCTTTTGAAGATGCAATAAGCTACACAGTTTCCAGAACTGCAAACGTGCTTCCTACAAAAGCCATAGTGGCTGCCACCAAGAGCGGCGCAACTGCAAGGCTGATATCAAAATACAAACCAAGGTGCCCGATTATTGCAATAACTCCTTATGATGATGTACGCAGAGGACTAGCCTTAAACTTTGGCATAATCCCAAAACTTTGCGAAGAGTTCGATACAACTGATGATGTTATACGTGAAGCAAGGGCAAGTGCCATTAATCTTAACCTGGTCACAGAGGGAGAGAATATATTGATTGCATCAGGTATGCCTACAACTCATGTCGGCGGAACCAATATGCTTAAAATTGAAAGAATTTAGCTGAATTTTAAGGAGCAGGGAAGTTTCCCTGCTCCTTGTTTTTAGAATTTTATATCCTTAAAAAGTCCTGCCAGACTTTCTCCTTCGAAGCTGTCATTATACTGTTCATATTCTTTTGATTTTTCTTCAGCATCTTTAATGCTCAGGCTTATTTTTTTATTGCTCAGATCAATGTCAAGAATCTTGACTTTTACGTCCTGTCCCACAGCAAGCACATCTGAAGCCTTTGCAATATTATCTTCGGATATTTCAGAAATATGAACCAAACCTTCCACTCCTGGAAGAAGTTCAACAAACGCACCAAAAGCAGCTAATTTCACAACTTTTCCAGAAACTACATTCCCGCTCTTAAGAGATGCTGAAACTTCTTCCCATGGATCCTTTTTTACATCTTTAAGAATAAGTGAAACCCTTCCCTTTTCCCTATCAAAGTCTCCAACATAGACTTCAACTGCTTCACCTACATTTACAACCTCTTCAGGCTTATTTACCCTTCCCCAGGATAAATCAGAAATATGAATAAGACCTTCAATCCCTCCGATATCCACAAAGGCTCCAAACTTTGCAGTTCTTGTTACCTTTCCTTGTCTCTTTTCTCCTTTAACAAGAGAATCCCAAAGAATTTTTTTCTCAGCGTTATAAATTTCTTCTTCAACTACTCTTCTGGAAGCCACAACCCTTTTGTCTCTCCTGTCAAGTTCTATAATTTTAACTTCTAATTCTTTGCTGATAAACTCAGAAAGATCTTTTCCCCTTTCTCTTGAAACCTGAGATCCAGGGATAAACACTCTTACTCCCTTATAATTTGCAACAATACCGCCCCTCACTTCTTCCTTAACGGTTACATTCAATATCCTGCCATCTTCTAAAGATTCTTTTATTTCGCCCCATACCAATATTTCATCTGCCCTCTTCTTGGATAATACCACGTTTCCTTCCCCGTCATCCATGCTTAAAATCATCACTTCAATACTATCACCTGCATTTAAAATCTCAGAAACGTTCTCATTGTCAAAAGAAGCTTCATCTCTCTTTATGATCCCATCCTTGTAGAAGTTTATATTAACCATTGCCTCATCAGCATTTACAGATATAACATCACCTGTAACTACATCCCCTTTATTCAAGCGTTTAACATCATATTCCTTAAGTAAATCTCCCATACTTACTGAATTGTTTTCTTCATTGCTCATAATAACCCTCCAATATTTTCATTAAGTTTACATTAATATTTTAAATCAGCTTTTATCTTATTACAATTAATAAATTGGAACCATATATTAACTATGATATAATTTTATTTGTATACATACTATATAACAATGAAATGGATTAGTTCCTAATTATTAGAGATAATTAGTTTAACAGAGCATATGAAAGCTATTTTAATAATTTATTTTTATTTGTTCAATATCAGCCTAAAAAGCAATATACAAAACCTTGTTAAAGGTTATTTTATACTATATAATACTTTCATAGCCTAGTTCTTTTGGTAATTACTATTTGGGGGTGAGCTTATTAAAAACAAAAATAAAAAGTTGATTCTTACAGCCTTGTTGACATTCATATTTATCTTTACATCAGTATCTTTTGATATGAAAGAAATTTTATCGAATGGTCTTCATGGCAGTCCTGCTTATGCGGCAACTAAAGGTAAAAGCGGATCTTTTAAATCCAGCAGTTCAAGTTCTTCAAAATCCTCATCAGGTTCATATAAATCCGGTTCGTTTTCGAGCAGTGGCAGTTCTTCTTCAGGCAGTTCGTCATCGTCAGGTTCTTATAAATCAGGAGGATTTTCAAACAGCAAATCTTCAAACAGCAGTACCGGAAGCACTGGGACAAACAATTCTGGAAGCAGCACTTCAAGTAGGTCAGGAAGCGGAAGCTTTTGGAGCTGGATCCCATTTTTGGGAAGCGGATATCACACAAACTATGGCTATACATCATTATTAGGAGCTGCCTCAAGCACTATGTCCATGCTGTTTAAAATAGTTATTGGAATTGCAGTGGTAGTAATAATCATATTTATATTGAAAATAATTAAATTTTAAAATTTCAGGAGGTAACAGTATTATGGGAGTATTTAACAGGATATCAAACATGTTTAGAGCAAAGGTGAACAGTACATTGGATGAAATGGAAAATCCAATTGAGTTACTTGATCAGAAAGTTAAGGATATGGAAGAACAATTATCTAAAGCAAAATTGAATTCAGCTCAAATAATAGGTAATGTTCAGACTATCAAGAAAAACATTGATGCTGCAGAAAGAGAATCTGCAGACTTTGATTCAAAAGTTAAGCTTGCCCTTTCAAAAGGCAATGAAGATCTTGCAAAAAGAGCTCTTGAAAAGAAGTTAGATGCAGATAAAAAGGCTGCAGCTCTTAAGGAAAGTTACGATACAGCAAAAACTCAGGCTGAAGCTCTAAAGAAAAACCTTCTTTCTTTAGAGGAAGAAATCCAAAAAACAAGACAATACAGGGATGAAGCCGCCGCAAGATATACTACAGCTAAAGCTTCAGAAAAGGTGAACGAAATATTATCTGATGTTCAGACAAAAAGCAATTCAATCCAACTGGATTCAATCGAAAGAAAAATCCAGAAAACTGAAGCGAAAGCTAACGGTCTTGCTGAATTGAGAGAAGTTGATGATTTTGATTCACAATTCGAGAAGCTTAAAGAGACTGATCTGGATTTAGAATTAGAAAAATATAAAAGCGGAACTGTATAGAAATATTCTGCAGGCATGGTGAAAACTTATGAACAGCGACTTTGAAATAATTACTAAGGAAAAAGATAAATGGGGCAAAATATACACTGATATATTTTATGCCATAGACAGCATATCTCCTTTTTTATCGGATGACTTTCTTAAAAAGAAAAAGTTTTACGTGAAAGGAAATATATTAAAGGAGTATATAGACCTTTTGGAGGAACAGGAACAGAAGGGGAATAAAAAAGGCTTTTTAAGCATGTTTTCCTCTCCTGACATGAGTTCCATAAACAGCTTCAAATCAAAAAACTCAGACACTTTCACACAGCTGGAGAACTGCTCCAAATGTGAATGCCTGAATTGTGTTGCAGAATGTTCCTTTAAAACCTGCACAGGCTGCAAAAGAAATTCATTTATCCAAAAATGTGACCATGAGAAAATCAATGTGAGATTTCACTCTGGATTCACCCTTGACCTTACAAATAATGATACCGGAAAACAAAACAGATTCAAGGTTCTTGCAACCCTGGAAGACTGTAAAAAGGATCAGCAGTATATAATTATTGAGAATATTTCAGACCCAGATGACAGGTACATCCTTTACTGGTATCCTGGCATAAAAGAAGACACTTATGGTGAGATCACAGATGGGGAAGAGTTTGACTTTATTGCTGAAGCCTTTGAATAATATTAATAAGCTGCCCTGGTTTCCAAATGACACCAAGGGCAGCTTTTTTCTATTGCCTGTTTCCTAATCATCCTCATTAAATATACTAATCTGCAGAATCCCTATGCTTTCCTTAAGGGCTGTGCTGAGATTACTCAATGCTTCACTGTTTGGTATGAAGTCATCCGAGGTTACAATCTTATGGATGTTGGTTTTATAGTCACAGGGATAAGGAACCACTTGAATCTTGTTTCTTTCAAACAATAAAACAGCCCTCTGCATATGAAAGGCTGAGGTTACAAGTATAGGTTCAGCAAAACCCTTGTCTTTTAATATCTTAGCTGTATTTTCAGCATTCTGCTCTGTATTTAAGCTTTTGTTTTCAATGATGATATCATTTTCTTTGACTCCTAAGTTTATCAGCATTCTTCTGCCTATCTCCGCCTCATTGCCGGTAAAGCTGTAAACCTGCCCCCCTGATAATATAATGGGCACATGGAGTTGATTATAAAGTTCAGCACATGCAAGAAGCCTGCTTGATGCAGAAGCGGATAGATTACCATTACCATTTAAAGCTGGAGTATCTATGTTGGCACCGCCTCCAAGCATCACTATGACATCACCCTTGAGATTTCCCGGGAAAGCATACTTAGTTTCCAGCTTGTTGACTGCAGATTCACCCACCAGAGGTATGCTGCAAAGGTAAAGCAGCAGAGTAAATAAAGCTGTCCCTCTATAAGCCCTGTTCTTTATTCCATAAAGATAAATGGAATAAAGTATCAGTAAAAATATCAATATACCCGGCGGCAGCAAAAATGTTTTATATATGAATTTGATCGTATATATCATATTATCACCTTAATACTCCTATTTACCAGTTGGCTCTTATTTCATTGATTCATCGTGTAAAAGTGTTTTTACCTGTCTGTATAAAAGTACTGTAGGAATTGAAGCTGCAGCTCCTTTTATCAAATTGAAAGGAAGTGTGGCTGTTGCTATGAATGTAGTTATATTTCCCAATGGAACTTTAAATACATTTACATACATAGGCAGCAATATGAAATAGTTCAATAATATTGCCACAATTGTCATCACAATCACTGAAACTACTAAAGCTGCCAAGGCACCCTTGAAGCTTCTCTTCTTCTTATAGATAAGTCCTGCAGTTATAACCCAGGATGATCCTATTGCAAAATTTGCAAATTCCCCTATAAAGAAAGTTTGAGATCCTTTTATTAAGGTATACAATAAATTTTTTATCAGTTCTATTCCCACTCCAGCTATGGGACCCAACGCAAAGGCTCCCATCAATGCAGGAATATCTGACAGGTCTATCTTTAAAAATGTTGGAAATCCCGGAATCGGGAAGTCAAAATACATCAATATGAACGCTATGGCAGATAATAACGCTATTTTGATTTCTTTGTTTAATCTTGAGTTTATCATTACTTTTCTCCTCCTTAATTATCTTCGCGGAAATATTAAGAAAACTAAAACCCTGAACCAATAAAGATTCAGGGCAAATAAGACGCAGTTATCTCAAATATTACCTTCTTCCATCCAGACTATACTGTCGGCTTCGGACTTTCACCCAATCAGCCTTAAAGTTAAGGGTCGCGGGCTTTACCGCCGGTGGGGAATTACACCCCGCCCTGAAGATTTTAAATTTCAATTTCTATTATATTACCTGAGGTTATTTTTTACAATAAGGTTACATTAACTTTCTTGTATATCTTTCATAGTAAGTGAGATTCTCTTTCTTTTCTCATCCACTTCCATGATTTTAACCTTTATGATATCCCCCAGTTTAACTACGTCAAGAGGATGATTTATTCTTCTTTGAGCCATTTGTGACTTGTGAACAAGTCCATCCTGATGCACTCCAATGTCTACAAAGGCTCCGAAGTCAGAAACATTTCTTACAGTTCCCATGAGAACCATTCCCGGTTTTAAATCTTTTAAGTCTATCACTCCAGACTTTAATATAGGCTTCGGCAATTCCTCCCTTGGGTCTCTTCCCGGTTTTTTTAATTCTTTAATGATATCTTTTAAAGTAGGTTCCCCCACCTTCAAATTTTCAGCTAAAACCTTTATTCCTGAAGCTTCTGCCCTCTCTTCTATATCTGCAAGACTGCCCTTCTTAAGATCTTCCTTATTATATCCAAGCTCAAGTATAAGCTCCTTCGCTGTCTTATAGGATTCAGGATGCACTGATGTATTATCAAGAGGTTCCTTGCTTTCCATAACTCTTAAAAACCCAGCACATTGTTCATAAGCCTTTTGTCCAAGTCTCTTTACCTTAAGGAGCTCACTTCTGCTTTTAAACTTGCCATTTTCTTCCCTATAGGCAACAATATTTGCAGCTATGCTTGCGTTTACTCCGGAAATATAACTTAATAAGGATGGTGTTGCGATATTTAAATCCACTCCCACTTTATTAACACAATCTTCTACAACACCTTTCAGAGACTCATCCAGTTTCTTAGGTGCCACATCATGTTGATATTGGCCTACACCAATTGACTTTGTTTCAATTTTCACCAATTCAGCCAGGGGATCCTGAAGCCTTCTTCCGATGGAAATAGCACCTCTTATGGTAACATCCAGGTCTGGATACTCCTTCTGTGCAAGTTCTGAAGCTGAATAAACTGAAGCTCCTGCTTCGGAAACTATGCAATAGAATACGTCCCTCCCGTCTTTATCTTTTATTTCAGAAATCATCTTAGCCAAGACTTCTTCTGATTCTCTTGAGGCTGTACCGTTTCCTAAAGATATAACATCCACCCCGTATTTATTTATCAGGGCTTTAAGAGTCTTTATGGTTCCTTCCACATCGTTTCTTGGCACTGTTGGATACACAGTAGCCTTTTCAAGGAATTTTCCTGTATCATCAAGGATAGCCACCTTACAGCCTGTTCTGAAACCCGGGTCAAATCCCATAACCACTTTGCCCTTGATAGGGGACTGCATAAGGAGTGCTTTAAGATTTTCCTTAAATATTCTTATGGCACCCTCTTCACCTTTTTCAGTAAGTTCATTTCTTATTTCCCTTTCGATTGAAGGATAAATAAGCCTTTTAATAGAATCCTTTATTGTTTCCTCAAGATATTTATCAGTTGCTTCATTCCCCTTTAAAATTCTGTTCTTGAAATATGTCAGAATTTTATCCTCTGATGCAGTTACCTTAACGCTTAATATTTTTTCCTTTTCCCCTCTGTTTATGGCCAATATTCTGTGTGACGGAATGAACCTCACAGCCTCAGAATAGTCATAATACATTTCATAAGGGGTAGGTGTGTCAGATGATCCTTTTGTCTCAAGGATTCCTTCCCTGAACAGAAACTCTCTCAGCCACTTTCTGTAGTCGGCATTATCCGAAATTTCTTCAGCAATAATGTCTGATGCTCCCTGAACTGCTTCTTCCGCTGAAGCCACCTCTTTTTCTTCATTTATAAATTTAATTGCCTCCTGCATTATATCTCCCTTGAATTCCCCTGAAGATATAAGATCTGCCAAAGGCTTAAGACCTTTCTCTAAAGCTATTGTTGCTCTGGTTCTTTTCTTAGGTTTAAAAGGTCTGTAGATATCCTCAACTTCTGACTGAGTTTCTGCCTTAATTATTTTGTCCTTTAGCTCCTCAGTAAGATTTCCGCCATCTTCTATAAGTCTTATGACATCTGCTTTTCTCTCCTCTAAAGCCCTTAAATAAGTGAGCCTTTCTGCAAATTTTCTTAAAACCTCATCTGTAAGTCCGCCTGTTTTTTCTTTTCTGTATCTCGCAATAAATGGAACGGTATTTCCTCCGTCAATCAATTCTATAACACTGCTTACCTGTGTCAGGCTGATTCCCAGTTCCTTGCTTAAGATTTCATTAATATTATTCATAAGATCCTCCTTAAAATTGTCAGCATCTTTTTCCTGCATGGAAAATTAAGATAAACATGCAATTATGAAAAAGATTTCAAGCCAAATATCATGTAGTGTTTTGAGTATAACTTAAGTTTCACAGTTAAAACTCTTTATATACATTTTATCTAATTGCGGCTGATTATTCAAATTGTTAAATGCTGCATGAAAAATAAATCTGTTCATAAACTGCAAATTGGAGCGCACCTCAAAAACTTTGAAGTGCAGCTCCAATCATCATGAACTTATTATCATATAACCTTTCCCGGATTCAAAATGTTCCTTGGGTCAAAGGCTTCTTTTATCCCTCTCATAATAAGTAAATTTTCCTCAGGCACAGACTTTTTCAAATATGGTCTCTTGGCTAATCCTATTCCATGTTCCCCTGAAACTTGTCCTTTTAATTCTCTTCCTTTGGCGTACATATCCTCCATTACATTCTTCAGCCTTTCATTCCAGGTTTCTTCATCCAGATCATCCTTAAGAATGTATATGTGTAAATTTCCATCTCCGGCATGACCGAAACTTCTTATTCTTATATTGTGTTTCTCTTCCAGCTGATGGGTGTATTTTATAAATTCCGCTACCTTATTTCTTGGCACCACTACATCTACTTCATCCATTTCCGTAGTTGAAGCCTTGATAGCTTCAAGGAAGGCTCCCCTTGCAGACCAGATGGATTCTTGTCGTTCTTCTGTGTCTGAAATTAATACATCCATTGCTCCGTTATCCAGGCAAATATTTGCCACCTTTTCATAGCTAGCTTCTATTTCTTCTTTGGAATTGCCATCAAAAGTTAATAATAAATATGCATCAGACTGTGAATCCGGGAACTTCTTTCCAAGAAATTCTTCCGCTGCTACAATTGCAGCCCTTTGCATGAACTCTATTGCAGTAGGTATATTCTTTGACTTTATTATCTTTGGCACTGTTTCAATAGCTTTATCTAAGTTCGGAAAAGGAATAAGCAGCGAAATTGCTTTTTTAGGCAGCGGCAGCAGTTTTAAAATTGCTTTAGTTACTATTCCTAATGTGCCTTCAGATCCTACAATAAGATCCTTAAGTGAATACCCTGAACTGTTTTTCACTACTTTTCCCCCAAAATTCATGATTTCCCCTGTGGGAAGAACCACTTGAAGCCCTCTTACAAAATCTCTTGTAACCCCATATTTAACTGCTCTCATTCCACCTGCATTTGTACTTATATTTCCGCCTATTGTTGCGGTTTTTTCTCCTGGATCAGGAGGGTAAAACAGATCAAATTCTTCAACATATTTTGAAATTTCCATAAGCAGAACCCCTGGTTCTAAAGTAACAGTTAAATTCTCTTCATCCAATTCAATGATTTTATTCATTTTAGATAGATCAATAACAATGCCCCCGAATATAGGAACAGCTGCTCCTACCAATCCTGTTCCTGATCCTCTTGGAGTTACTGCAATATTATTTTCATACGCATACCTCATAACACCAGATACTTCTTCTGCAGACAATGCCTGAACCACTAAATCAGGCATTCTTTTCACAGCTCCAAGCTCATCATGGGAGTAATCTTCTCCAATCTCCTCACTATACAAAACCCTTTCACTGTCATTTATAATACTTAAAATACTTTGATAGTCATCATATTGAACATCTTTGTATTTCATAGCTGCGCCTCCTTTGATGATTTTACATACTCTATAAGCCTTGGGATGATTTCATACATATCCCCCACTATACCATAATGGGCAACCTGAAAAATCGGAGCCTTTTCATCTTTATTTATAGAGAATATAACATCTGATTTATTCATACCTGCAGTAAACTGCACTGCTCCTGAAACCCCGCAGGTTATTATAAGCTTTGGTCTCACAGTTCTGCCGCTTAAACCTACTTGCTTTTTTGCATCCTCCCATCCTGATTCAATTAATGGTCTGGTAACAGCAACCTCTCCTCCCAGGAGTTCAGCAAGTTCATTAATCATACCTAAATCCTTTTGAGTCTTAACTCCTCTTCCAGCTACCACCAGTACATCTGCCTCTGAAACACTTTTTTCGGAAACCTTTTTTAATACTTCTAATACTTTTATTGAGGATTTTAGTTTTTCTTCTTTCATCTCACAGATAACAATCTCACCTGAGGTATACTCACTTCTTTCAGGTGCTGTCATAACCTTATATCTTACAGTAGCAAGCTGAGGTCTTGAGTTCGGTGTCACTATCTGTGCCATGATATTTCCTCCAAAAGCAGGTCTTATCTGCACTAAATCAGTATTTTCCTTTATGTCTAATACAGTGCAGTCAGCAGTAAGCCCTGTTCTGAAACGTGCTGCAATCCTTGGGGCTAAGCTTCTGCCTACTGTAGTTGCCCCCACAAGAACTGCTGCTGGTTTAACCTTTTTTATAAATGCCTCAAAAGCTGCAGCATAAGGTTCAATTCTGAATTCCTTCAATCTCACATCATCATAAACAAAAACCTTATCTACTCCAAAATGAAGTAATTCCTCTGATTTAGTCTTTATATCATGCCCAATGAATACACAGTAAACTTCCTGGTTTATCTTTGCAGCAAGTTCCCTTGCCTTGCCTATAAGTTCAAAAGTCACTGGATGAATCTCTCCCTCTACATGATCAACATATACAGCTATTCCCTTCCATAAACTTTTATCTACAGAAGTTTTCTTTTCTCCTTCCACAAATTCAAAAGCACCTTCCGGGCCTTTTTTTACACACAGCTTACACATTTTACAGCCTGAATTTATTTCAATCTTTTCGTCTGATATTTCCATGGCCCCAAAAGGGCATATCTTTATAACCTCATTTTTATTATTTATTTTATCATTATGAATTACTAATTTTCCCATAATATACCCTCCTAAACAAATCTTAATTCCTTAAGCACCTGAAATAGTTTTCCTGCTGATTTTCCACCATCATCCTTCCAAATTTCCCTATGGCTGTTTGCTTCAGGAGGGAATATTCTCTCAACCTGTGTAGGAGATCCATTCAGTCCATACTTCATCTCATCCTTATCTTCAAATTCCTTAAGGGATATAATATTAATTTCTCTGTCTTTAGTCTGTGTTTTCTTTTTAAATGATGGTAATCTAGGTTCATTTATATCCTTCTCCACAGTTATTAAACACGGAAATTTTATTTCTGCAACCTCAATGGTATTAGGCATATCCATCTCAACTATAAGACAATCCTCCATTGTTTCTTTAATTTTCCTTACATTTGATATATGAGGAATATCCAAATATTCTGCCATTTCAGGTCCCACCTGTGCTGTGTCACCATCAGTGGTTTGTTTCCCACAAAGAA
Source organism: Clostridiaceae bacterium (assembly GCA_040217795.1). GTDB lineage: Bacteria > Bacillota > Clostridia > Clostridiales > Clostridiaceae > Clostridium_T. The sequence continues at coordinate 96,243 of JBEHWK010000001.1, forward strand.
TAACATCAAAGTCGCCGAGTTTTCTTATTCCCTGAGAAATAGTGTATGAAGTGGCCAAAACATCTGCCCCTGCAAATCTTCTGTCTGAAATTACAGTTCCTTCATCTGCCCCCATGGCATACGCTTCCTTTATCACACTTATTGCCTGTGGAGGTCCCATAGTTACAACCTTAATAACTCCTCCTAATTGTTCTTTTAATCTAATAGCTGTTTCCAATGCATATAAATCATATGGATTCATCTTTGTGTCAATTCCATCTCTTTTCAGTACACCTGTAACTGGATCCACCTCAACTTTTGATGTTCCTGGTACTTGTTTTATACAAACAACTATATCCATATATATCTCCTCCATTTACTTTATTTTTACGGCCTCACAAGACCTTCTCCCAAAAGGACTATAAATCCTAATAAAATCACATATATCAGACAAAACTTTAACGTAGAATTTAGTATTTTCCCTTCTTTACCGCTTAATCCTGTAGCTGCTGTAGCCACCGCAATACTTTGAGGTGAAATCATCTTACCGGCAGTTGCTCCTACTGTATTTGCCGCTGCCAGCCAATAAGGATTCAGATTCAATCCATTTGCAGCTTCAACCTGAAGTCCTCCGAACAACACATTTGATGATGTATCTGACCCGGTAACAAATGTTCCTAAAGCTCCAATTAAAGGAGCAATCAATGGATATATGGGACCCGTTGCAGCCACTAATACCACTGCTATGGATTTAATCATTCCGCTGTACTGCATTACCTTTGCCAAAGCTACTATTGATAATATGGTAATAAATGAACTGCTCATCTGTCTTATTGTTGCTGTAAAGACCTTTGTAATATCCCCAAAAGAAGCCTTTTGAATCAAACCTGCTAAATATGCAGCTATTATTATCAAGGTTCCAGGTGCTGAAATCCATTGAAAGCTATAGCCCTAGGCCCCTTGTCCTGTGTATATTTGCACCGAAGTCTTCACTTGAGATAAAGGGGTGTTTATTGAAGGAAGTAAAGGGGAAGATATTAGTATAAATGCAAATACAAGAATAAATGGAAGCCATGCCTTAAAACCTTCAACAAAAGTAATATTATCGGGATTTTTCTGTGCCTTGTCCTTATGGAATATCTTCGCCCAGAGGATAGTAAGTCCCATGGATATCACAGCTCCTAAAATGGCAGGCAGTTCTGCTCCCAAATACTTGGCTACAATCAGTTGAGGAAGTGCAAATCCTAATCCGGAGATAATTGAGATTCCCCAAACTCCATTAATAGCTTTAACACTTTTCCCTGTAATCATCACAAGAACTACAGGAACTGTCACAATAAGGAGAAATAACTGAATTGAAACTGCATAAGATAAATGAATTACATTAATTCCTGTTACATTTGCCAGGGTAGACACCGGCAGACCTATAGCACCAAACGCAGTAGGCGTGGTATTTGCCATAAGACATATTATTGCTGCAAATACAGGCTCGAATCCTAATGCCACCATTATGCTCGCTGGTATTGCAACTGCTGTTCCAAACCCGGCAATTGCTTCGAGAAATCCCCCCAATCCCCATGCCAAAATCAAGACTAATATCCTTTTGTCTGTAGTTATTCCTGTCATTATTTTTTTAATTGTAACCATTCCTCCAGTAAAGAGGGTAAGATTATACGTAAATACTGCTGCAATAATCACCATCATTATAGGCCATAATCCCATTGCTGCACCTTCAACAGCTGCACTGAAAACATTGATTGCAGATACATTCCATACTAAAACTGATAATATCATTGTAATAACCAAGGCTGCAGGTATTGCTTTATACCCTGGTATTTTGAGTTTTCCTAAAGATACCATAAGCCAGATTATTGGTATCAATGCCAATATAAATAATATATATCCGTTCATAATTCTCCCCCTTTTTACTGGTATTACCAATAGTATAATTGGTAATACCAATTTCTATATTTTTATTGTAATCATTTTCCAAAAAAAATGAACCTAAATTAAAAATAAAACAAGCCTTTATGATATTTTTATCAAAAAAGCTTGTTTCTTAAAATATTTTACTTTTATTATCAATAATCCCTTGGATTCTTGATAATAACTTAATTGTCTTGTTAAAAAAATAACTATATCTTCAGTGATTTCTCTATAAGACTGAAATGATAGTTCATTGCACTTACAATGTCTTCTTCGTTTCTGGTTCTAAGAGCATTGTATATCCTCTCATGAGCATCCAGAAGTTCTTTATCGTTTTTAAACATATTGATAATTCCGCTTCTGTACTCTTTTATGGAGGTTTCAATTAATTCTGAAGTAACATTCAATACATTGATGATTAATTTATTTCCGCTTATAGAAATTATACAATTATGGAATTCTTTATCCAAAATATTGCTTCTTTCTTCATTTTCAGTTTTTTTCATTTCGCTGATAATGGCATGAAGTCTGTCTAATTCATAATCCTGTATGTTTTTAGCTGCCAGTTTACAGCACTCCAATTCAAGAACCGCCCTTAATTGGAATATTTCCTTAGGACTGCTTTCCTGAAGCATAAACATTACTGAAAGAGGTTCAAATAAAGACTTGGCAAAATCATTCTTTATGTAGTTACCTGCCCCCTGCTTGCTTTCGATAAGGCCAATGATCTCCAAAGCTCTTAATGCTTCTCTGACTGAGGTTCTGGAAACCTTGAGACTCTCAGCCAATTCTCTTTCCGTAGGAAGTTTATCTCCCTTTTTTAGTTCTTTTTTATAAACCTTATCTTTTATATTATCAATAACAACTTCATAAGCTTTAGCATTTTTAACATCCATAACTACACCCGCTTTTTATTAATAATTAATAATCAACAATAAACTAAGAGTTTCTTAAGAATCCGTTTATAAACTCCTGAATATCCCCATTCATAACTCCGTTGACATTTGAAGTCTCTACTCCTGTCCTGTGATCCTTAACCATTGAATAAGGATGTAATACATATGATCTTATCTGGCTTCCCCAGCCCATGTCTTTCAAGTCTCCGGTAAGATCCTCAATTTTTTCTTTATGGGCTCTTTCCTTCAGTTCTATAAGCTTTGCTTTAAGCATATTCATTGCAGTTTCCCTGTTCTGAATCTGACTTCTTTCATTCTGGCATTGAACTATTATCCCTGTAGGAATATGAGTTATCCTCACAGCTGATTCCGTTTTGTTTACGTGCTGCCCGCCGGCTCCGCTTGCTCTATAGGTATCTGTCTTCAAATCAGTTGGATTTATCTGTATATCCTGCTCCTTTGTAAGTTCAGGAAGAACTTCCACTGATGCAAAGGAAGTCTGCCTCTTGCCGTTTGCATTGAATGGAGAAATTCTCACAAGCCTGTGAATCCCTTTCTCAGCCTTCAAATATCCATATGCGAACTCTCCTTCAATTCTCAGTGTCACGCTTTTGACTCCTGCTTCATCTCCTGGAAGATAATCCAAGGTTTCAATTTTATATCCCATACTTTCGCAGTAGCGGGTATACATCCTTAAAAGCATTTCTGTCCAGTCGTTGGCATCTGTTCCTCCTACGCCGGTATGAAGGGTAAGTATTGCATTGTTCCTGTCATATTCTCCTGATAACAGGATTTCTATCTTTAACTTTTCCACTTCTTTTTCTAACAGATTCACTTCAGTTATAACTTCCCCGGAGGTTTCCTCATCCCCGTCTTCTGTAAGTTCAATAAGGACATCTATATCGTCTGCCCTTGAAAAAAGTGAACTTATATATTCTATCTTATCTTTTACCCTCTTGGCCTCCTGAGTAACCTCTCCCGCTTTTGATATATCATCCCAGAAATCTTTTTCCTGCATTTTAAGTTCCAGTTCCTGAAGCTTTTTATTCAACCCTGACAGGTCAAAGTGAAGCCCCCATTTCCTTTAAATTTTCCTTGATGACTTTAAATTTTAAAACAGCATTTTCAAACTCTAAAATCACAAATCTCACCACTTTCTTTATTAAATTATTGCTTTTACTTTTCTTTAATCTAAAGAAACTCAGCATGGCTGAGTTTCTTCCTTTACTTCTATGCGTTACCTGTATCTTATATGGAAGTTCTTCCATGACAATTCTTATATTTCTTTCCTGAACCACATGGACAAGGGTCATTTCTTCCTACTTTTTTCTCTTTTTTAACAGGCTGCTTCTTTGATTCATCTTCTTCTCCAACATGAGAAACCCCTGTAACTTCAGCAACTCTTTCTCTTTCCGGAGCTTTTTCAACCCTTACATGGAACAGCATCTTCACAGTTTCCACCTTGATGCTTTCAATCATCTCTTCAAACATATTTGAACCTTCAAATTGGTATGCCTGAGTAGGGTCTTGTTGTTTGTACGCCCTTAAACCTATACCTTGTTTCAGATGTTCCATATTGTCTATATGATCCATCCATTTAGTATCCACTACTCTTAATAAAACAATTCTTTCAACTTCCCTCATATGTTCATCGCCGAATTCAATTTCTTTTCCATTGTATATTTCCAAAGCCTTATTTAATATAACTTCCTTTATTTCAGCATTTGAAAGCCTGGATAATTCATCTGCGTTAAGAGCTCCATGAGGAATGCATATATCTTGCAGGTAACCCAGAAGATTTTTAATTTGAACTTCAAAGTCTTCCTCTTCATTTGCTAAGTGAGCATCTACAGAAGAAAAAATAAGTTCCTTTGTCATTTCTATAACCTCATCCTTAAGGTTTTCTCCTTCAAGAACTTCCGCTCTCTGCTTGTAGATTATTTCCCTTTGCATGTTCATAACATCATCATAACCAAGCAATGTTTTTCTGATATCAAAGTTATTTCCTTCAACCTTCTTTTGAGCATTTTCAATAGATTTAGAAACCATTCTACTTTCAATAGCTTCATCATCTTGAAGTCCAAGCTTTTCAACCATAGGTGCTATTCTGTCCGAACCAAATATTCTCATAAGATCATCTTCAAGAGAAATGTAGAATCTGGAAGATCCCTGATCTCCCTGTCTTCCTGAACGTCCTCTCAACTGATTATCTATACGTCTTGATTCATGTCTTTCTGTACCTATGATTTTTAGTCCACCTAAATCGGTAACTCCTTCACCAAGCTTGATGTCAGTACCTCTTCCGGCCATGTTTGTAGCTATAGTCACCATGCCTCTTTCTCCTGCATGAGTGATTATTTCTGCTTCCTTTTCATGATACTTGGCATTTAACACCTGATGAGGAATTCCTTTTTTCTTTAATAATGTTGAAAGAAATTCTGATTTTTCAATGCTCACTGTGCCTACTAAAACCGGCTGACCTGTTTTATAGGTTTCAGCAATTTCTTCAACTACTGCAATGAATTTACCTAACTCAGTTTTATAAACCAAATCCGGGTGATCCTTTCTTGCTATCGGCATATGTGTAGGAATTACTATAACATCCAGTCCATATATTTCTCTGAATTCTATTTCTTCTGTTAAAGCAGTACCAGTCATACCTGAAAGTTTATCATATATTCTGAATAAGTTCTGGAATGTTATTGTTGCAAGGGTCTTTGACTCTCTTTCAACTTTAACTCCTTCTTTTGCTTCAATAGCCTGATGAAGACCATCTGAATATCTTCTTCCTTCCATAAGTCTTCCTGTAAATTCATCAACAATTATAACTTCCCCATCTTTAACCATGTAATCTTTATCTCTCTTCATCACATAGTTAGCTTTAAGAGCTTGAGTTATATAATGCTGCAGTTCAATATTTTCAGCATCAGCATAATTTTTAACCTGAAAGGCACCTTCAGCCAATTTTACGCCTTCTTCTGTAAGCATAGCTGCATTTGCCTTTTCATCTATAGTAAAGTGTTCTTCAGCTTTAAGCTTTTTAACGAAGAAATCAGCTATCTTATAGAATTCTGTAGATTTCTCCCCTGCACCTGAAATTATAAGAGGTGTTCTTGCTTCATCTATTAAAATTGAGTCAACTTCATCTACTATTGCAAAGTTCAGCTTTCTTTGAACTCTTTCTTCCTTGTAGATTACCATATTATCCCTTAAGTAATCAAAACCAATTTCATTATTTGTTCCATAAGTTATATCTGCGTTGTAAGATTCTCTTCTCTCATCGTTATTAAGTTCATGAACTATTACTCCTGTAGTAAGACCAAGGAATTCATATACCTTGCCCATCCACTCCTTATCCCTTTTAGCAAGGTAGTCATTTACTGTAACAATATGAACACCATTTCCGCTCAACGCATTCAGATATGCAGGCAGTGTAGCCACAAGCGTCTTACCTTCACCAGTCTTCATTTCAGCTATTCTCCCCTGATGAAGTACGATTCCTCCTATTAATTGTTCTCTGTAATGTTTCAGACCGATGCTTCTCCATGCTGCTTCCCTTACAACAGCAAAGGCTTCCGGAAGAATATGATCCAATGATTCCCCATTCTCCTGCACCCTTTTTTTAAATTCATCAGTTTTTGCTCTAAGCTCTTCATCGCTCAGCGCTTCAACTTCCGGCCCCAATTTCTCTATTTTATCTATAATAGGTTTTATTCTCTTTACTTCCCTATCGCTGTAACTTCCAAAAACCTTACTAATTATACTCATATCTATCCTCACTATCAAAATTATTATTATTATTATTATACACTATATAATATTATAGCATTCAATGCACATTTTGCAAGGTTTCTATAGTTCCTGCCATTCACTGAAACCTTACAAAACTTTAATTGTATTCAATAATAAATACCCCAGGAGTGGTTCCAAATACTGGAGCCACCCCTGGGGTATTTGCATAAAAAATTAATATATTTAAACTTCTGCTTCAATCAATCCATATTGTCCATCTTTACGCTTGTACACAACATTCATGTCGTTTGTTTCCCCATCCATGTACACAAAGAAGTTGTGTCCTAACAATTCCATCTGAAGGATTGCTTCTTCTGCTGACATTGGTTTAACGCTGAATCTCTTGGTTTTAACAACCTTGAATTCCTCTTCTTCTTCTTCAGGAAGTGCTTCAATGCTTGCATATCTTAAAGAATCAAGTCCACTATGATTTCTTCTGGCTATTTTAGTTCTTTGTCTTCTGATTTGTCTTTCTATCTTTTCTTCAACCAAATCAATTGAATTATATAAATCTTCTGTAGCTTCCTCTCCTCTTAATATAACACCATTAAACGGAATTGTTACTTCAATTATTTGTCTGTTTCTTTGTTTGTTTTTCTGAACACTTAAAGTTACTTTTGCCTCAACACCCGGGTTGAAATATTTTGCTAACTTGGATATTTTCTTTTCAACAGTGTCTTTTAGTGCTTGAGTTAATTCAATATTCTTTGCTAGTATAGTTACTTTCATAAGGTCAACCCCCTCTTGCTTTAATTCTCTAAGTAAAGAATTGTGTTCTTGCTTGTTAATATTATTTTACAATTAAATTCAAATAATATCAACTCACCTTTTCTGAATTTACTGAATATTTAAACTCATTATATTGTGAACGCTCTATTTTTCTTGTGTTTACCCCAATTATTAATATATCGTAAACATATACGGAAATAACTTTAAAATAACAATAAACAGCAGGAGATCCTGCCCCTGCTGTTACATTTTTCATATAAAATTCTTATGGATAAAGCTAGCTGACCTGGTTTTTGACCCCACACTCGCCTGCTGGAGCTTTTGCTACCCGGAATTAACCTCTCACTACTGACCCTCTCAATTTAAAAACTGGCAGGACTTACTTCTATACCGCACCATGCTCATTAAAACTTTGTTTAACTTACGTGGATCGTTTTGCCTGCGACTGGCATCGACTTTCAACCACAAACCTAGCTTTATACTATTTTTATTATAACTTACTTTTCCCAATAGTCAATATTTTTACCTCAGAAGCTCCTGTTTTTTTTAATTCATTAACACAAGAAATTAATGTGGCCCCTGTGGTAAATATATCATCTATGAGTATTATTCTTTTCCCTCTTACGTATTTTTCTTTTGAGGCAAAAAAGGCATTGCAGACATTTTTATACCTCTCTGCTTTAGAAAGCTTCTTTTGTTCTTTTATCCCTTCTCTTTTGAACAGCAATGAACTGACGGGAATAGAATAAAACTTTCCTAACCTTTTTGCCAGAAACAGAGATTGGTTGAAGCCTCTCTTTTTCTCCTTACTTTTACTCAAGGGTACATAAGTTATCACATCTCCTCTTATATCCCATTTCCTCATTGCCTCAATTAATAACAGAGATAAAAATTCTCCTATATAATATTCTCTTTTTTCCTTAAATTTAACTATAAGCGTTTTTAATTCTTTTGTATAATATACACAGGAATAAATGGTAAACTCTTCCCCTTCATGCATTCTTACTTCCGGGGAATTTACTGATAAAAGCTTATTCCTGCATTTTGAGCACACTATCTCCTCCTCTTCTGATATGCCGCAGATAGGGCACTCCTCTTTCTTTGGATAAATAATTATCAAAAGACACCATAAGATATACTCCAGTATACTTTCTATTGTTTTTCCCATACTATTTTATTTAACCCTCTTGTTATCTCCTTTGCTTTTTCCATAGCTTCAGTAACTTCCCTGGAAACAAGGATCATCTCTCCCTGATTCATTTCCCTATATCCCACTTTTCCGCAAAGAAACACTATCTTTTTGTAATCATACCTGCTGTAATGAGCAGCAATCACAATTATATCCAAGTTACCTAGTACTTTAAAAATTTCTCCTATATACTCAGTGACAATCATAACAGGTTCTTTATCTGAAGAAAATTGTTGCTCAAATTTTACAATTTCATCCTGTTCACTGAATCTCATAATCTTTACACCTGAAAAAGTAGGAATATCTTCTTTATAAAGCTTATAGATCCTGTCTGCCCATTTTTTATCAGGTGCATGAACTATTACCTTCCTTTTATTTTCTTTAAACCATGTGAAATAGTCTGATAGTATATCCGGAATGTCTTCCTTAAGATCAATCCTTGTGGTTATAAACCTTGGCTCCACAATAGGGTTTGAGTTGAGTATTCCTCCCACTTCTATGGTGACTATATTGTCAAAAACAGTTTCTATTGAATAAAAAACCATCTTGTCCGTATGCTGGTATACCCTCTCTGCCCTCTCTCTGACCTGTAGCTTAGACCAGTTTGAAAAACAAGTTATATCATCATAGATTATTAACTCAACTTTTTCTTTTAATACATCTAAATTTGAAGAATTTACAAAATATAGTACCCCTTTTTCTAAAGATTCATTGAAATTTTTAATATAATAATGCTTTATCTCCCCAAAAGTACCATTAATATAATCGACAAGCTCCTGATTCTCACAATAACCATTAGTAATATAAATAACACTTTTATTCTTTTTTAAAACTTCAAATATACTTTCTCCAAACAAAACAGGACTGTTATAAGGACGGGAAATAATATTCATCATTTTATTTCCTTCTCTTACATACCAGGAGTTAATCTTATTTTGAGCAAATTTTAATTCTTTGAATATATCTTTTTCTCTATTCATATTATATTCCCTCTCATAAACTGATTATTGTTTATTGATAGTTTCACTAAAAATTATATCTCTAATTCTGTACTTCAGGGATGAATATCTTTCATTGGACCTTGTATTTTCTATCATAAACTTCAAGGCTTTTACAAATCCCACAACAACCACAAGCTCCTTTGCCCTTGTTATCCCTGTGTATAATAAATTCTTGTTCATAAGCATGGGTGACCCCATATATAAAGGTATTATTATAACCGGGAATTCACTTCCCTGGCTTTTATGTATAGTAATTGAATAGGCTAATTCCAATTCATCCAAAAATATAAAGTCGTATACGACTTTCCTTTCTTCATCAAATACTACGGTAAGCGTTTTTTCTTCCTCATCTATACTTTGGATAAAACCCATATCCCCGTTAAACACACCTACCCCTTCCATATCTCCTGATCCATTTATACGTCTCCATTTCAGGGTATAGTTGTTTTTTGTCTGCATCACCTTATCCCCTACTCTGAAGACTCCTTCCCTGAGCTTCTTTTCCTGTTTATTTTCAGCCGGAGGATTAAGAATCTCCTGCAGCTTCTCATTCAAATTAGCTACTCCCAATAAACCTTTTTTCATAGGACACAAAATCTGAAGATGCTTTAACTTATCCCATTTACTATTGAATTTTGGCAGCCTGCTATCCACAAGTTCTATTAATGTATTCATTATGCCTTCCATTGATTCTTCTTTTATAAAATAAAAATCCTTGTTCTTCTCATTCAACCTTGGCATTTCACCTTTGTTTATCTTATGAGCATTTACAGTAATCATACTCTCATTGCCCTGCCTGAATATTTCTTTTAGTCTTATAACCTCAGTAAATTCACTTTCTATAAGATCCTTTAAAACATTCCCTGGACCTACAGAAGGAAGCTGGTCAACGTCCCCAACCAAAATAACCCGTGTACCTACCTTTATAGCCTTAAGAAGGGAATTCATAAGCATCACATCTATCATGGACGCCTCATCAATTATAACCACATCTGCTTCTAAAGGACTTGATTCATCCTTTCCGAAAAAACTCTTGTCTTCGTCTTCTGAAACTCCCATCTCAAGAAGCCTGTGAATTGTTTTAGCCTCTTTCCCTGTTGACTCTCCCATTCTTTTTGCAGCTCTTCCCGTGGGGGCTGCAAGAAGAACCTTATTGGCTGACTTTTCAAAAATACTTATTATACATTTAATAATGGTGGTTTTACCAGTACCTGGTCCTCCTGTAATTATTTCTATTCCATTTAAAAAAGCTCCAATTATAGCCTTTTTCTGAGAAGGGGCAAACCTGATATTATTTTCATTCTCAAATTGAGCTATTTCATATTCGACATCTGAATTAATCTTTTGGAAGTTAGCAACTGACAATGTAAGAATCCGTTTCGTTATTCCAATCTCAAAATAATAATAAGGCAAAGTGAAAACACATTCCTTATCTTGTATCTTTTCCAAAACTAATTTTTGTGCTGCACAGGCATTTATGAGATTTTCAAGTATTACTTCTTCTTTTACTGTAAGAATCTCTGTTCCTTCTTTTATCAAAAGATCTTTAGGCATATAAGTATTTCCGTTAGAACAAAATTCATTAATTATATATTTTATTCCGCTTTCTATCCTGAACGGGGAGTCTGCCTCTACCCCAATACTTCTTGCAATCTTGTCAGCAGTCTTGAATCCTATTCCTGAAATTTCCTCACACAGTAAATAAGGATTCTCCTTTATTATACCTATGGAGTCACCTCCAAAGGCTTTGAATATTTTTATGCATTGATTAGGTGTTACTCCGTGGCTCTGAAAAAATATCATTATGTTTTTCAGATCTTTTTGTTCCTCATAAGATTCCTTAATCAACAGGAACTTTTTCTCCCCTATTCCATCAACTTCCCTTAACCTGTTTATATTTGTATCCAATATGTTCAAGGTTTCTTCTTTAAACTTTTCTATTATTTTCTTTGCTGTAACAGGTCCGATTCCATATATTACTCCTGAAGAAAGATATTTCTCTATCCCATCTAATGTATTAGGTATAACTTCCCTGCATTCCTCTATTTTTATCTGCCTTCCAAAGGAAGGATGAAGCACCCACTCACCCTTTATCTCCAGCTGCTGCCCCTCTTTAATATATGGTACAACCCCAACTGCAGTAAAAGCTGAAGCTCCGTTTAAGAGCTTTGCTACAACATATCCATTGTCTTCATTGTGGAAAATAATGCTTTCCACAACTCCACATACTTCTTCCATAAAATTTCTCCTGTTTGAGTGTACTAAAAATATGCCCGCTAAAATACATAGGGTTTTAGATTTTGCGGTCAAAACCATTTAATAACATTATATCACACTTAAGCTGGCAATTAACAGACATCACCTTTCAGCTTCAACTCTTTCCTGCATAATAAAAAAGAAGCAAAGGTCTTAATCTCTGCTTCTTTTATTAAGGATATCAGAAAACTGAATCCCTTACTAAATTATAGATATTTTTTTATTTCCTCAACTTTGTTTAACTCTTCCCAAGGAAGTTTTACATCTGTTCTTCCAAAATGTCCATAAGCTGCTGTCTGTCTGTATATAGGTCTTCTTAAGTCAAGCTCTTTTATTATTGCACCTGGTCTTAAATCAAAAACCTCATTTACTATTTCTACTATCTTATTTTCAGCTATCTTTCCAGTCCCGAAAGTGTCAACTTCTATAGAAACCGGGTTTGCAACTCCTATAGCATAAGCCAGTTCAATTTCAAGTTTATCTGCAACACCTGCAGCAACTAAGTTTTTAGCAACCCATCTTGCAGCATAAGCAGCACTTCTGTCAACCTTTGTAGGATCTTTTCCTGAGAAAGCTCCACCGCCGTGTCTTCCGTATCCGCCGTAAGTATCAACTATTATTTTTCTTCCAGTAAGGCCTGAATCCCCTTGAGGTCCTCCGATTACGAATCTTCCAGTTGGGTTTATATAATATTTTGTTTCATCATCCAATAATTCTGCTGGCATTACTGCTTTGATAACATGCTCCATTAAATCTTGTCTGATTTGTTCCTGAGGCACTTCAGGACCATGTTGAGTTGATATTACAATAGCATCAATTCTCTTAACCTTATCTCCATCATACTCTATAGTAACCTGAGTTTTTCCGTCTGGTCTTAAATAACCTAATGTTCCATTCTTTCTTACTTCTGTCAATCTTCTTGAAAGTCTGTGAGCCATAGCTATTGGTGCAGGCATGAATTCCGGAGTTTCATTTGTAGCAAACCCAAACATCATTCCTTGGTCTCCAGCTCCTACTGCTTCAATATCAACTTCTTCTCCCTCTCTTGACTCAAGTGCTTCGTCAACTCCCTGAGCTATATCTGAAGATTGTTCATCTATTGAAGTTAAAACAGCACAAGTGTCACAGTCAAAACCATACTTTGCCCTGTCATAACCTATTTCTCTTACAGTTTGTCTTACAATCTTAGGAATGTCTACGTAACAATTTGTAGATATCTCTCCCATAACCATAACCATTCCTGTAGTAACTGTAGTTTCACAAGCAACTCTTGAATATGGATCTTTTTCAAGCATAGCATCTAATATTGAGTCTGAAATCTGATCACAGATTTTATCTGGATGTCCTTCTGTAACTGATTCTGAAGTAAATAATCTTTTCATTTTTTCTCCTTTCATTTAAAACAAATTCTCTCTTTATTTTCAACAAAAAAATAAAGCCTCCCGGATAAGAAGAGACTTGAAAATCCTATTCTCTCTCTTATCTCACAGAAATAAACTTCTGCAGGAATTGGCACCTTTGTGCAATGCACAGGTTGCCGGGTTTCATCGGGCCCTTTCCCTCCACCTCTCTGGATAAGAGTTATTCATTTTTTACGCTATATGATTCTAGCATTTTCTTGTTTATATGTCAACAGTAACTTAATAAAAAATAAAAAACAGACTTTAAGTCTGCTTTAGAAACTGGTGGAGGAGGACGGATTCGAACCATCGAAGCGATCACGCAACAGATTTACAGTCTGCCCCCTTTGGCCACTCGGGAACTCCTCCATATTATGGAGCTGGCAATAGGAATCGAACCTACAACCTGCTGATTACAAGTCAGCTGCTCTACCGTTGAGCCATGCCAGCATATTATGATTTTTACTTTTAAAATTTAAATAAACAATGGTGGGCACAACAGGGATCGAACCTGTGACCCTCTGCTTGTAAGGCAGATGCTCTCCCAGCTGAGCTATGCGCCCTTGTTTTACTATAGGTTAATGGTGGAGGAGGACGGATTCGAACCATCGAAGCGATCACGCAACAGATTTACAGTCTGCCCCCTTTGGCCACTCGGGAACTCCTCCATATATGGAGCTGGCAATAGGAATCGAACCTACAACCTGCTGATTACAAGTCAGCTGCTCTACCGTTGAGCCATGCCAGCATATTAACCACATTTCTGCGGCTAAACTTGTTAACCGACAAGGAATAGTATAATGGGATAACAAATAAGTTTCAACCCTCATTATATGCCATTTTACTTATTTAAATTACTATTGCTCAACTTTTCTTTCATTTACTCCCATTATAGTTATAGTTCAATAATATTATTAACCTTTTCCATTATATCTAATAATATTGATATCCTTGTGGAAACTTATAAGTTTTCAGCATTCTAAGTATTTAAATATTGTTCTATTTTGTCTACATTGATATACGGATTTAATATGCTTTTAATCTCATTGTATTGATTTTCATCAAAATCTCTCTTCAGAATTCTGAAGATTTCTTTAGCACCTTCTGTCTCATTTTCTGAAGATAATATATTCCTTATCCTTAGATAATCATAACCTTTCAATTCTCCTGCATAATAAAAAAGCTTTGCCTTGCTTAGTAACGGCATATTTTGTGCAATTGTATTCTTGTCAACTTTAAATATCATCGCTGCCGTAAAGGTGTCTTCCTTGCTGTAAATATCCTCAATATCATAGCCAGAATCCTTTTGCTGCTGGTTATTTTCCGTATCAGTTGATTGAGGATACTGGCTTTCAGCTTTTGAACCCCCCTCTTCTGATGCTGTTTTATTTTCTTTTTCCTCCGACTTTTCATCTGAGACATTATTAGGCTCACTTACAGGATTTGAAGGGATTGTATTTTGAACCTGAATCCTTTCATTTATTTTCTGTCTTTTCTCCAGAGGGCTCAATAAAAAAAACAGACTGATTAATGTAGATATGACAACAATTATTATACAAATTTTTCTATTCATCTAATCACCTCCTGCTATTAATTTTTATTGCCAATTTCTCACGTATTTATACTTTCTTTAATAAATTCTATTCACTGTTCATATAGTAGAATATAGCTCAAATATCATAAATCTTGTTAAATATTATTTTATATTATTATTCGGAAGGGTGATTTTGTTGAATAAGGTTAAAGTTAACTATAAAGGAACTATGTCATATTACGAATTAGCCTATTTTCTGAAGGATTTTATCACAAAAAAAACTGTAATAATATGCATAGGTACTGACAAATGTATAGGAGATTGTTTAGGTCCTTTAGTTGGGACTCTTTTAGAAGATACTTTAGTTCCTATACCCGTATATGGAACCTTGAGTTCACCTATACATGCTTTAAACTTAGATGATAAACTGAAGGATATTTATTCTGCCCACCCTGATGCCCTTGTAATCGCAATAGATGCCTGTTTAGGAACCAATAACTCCATAGGTGAGATACATGTGAGGGATCATCCTATACATCCCGGAAAAGGTGTAGGGAAAAAGCTTCCTAACGTTGGAACAATCTCAATCATAGGAATTGTGGATTCAAGCAACAATTCTGCCTCCTTTTCCAACAGATCCATAAGGCTTTCCTTGATTATGGATATGTGTAAGACAATAGTAAAAGGAATAGTTCACAGCTACCACTTAGCTCTTGAAAATAATAAAATGTAAATAAAAAGCATACACAACCTCTCTGAAAGCAGTTTTGTATGCTTCTCCATAAAAACAAAAAAAAGGCTCTTAAGCCTTTTTATTTGGAAGAACTTATTATAAAGAAAACACTTCACCATCAAAATAGTCTAAAGTTTTTTTACTGATACCAGAGAGTATTCTCCCTGATCCTAAGACTACACATTCAACGCTGCCTTCAGCAACTGAAACTTTTACACCGGTTTGAAATTCTATAAGCTTATCCAATCCATGAAGAAGCGCACCTCCGCCGGTAAGAAGAATCCCCTTTTCCATTATATCCGCAGATAGTTCCGGCGGTGTTTTTTCTAAAACATGGTGAACTTTATCAAGTATTAACCCTAATGGCTCATCAAGAGCTTCCACAATTTCATTTGTTCTGACATCTATGCTGTAAGGCAATCCTGTAACCAGGTTTCTTCCTTTTACAACAGAAACTTTATTTCTTGCCCCTTTTAATGCTGATGCAGTTGAAATTTTAACCTCTTCTGCAGTTTTTTCTCCAATCATAAGCATGTATTTTTTACGTATATATCTGGCAATTGCCTCATCAAATTTATCTCCTGCAACTTTAATTGAAGCTCTTTCGACTACCCCTTTAAGGGAAATTACAGCTATATCTGTTGTCCCTCCTCCTATATCTATAACCATAGTTCCAGAAGGCTTTGAAATATCCAGTCCAGCTCCTACTGCAGCTGCAAGGGGCTCTTCTATTAAAAATACAGATTTGGCACCAGAATTTTTAGCGGCATCTACAACAGCTCGTTTTTCCACTTCTGTGGCCTTTGATGGAATGCAAATCATCACCTTAGGTGCAGAAATTTTCCTTTTACCACAGCTTTTTTGAATAAAATGCTTAAGCATTTTTTCAGTTATATCGTAATTGGATATAACCCCATCCCTTAAAGGACGAACTGCTACGATATTTCCAGGTGTACGTCCTATCATTCTTCTTGCTTCTTCTCCTACAGAAATAACTTTATTTGTATTCTTATCTATAGCTACCACTGATGGTTCCTTTAAAACGATTCCTTTACCAGCCAAATGCACAAGAACTGTTGCTGTCCCCAAATCAATAGCTAAATCCGTTCCCATTCTCCCAAACAACATTCCCTCTCACTCCCATATTTATAAAATTATTGGTTAATGCCATTTTTCTACATATTTCTCCAAATTTATTATAATATACAGCAGTGATCCTATTCAATAGCCTTGTACTTTAATTTTGTGGCTTTTCCTCCCCTGATATGCCTCTCAGCTTTATTCGTTTCTAATATATCTTTTGCCTTGGTGGCTATGCTGGGATTAATCTTCGGCAGCCTTTCTGTCATATCCTTGTGAATAGTGCTCTTGCTTACTCCAAAAACTTTTGCGGTCTTCCTTATGGTAGCCTTGGAATCAATAATATACTGAGCCACCTCGAGTACTCTTTCTTCAATATAGTCTTTCAAAATGGGTCCTCCTTAATTCCGCTATATTAATTAATATGCATTATTTTTCTTTAAATTCCTTAGAAATCAGTCATTTCATCAATGAAAATGACTGATTTCATGCTAAATGCAGTTTCATGAACTTTTTAAAGTTATATATTTTAATGGATCAACTTGTTCACCCTTTGAATCTATTACCTGGAACTGCAAATGTTCTCCTTCTTCCTTATTTGTAAGCCTTTTTGCAGTATCCCCTATTTTCCCTATTGTGCTTCCCTGAGTGACATTATCATTTTTCTTTACCTTAATATTAGAATCCAGATTAGCATATTTTGTTCTGAATCCGTTTGCATGTTTTATGACAACGTACCACCCGCTTAAATCTCCGTCTTCACTACCTATTTCATCTACAACCCCATCAGCAGCAGCTACAACGGCCGTACCTATCTTTCCGGCAATATCAATCCCTTTTATGCTTTCATACTTGCTTGCATCAACCTTTACCACAGATGTTCCATATGTGAATTTTCTCAATAATGTACCATCCAGCGGTTTTACAAATTTGACACTGCCTGTAGATGAAACATCTTTAGTTTTGCCTGCAGAACTGTCAGCTGTTTCTGTTTTCGTCTTCTTGTCATTATTAACCTGATCTGCATTGTCAATTGTAGTGCTTCCACCTGAGTTATTTATGTTTATAGGCAGGTTATCAGAATTTTCAGCTACAGGAGGATTTGTATTCTCCCTGGCCTTTCTTATTGATATTGCTGCTGCACTGGCAAGTACACATAAACATACAAAAAGAACTACATAAAAACTTTCCTTCCTTAATAATGCTTTTAACTTTTCCATTTTTCTTTGTTTATCCAATATAAACACCTCCATTTGTTAGTCTGTCCTAAATTTATAAAATAATACATTTATTCCAGTAAATATTTTCCTACCTTTTTCTACATTTTTTTTAAACGCAAAAAAAAGCAATCGTTTCTCATATAAGGCTCCGGCTTCAACTAATAGCTTGTTGAAACTTTAACTATAAGGAACCCTATAACATCCAGATTGCAATTTCCCAAATCCTATCTGACAAATTTCAGTTCAGATATATTATTCAATTGTATTCCATTATAATAATGACTTAATATCTCATTATATTTCGCACCTTTTTCAGCCATTGCATTTGCTCCCCATTGGCTCATTCCGACTCCATGTCCATACCCTGAAGTTTCAATTACAACAGCTTTATTCGTAAATGAAATATTAAAATTAGCAGAATTCAACTCAAATACACTCCTGAATTGTGTTCCCTTTATTGAAGTATCCCCTATTTTTATTTCGTTTACGGACCCCCCCTGGTTCCTGCTGGATATTTTTACTGAGTTCCTCAAATTTGAAATATTCAGGTTGGCACCTTTGAAATTACTGTTTATTTTGTTAATAAATTGTGCACTTGAAATTATAGTTTTTGATTTATATTTAGGAGCTTCATCCTCACCCGGAGAAGATACAGACTTTAGATATGGCAATGATAAAGAAAAAACTGCTGAACAATCTTCAGTTTTGCCCCAACTGGTAGAAAAAAACTGTGGATATAGAACTAATTCTCCATTATAAGTCAGTACTTCTCCCTTTGTAGAACTCACTGCTCTCTGAAGTTTATCCCAATAATCCTGTGCTTTATTTTTATCCCAGCTGTTCATCCTATCCTTTTTATTCATATACACCTGACAATGCACTGAATCACATATATCTGCCCCCTCAGCCTTTTCACAAGGATATATAAGACGTTTTACTGCATAGGTTCTTGCAACCACAGCCTGTGCCTTCAATGCTTCTTCATTGAAGGCTGCAGGCATTTCTCCTGAAATTATGCCTAAAACATAATCCTCTAAATCCACTTTTACAATTTCTCCACTTTGAGAAATATATACTGAAATTTTTGAAAAATCCTTATTTTGAACCATTTTAAATGTTTCATCATCCAGTTTAACAGAGATTTCTTCAACCTTCCCTGCAGTCTTCCCCAGTAAAATTACTAAACTTGAGATTACTATAAGGGCTAATACAGGTAAAAATAATATGCCCAGCTTTTTGATTTTCCCGATACTTATTTTTTTAAACTTCATGATTCCTGCCTGTATATTGTTTTACATAATATACATATGCCCGAACATATTATTTTATTCAGATAATTTCGAATCTGAACATTTTTATACTTCTATCCTTTCAATGTCTGCCCCAATTTTTCTGAGCTTTTCCTCAATATTCACATATCCCCTGTCTATATGATATACATCACTCACCTCTGTATATCCGTCTGCTGCTAATCCTGCCAGAATCAAAGCTGCACCAGCTCTTAGATCTGTTGCTTTCACTTCTGATCCGGTAAGTTTATCGACTCCTTCTATGATTGCAGTTCTTCCATCAATTTTAATGCTTGCTCCCATTCTGATCAATTCCTGCACATGCATAAACCTGTTTTCAAAAACAGTTTCAGATATTATACTTGAACCTTTTATTAGTGTCAGCATACTCATCATCTGCGCCTGCATATCAGTAGGGAATCCCGGATACGGAAGAGTTTTAATATCCACAGGTTTTAATTCACAGGAACCATCCACCATAATCTTATCATCTGCAAGCACATCTACTTTTACTCCGCATTCCTTGAGCTTCTCTATTATAGGTCTAAGATGTTCTTCATTAACCCCGTTAATTGTTATTTTGCTTCGGGTTATGGCTGCTGCAGTCATAAATGTTCCAGCCTCTATCCTGTCATATATAGGTTTATATACTGAAGGTTTTAAATCATCAACTCCATCTATGGTTACTTTCCCCTGACCTGCACCATAAATTTTAGCTCCCATAGAATTAAGAAAGTTTGCCAAATCCCAAATTTCCGGCTCTTCTGCTGCATTTTCTATAATAGTGGTTCCTTTTGCAAAAACTGCTGCCATCATTATATTCTCTGTTGCACCTACAGATGGAAAATCCAGATAGACCCGGTCTCCCTTTAGCTTGGCTGCCCTTGCCTCTACAAACCCATGTCCTATTGATATATCAGCTCCTAATGCTTTTAATCCTTTCAAATGAAGATCTATAGGTCTTGTGCCTATATTACAGCCTCCAGGATGAGACAGCTTTGAATAACCAAATTTAGTAAGCATGGGCCCCATTATAAGAAAAGATGCTCTCATTTTTTTCATAAGTTCACTATTTGCACTGTCAGGTTTAAGATTTTTAGTATCAATACTCAATTCTTTTTTTAATTTATCCACCTCAACAAATGCGTTTAGTTCTTTTAAAACATCACATATCACAAATACATCTT
The DNA here is from genome assembly GCA_040217795.1 of Clostridiaceae bacterium. Classification (GTDB taxonomy): domain Bacteria; phylum Bacillota; class Clostridia; order Clostridiales; family Clostridiaceae; genus Clostridium_T. Next base: position 116,454 of record JBEHWK010000001.1, read on the forward strand.
CCAGTAAAGGAGCTTCTTTTATAATGTTTTTATCTCCACATAAAATGCATGCTGCTATGATAGGGAGAACAGAGTTTTTTGCAGAACTTATATCAACTTCACCTCTTAATGTTTTCCCGCCTTTTACTCTTATTTTTTCCATATTATCCTCCATAAATTATTGTTTCAGGGTTTTAATTTTCATATAGGGTTCCAACTGCAATTATCAACTTATATGCATAATTCAAAATTCTAAAATATTCTGTCCTAAAAACTCCAGAAGTCTAACCTATTTAGCAGTGAAGCTTTCTACCATAATGCAAGAATTTCTTCAATTATACCCAACATCCGAAAATCTCCTGGTTTTGCGACTTTCGAACTAGTATAAGTTAAGTTCAGTAAAGAGGTCCTATATTTAACCCTCTTAATATGTTGATATTATTATTGGTTCACCAATAATAATGTAGGATTTTTTTTCATATGTGCAAATAGCGAAGTTTATTGTATTATTTCCTGATTCTGCTTTCCCTGTAAACCCATTGCTGAGTTTCAATAATGAATACTTTTCAATTCCCAAGGATTTAAGTTCATTGATCAATGTTTCCCTTAAATTATCTTCTATTTCTATTCTTCCCTTAATCTCTTGAAAATATCTTAATTCATATGCTTTTTCCTTTAGGAGATAGTTTATATATTTTTTAACAGCTTCTAAGTTTTCCTTTTTATTCTTAGTTGAATATACTATTCTGAAGCTGACTGGAGATTCATTATATATCTCGACTCCCATATTAAAATTATTTCCGACACCTTTTATTTCATCAGAATTCTCCCTCTGCTCACTTTTATAACTACCTTCAAAGTTCTCAGGGATATTTTCAATCATATATTTACCAAAATTCTTATAATTCTCTATGCTCTTCCCTTCTATTATCAATGTAAGTTCTATATCCTCATGTCTTTCCAAAAATTTTTTCTGCAGATTTTCATATCCTCGGCATCTTAGATTGCATAAATTTAAAAATGTTAAAAGTATAACGAAAAATAGTACAAAAAACTTAATTTTTTTATAATACATCATAATACCCTCACCTTTCCTTTTAATTATGGCCAAGGGTATAAGGATGTATTCAACTTATTATATATAATAGTATAAATATTAATTATCTGTGATTCATTTCTAAAATTCAATAACAAAAAAAACGCCGGAGATATTTTCTCTCCGACGTTTGATATAACTTTACTGAAACCCAATTCACCAGGCTCCATCTGTAATTGTACCTTTAAATACTGATTTTTATTTTTTCAAAAGCTATTGTTTAAGACTTAATCTTATAATAGCTCTTTGCAATGACATTTCTGCCCTCTCTTTGTCAAAATTGCTGCCGTCGCCTAATCTTGACTCTGCTCTTTCCTTTGCCTTTTCAGCTCTTGCAATATCTATTTCTTCAGGCCACTCTGCTGAATCACAGCAAAAAGTGAGTTCATTATCTTCGAATGAAGCAACACCTTCTGAAGTAAATAGGATTTTTTCAGCTCCTGATGCATCATAAAATACAGTTTTGCTCGGAACAGTGATAACTACAATAGGAGCGTGGCCAGCATAGAAATCTAACCCTCCCATAGCAGTAGTTATAAGAGTTCTTGAGGCTTCTCCTTCATACACGACTCTATCAGGAGTTAATATTTTTAAAGTGTAATTCTTCGCCATAGTGCTTCGCCCCTCTTACAGACGGCTATTTATTAGCCATGTCCTTAGCCTTTTGAACTGCTTCTTCTATTGTTCCTACAAATAAAAATGCAGATTCAGGAATGTCATCGTGCTTTCCATCTAGAATTTCATTAAATGCTCTTATTGTTTCAGCTACAGGAACATATTTACCCTGCATGCCTGTAAATTGTTCAGCAACAGTAAATGGCTGAGAAAGGAATCTTTGAACCTTTCTTGCTCTTGAAACAATAACTTTATCATCTTCTGAAAGTTCATCAATTCCAAGGATTGCAATGATATCCTGCAGTTCTTTATATCTTTCAAGGATATGCTTAACCTTTGTTGCTGTTTCATAATGTTCTTTTCCAACAATTCTTGGATCAAGAATTCTTGATGTAGAATCCAATGGATCAACAGCAGGATAAATTCCCAACTCGGATATACTTCTTGAAAGAACTGTTGTTGCATCCAAGTGAGTAAATGTTGTAGCTGGTGCAGGGTCTGTCAAGTCATCCGCAGGAACATATACTGCCTGAACAGATGTTATGGATCCGCTCTTGGTTGAAGTTATTCTTTCCTGTAGAGCTCCCATTTCAGTCGCAAGTGTAGGCTGATATCCAACTGCAGAAGGAATTCTTCCAAGTAAAGCTGATACTTCTGAACCAGCTTGAGTGAACCTGAATATGTTATCTATGAACAGCAATACATCCTGACCTTGATCCCTGAAGTATTCTGCCATTGTAAGACCTGTTAAGGCAACTCTCATTCTTGCACCTGGTGGTTCGTTCATCTGTCCGAATACCAATGCAGTTTTATTTATAACCCCTGAGTCTTTCATTTCATGATAAAGGTCATTACCTTCTCTTGATCTTTCACCTACTCCTGTGAATACGGAAAGCCCTCCGTGTTGTTTCGCTATATTGTTGATAAGCTCCTGGATAAGAACTGTCTTACCAACTCCAGCTCCTCCGAAAAGCCCGATCTTACCACCCTTTTGATAAGGAGCGATAAGATCTATTACCTTTATTCCTGTTTCAAACATTTCCGGCTCAACAGATTGTTCCTGGAATGTAGGAGCTGGTCTATGAATTGGGTATGAATTTTCAACCGCAATCGCCTCTCCATTATCTATTGTTTTACCTAAAACATTGAACAATCTTCCTAAAACATTTTCCCCTACAGGAACATTTATAGGTTTCCCAGTATCATAAGCATCCATGCCTCTTCTTAAACCTTCTGTAGCTTCCAATGCAATAGCTCTTACGATATCATCCCCTGTATGTTGTTCGACTTCTGCTATTACCTTACGATCCCCATCAACAATTTCAATTGCATTATAGATGTTCGGAAGGGCATCATTATCGAATTTTATATCTATTACAGGTCCAATTACCTGAACTACTTTTCCGATAATACCAGGCATCACATTACCTCCTTACTATTTTAGCGCATCAGCTCCGCCCACTATCTCAGATATTTCCTGAGTTATAGCAGCCTGTCTGATCCTGTTATATTTTGTGTTTAATGCTTCTAACAAATCATTTGCATTAGTAGTTGCTCCATCCATTGCAGTCATTCTGGAGCTTTGTTCACTTGCCTTTGAACTGATCATGCAATTCAGAATCAAAGTCTTTAAATAAACTTCTAAAGTCCCTTCTAAAGCTTCATTAACACCAGGTTCTTTAATTAAAGTCCGATTTCCGTTAAAATTTTTCTCCAAGGGAAGAAGTTTTACGCTTTTTATTTCCTGTTTTACAGGAGATAAAAAGTCAGTATACACCATTCTGATTTCAGACACTTTACCTTCCTCATAAAGCTTAATAGCCGTGTTATATACTATTTTAGCTTCTTTACTTGTGGGAACATCCGGGATCTCAACATACTCTGCAACAGTTTCATAGCTGAATCTTCTTAAATAATTCAAGCCTTTCTGTCCTATTACAATAACCTTCACATCGCTTTCCTTTGATGCTTCCGCATTAAAGAAATTCACGACATTAGCGTTGTATCCCCCGCATAAACCTCCGTCTGAAGACATAAGGATATACAATATTGCCCCTTCACCTTTAGGATTAAAATATATATGGCTATTCATATCCTCTAATGAACCTACCAATCTATCTTTCAACTTCACTACTGAATTAAAGTAAATGTTATTAACAGAAAGCTGGTTTCTCGTTTTTCTGAGTTTAGAAGTGGCAACAACTCCCATGGCTTTTGTTATTTTTCTTGTGTTGCTGACAGACTTAATTCTTCTTTTTATTACTATAAGTCCTGCTCCTGCCATATGTCCACCTCCTAAAAGATGGCATAGCTTTTAAAAGCTATGCTTCTTGTAAGAATATCTTCTTAAATTCAACAATAGCTGCATCTAATTGAGATTTTACTTCGTCATCAAGCACTTTTCTCTCAACTATGGCTTTTCCTACTTCTCTGTGATGAGTATACATGAATTCTAAGAATTGTTTCTCAAATTTAGTTATATCATTAACTTTTATGTCTGATAAGAAATCATTTACTGCTGCATAAAGTATCATTATCTGATCCTGTACATGCATTGGTGAGTATTGATCCTGCTTAAGAACCTCAACCAGTCTCTTTCCTTTTTCAAGTCTCATTTTTGAATCTCTGTCAAGATCTGATCCGAATTGTGCAAATGCTGCCAATTCTCTGTATTGAGCCAAGTCAAGTCTTAAAGTACTTGAAACTTGCTTCATTGCCTTGATTTGTGCATTACCACCAACTCTTGATACAGATATACCTGCATTTACTGCTGGTCTTTGTCCTGAATAGAATAACTCTGATTCAAGGAATATCTGTCCGTCTGTAATTGAAATTACGTTAGTAGGAATGTACGCAGTAACATCTCCTGCCAAAGTTTCTATAATAGGAAGGGCTGTGATTGAACCTCCTCCAAGTTCTTTAGATAGTTTTGCAGCTCTTTCAAGAAGTCTGGAATGTATGTAGAATACATCTCCAGGGTATGCTTCTCTGCCTGGTGGTCTTCTAAGCAATAGTGACATTGTTCTGTAGGCAACAGCGTGCTTGGATAAATCATCATAAACTATAAGAACATCTTTTCCTTTATGCATGAAATATTCCCCGATAGAACATCCTGCGTAAGGTGCAAGATATTGAAGCGGAGCTGAATCTGCAGCTGTAGATGCAACTACAAGTGTATAATCCATAGCATTCATTTCTGTCAAAGTATTAACTATATGCGCAACAGTTGACTGTTTTTGTCCTATTGCAACGTAAATACAGATAACATCCTTACCCTTTTGATTTATTATAGCATCCAATGCTATTGCAGTTTTACCTGTCTGTCTGTCCCCGATTATAAGTTCTCTTTGACCTCTTCCAACCGGAATCATGGAGTCAATAGCTTTTAATCCTGTTTGTAAAGGTTCATTAACTGAACTTCTGTCTATGATGCTTGGTGCCGGCTCTTCAATGGCTCTGTATCCATCATTTAAGATTGGACCTTTCCCGTCGATAGACTCCCCTAAAGAGTTTACAACTCTTCCTATTAATGCATCTCCTACAGGTACTTCAACAATTTTTCCTGTTCTTTTTACTATATCGCCTTCTTTTATTCCCTCTTCAGATCCTAAAAGAACGCAGCCAACGTTGTCCTGCTCAAGGTTTAATGCCATTCCGAATACATTATTGGGAAACTCTAAAAGTTCACCATACATACAATCATCAAGGCCGTAAACTCTAGCAACACCGTCACCTATTTGGATAATAGTACCAGAATCTTCAGTTTTTATATGTTTTTCATACTTCTCTATTTCACTTTTAATAATAGAAGTAATTTCTTCTGGTCTGATGTTCATAGATTCACCCCTATTCTCTCTTAAGCATAAGAGCCTTCATTTCGTCGAGTTTGGATCTGACTGTTCCATCAATTACATCATTTCCTACTCTTACATATACTCCTCCGAGAATGCTCTTATTTATTTCTTCTTGAAGGATTACCTTTTTATCATATTTATTTTCTAACTTTTCTTTAAGCAAGTTATATTGCTTTCTATCCAAAGGAATAACAGTCTGTACAGTAGCCAAAAGTGTGTTGTTTCTTTCCAGGTGGATTTTTTCCATCTGCTCCAGCTTTTCCTTAAGATATAAAATTCTGTCTTTTTCTATTAATATCAGCAGGAAAGATAGAAGGTCATTATCAACCTTTCCTTTAAAAATATTAGTAAAGAGCGTTTTTTTCTTTGAAGTGCTTATTTGCGGATGTTTAATTACTTCTACAAAGTCATTATTTTCATAAACATATTTGCAGATTTGTCTTAAGTCTCCTAAATATTCTTCAACTTTTCCATTCTCTTCAGCTATTTGATAAAGAGCCAGAGCATATCTCCTGTCTAAGTATTCATACATAATTAAATACCTACCTTAGCTATAAAATCATTGATAAGTCTTTTATGTTTTTCCTCGTCAATGCTTTCACCCAGAGCTTTTTCAGAAAGCATAACAGCTAAATCTACAACTTGTTTTTTAATTTCAGCTTCTGCCTTTTGTTTTTCTCTTTCCACTTCAACCCTTGCTCTTTCCATTATGGTACCAGCTTCTTTATTGGCTTCCTGAACAATTTCATTATATACTTTATCAGCTTTTTTCTTATAAGACTCAGTAATTCCTTTTCCTTCATCCCTTGCTGATTTTAAAATTCTTTCATTTTCAACTTTGAACAATCTTGCTTTTTCAAGATCTTCATCTGCTTTTTCCATCTTGTCTTCAATTTCATCTTTTCTTTCTTGAATTATATTCCTAACTTTATCAAAAAAGAAATGTTTCAGAATTAAAAGTAAAAATATAAAGTTTATTATAGTTCCTACTATCGTTGAAACATTTATATCCATATCTTAGCCCATGCCTCCCTTCTGGAGTCAGTAATTTTATTTATTTTGTATCACTTACTATTTTACTCCAACGAATATTAAGATTAATGAAACTAACAGACCATAAAGTGCTGTAGTTTCTGCAAGAGCACAACCTATAAACATAGTAGTAGTAAGCTTACCACTTAATTCAGGTTGTCTTGAAATACCTTCGATTGTTTTTCCTGTAGCTATACCTATACCTACTCCTGCTCCAATACCTGCTATTGCAGCTATACCTGCACCTAATGCTCTCATTGCTATTGCTGTTTCCATTTTAAAATCCTCCTTCTAATAATTAATGTTCTGCTGTAATTTTTGTATTTATCATTGTAAGCATCATAAAAATAAATGCTTGGATCAACCCATCAAACAAATCAAAATATCCATGTAAAAATACCGGAATACCAATCTTTGTAAGTCCAAATAAAAAGCTTCCAAGTGCCATGTAAACCAGCTCAAGTAAAACTGTTCCTGCAAGAATGTTACCAAAAAGTCTCAGTGAAAGAGATACTGGCAACATCAGCCTTTCCACGATGTTTATAGGCAGCATTACAGGGAATGGTTCTAAAAGTCCTCCCAGATAATGTTTAGTTCCAACTTTTCTCAGAGCATTTACATTTACAACTATAAAAGACATAATCGCAAATGCAATTGTAACACTGTAGTTTGAAGTTGGCGGCGCTACTCCTACAAGTCCTGTAAGATTCATGATTAATATGAAAGCACCCAGAGTTCCTATGAATGGCACAAAATTTTGATATCCATCCCCCATATTGTCTTTTACCAGACCATTTAAGGCACCGTATATCATTTCAGCCACTGCTTGTTTTTTACTTGGCTTTTTCTTTAAACCATTGGTAACCCAAATAGCTGCTGCGATTATCAACAGCATTACTATCCATTCAATAAACAGCTGAATAGTAATGTCTAACTTAAAGTTTCCCAAATAAAAAGAAAACAGTGGTTCCACAGGTTCCATCATTTTATTCACTCCCTTTCTTTATAAAGATCCAGTAAATTATCAAACATATATGATGGGTAAAATACCCGCCAATATACGCTGAAAGCAAAATAAATTCACCAGCAAATGCCAAACCAATCAAGGCTATAATGAATATTCTTAAAGCATATGCTATTCCATAGAATAAACTGTTTTTAACCAGAAGCTTCGACACAAAATAACCACTAACAACAAAATTAATCACACTAACTGCGGATCCCAGTAAATATACCAGTGCAACCTTGCTACTTACAAAAATAAATAGGTTTAATGTGATTAAACTCATGACCATAATATCTAATTTGGAGTTTTTTACAATTAACTCCTTTAATGATTTTTCCATACTTTCGGCTCCTTAGTACAATTCCTTTGATTATTATATAACCGAGTATTAAATTAACAAAACCTCATATCCATTCAAAAATATCATTATTATGCTAAAAACCCTCAAAAATCAAATTTAATTCCCTAAATATGCCCATAGCTTCTAGATTCTTTGTTTATCATAATTAAAAACAGTTTTTTTGCACGCTATTCATTTGTCGGAAAATTCAAATATTAACCCTGTAATCACTTCCTAAAATGATAACATTTTCAAAAACTTATTTATTGATACTTTATCAATAATAAGAGGTCTGCCTTGACTTTTTGTTAATAATTCTGATTCAGAATTACTTGTTAGATATTTTATCCATAAATAACCTTGCATACTCTCTTAAGACAAAATTCACAAAAATATTTTCTTTCTCATGGTTCTTATGCTTATCGCTATTATTATTAACTTAAATCCTTCTTAAAATCCTCTATTTTTGCATTAATTCGTGATATTTCAAGTTTTTCTTTGTTCTTTATTACATTATACTCCTTAAACTTCCAAATTAAAATATAGAAGTTTTAAACAGCAGGCATTATGTGTTCATCTGTATTCTGCAGACAAATTTCTATATGTTTTTCAATATAAAAGCACATCTGTTGCACAATATTTCATAAAACAGCATGTTTTATTAGTGCATTAATCACATTTCGCAAGAATTCTTTCACACAGAAATATCTTTATTA
>JBEHWK010000002.1:0-110123 GCA_040217795.1 Clostridiaceae bacterium
ATAGGCTTATTAAGTGTACCCAAAAATAAATCCAACCAACAGATCTAATAATTGGGTTAATTGACTTAATCCCTTGTGTACCAATATTTACAAAAAAAAGAGTTGTTGCTCCTCTAGAAATCTAGATTTGCAACAACCCCTTCGTCTCACTTTGTAACTTCCAGCAAGTTAAAATTAAGTCATCTATCAATGGAAAACTATATTGTTTATCCATTTTTTTGAAGCAATTCTAGGCAGCCCAACAATCAATTTAGATATTTCCTCCATAAAAACAAAAATATATACCTTCTGGATAGGCATGTGAAAATACAATCCAGTAAGAGCCACCAAAGGAACTCCAATCAGCCACATTCCTCCGATGTCAAGAAAAAGGCAGTATTTTGTGTCTCCTCCACTCCTTAGAATACCGATAATATTTGTGTAGTTAAAGGCCTTTACCCATAAAAACAATGAAAGTATAATAAGCATATCCCTTGAATAAGTGTGAACTTCTGAGGATATGTTATAAGCCGATAATATTGTTGGAGATACCAGATAAAGAACTATCCCCGTTAATATTCCTATCATAGGGTTCAATATTATAAACCGTTTGGCATATAAAAAAGCTTCCTTCTCATTCTTCTCACCTATCTTATTGCCTATCATTATGGCAGCAGCATTTCCAAAGCCAAAGAAAACAACCATGGCAAGCCTGTCTATGGTACCTACAATGTTTGTTGCAGCTATGACTGACGTACCCATATGAGCATAAATAGCTGCATATACTGTGACTCCCAAAGCCCAAAAACTCTCGTTGAGAATAACAGGCATGGTGATTTTAAAGAATTTTTTAATAAAGTTAAAAGAAAAATCAAACATATCATTTATAGACCCTGCCAGTGGTGAATTCAATTTATAAACCACAAACAACGTCATAATGAATTCAATTACACGGGCAATCAATGTAGCTATTGCGGACCCGTATACTCCCATACCTGCATAACTTCCTAAGCCGTACACTAACACAAAATTCAGGACTGTGTTTATCCCCAGTGAAATTATGCTTGCAACCATAGGAGCTTTAACCTGGTTAAGGCTTCTTAAAATAACAGAGTAAGCAAATGATACGGCAGTAAATATATAACTTAAGGATGCTATTCTAAGATAACTTCCGCCCATGATGATAACCTGGGAGTCTTTTGAAAATAGCCCAATAATCTGGCTTGGGAAAAAAAGAGACAAAAGCATGAATAAAGCTGATGCAAATATGCTGGAAACGAGACATAATCCCAGGATTCTTTTTATATTTTTCAAATCCTCTTTACCCCAATACTGGGAAGTAAATATTGAAGCTCCGCTGACTATTCCGAATAAAACCAGATTCAGAAGAAAAAAAATCTGGTTCGCAAGACCGACGCTTGCAACAGCAATTACTCCTAAGCCACCAATAATAATGTTGTCAAAAAGATTCAAGGAAGACATGATAAAGTTTTGAAAGGCAATAGGGAGAGCTAATTTTAATGTTTTCTTCATAAATTTTTTATCATAAGATAAATTAAAAAGTTTCATAACTTATCCTCCTTGTATGTTATATGACTATAGAGTTCCAACTACAACTGTTAATTTATGCAGTGTTTTCCGTATACTCTTTAATATTTGATTTTAACAGGTTTGTGATTTCACTATAACAGTCTATTGCTGTGACTCCCTTTTCTGTAATTGAATAAACACCTTTATGGATTTTTTCAAACCATCCGTAATGATTGTTATACAAAATAGAGTATGCTTTTTTGTTGTCAGCTCCAAATTTTTTAAGTCTGGAAGCAGAAGAGGGCCCCAATATCTGAAGGCAGCATGCAATATAAAGAGCACTTTCTTTATAAGATGTCATTAATTTTTCTCTGGTGCTTCCTCCGGTGTTCATGTCAATACGCCTTCCTTTAAACTCTTCTATCAGTTTACCCCTTTTTCTTTTGTTTTGGGATAAGCTTTTTCCTTTGTCAAAGGATTTGGGATGTATGGCAACATCTATGTTTTTATTATTAGAAACCAATATTAAACCAAGTTCAAGACGATTAATCAAGTGACAGATTTTTCTCCATTTGGATAAGCTTGTACGTTTTTTGGGCTTTGGAATTGCGATGTATACAAGATCAGCAGTTTTTTGCCTGTCTACTCCTTGGACAAGCAAGTCTACACTAAGGTTTTTCTTCAGTTCAACAATGATAAGTTCTCCTTCTTTCATTGCGCATACATCACAATTGTTAATTTCACTTCTTACCTGGTATCCATTATTAATAAAAAAGTCCCTGATTGGAGCATACATATCTTTTTCTAAAATAATTTCACTCATTTATATTAATCCTTCCTTCAGAATTTATATCTACCTTTTATTGTATCCAATTTATAAATTACACTCAAGAATAATTAGTGTTGCATTATACTAATATCTGTGGTATTATTGATATATTGCTTAAATGAAACGTAAATAATTAAACAAAAATATTTTTAATAGGTACTTAGTTATATGTACTAAACATTTAAAGAAATTTTATTGGTGGATTTTTACAAAGATTTTAAGAAAATAAAATTTCGGAGGTACACATTATGAATGGTACAGTAAAATGGTTTAATGCAGAAAAAGGATTTGGTTTTATTACAGGAGAAGATGGAAAAGATGTTTTTGCACATTTTTCTCAAATAGTTTCAGATGGATATAAAACACTTGATGAAGGTCAAGAAGTTACTTTTGATGTAACTCAAGGACAAAAAGGACCTCAAGCTGAAAACATTACTATTATAAAATAATAAATTTTCACCCCTTAAAGATTTTTCTTTGAGGGGCTTTTATTTTTTAAAAAATAATTGAATCTTCTGCAATAACATTGTTAATTGTTAATTGCTGAAAGGGATGGTATTATATAAGTGCTACAAATTGTTTAGGAGAGATAATACATGGAAGCGATTAAGGTTAAAATTGCGGACTTTGAGGGCCCTTTTGATTTATTGCTTCACCTTATTAGAAAAAATAAGATGAGCATAAATGATATAAAGATTTTTGAAATTACAAATCAATATCTTGATTATTTGCAAAGTATGAAGGAATTGGACCTGGAAATCACTTCAGAATTCATTGTTATTGCGGCTACTTTACTTGAAATTAAATCCAAAACGCTACTTCCAAAGGTAAAGGATGACAGTGAGGAACAGGAAGATCCCAAGTTGACTTTAGTGGAAAAATTAGTGCAGTATAGAAAATTTAAAGAAGCAGCAAATTACTTAAGAGAAAAAAGCTTGTATACAGGAATCGTGTTTTCTAAAAAGCCTGAAATAATACCTGAGAAAAAAAGTGACGTGTCAAATGAGGATTTATTGAAGAACATAACAATGCTGCATTTGTATAAATTATATAATGAGCTCATGGAGAGGTTTAAGAATAAAAGCAATAACTTCAATACAGAAAATATGGCCAAGACTGTGCTGGCAGATAAATATCGTATGGAAGACAAGATGATGGATTTGAGAAATTGCATCAAGCCTGGAAAGACATATTCCTTTAATGATATTATCAGTTTAGCTGAATGTAAAATGGAAACAGTTGTTTTATTTCTGGCTTTGTTGGAGCTTATTAAAGAAAAGGAACTTAATGTTTATCAAGAGGGGAATTTTAGTGAGATATTGATAAAAAGGAGAACTGACGATGAGTAACATTGATGTAAATCAATTTGAATTTCAGGAGATTTCAAAAAAGAAAACATTGAAATCTATTATAGAAGCATTATTATTTACAGCTGGAGAACCTTTAAGCATAAAGGATATATCAAATATAATCGAGTGCAGTCATGAAGAATGCAGTGAGCTGGTGAAAGAAATGTCAGAAGAATATATAAACAATAATGGAAGAGGAATCAAACTCATATCCATAGAAGATGCATTTCAGTTGGTTACTAAGCCTCAGTACAGTGACTACGTGCAAAAACTGCTAAAGAAAAACATAAGGCAGTCATTATCTCAGGCTTCATTAGAAAGCCTTGCCATAATCGCATATAAACAACCTATAACAAGAATAGATATAGATGATATAAGGGGGGTTAAAAGCGATTCAGCAATACAAAAACTTATAGAAAGAAATCTCATTAAGGAAACCGGAAGGATGGATGTTCCGGGAAGACCTATATTATACGGCACAACAGAGGAATTCCTCAGGGCCTTCGGACTTCAGGATTTAAAGGAAATGCCCTCTATAGATCTTTTTGTTGCAAGTACGGAATCCGAAGATGAATATGAAGAATAGATAACAGCATCGCAATTATATGCGATGCTGTTATTTTACTGTTGTTTGTTTTTACACATGCTTTCTTTTATTATATCGATTATTTGAGGAACTGTATCAACGATTCTGTCATATGTATTGTTTACGTCAACAGGTAAAAGCCTTATGGAATTTTCCCTCAATACAAGAAAGGCTACAGGTCTTACTGATACACCTGCACCAGATCCACCTCCAAATGGGAAGGAGGGATCATACTCCTTAATGGATTTGTCAGCATCGAATTCACTTCCACCTGAAGCAAAACCTATGGAGACTCTGGAAATAGGTATTATATAGCTTCCGTCTTTAGTTTCTACTGTATCACCTATGACTGTGTTTACATCTATCATTTTAATAAGGTTTTCCATGGTACAGCGCATTAGATTTTCTATTGGATGACTATTGCTCATATTTGCACCTCCTTTTCTCTATGTATTAACATTTTAAATCCAATAATAGTTATTTTAACTAAATTTATATATATTATTCCTTTTAGCGAAAAATAAAAATACAGGGTATTTTTAAACTTTGGGGTAACAGCAATGTTAGAACGTGAAATTTTGAACATGTCGTATAAAAAACTACTTAAAAAGTGGATTAAAGAGTCAAGTACTCCCTTAATAACTGCAGTATGGCAGGGATCAGGCAAATCGTAATCTATTCTAAAGGTATATTTTAATGAGGGCTTTAAAAAGCGGTTCTTCAAAAGTTTAAACACATTGAGGTAGTAATTTACATGCTTTTTTTTATTTTTATTATCACAATTGGTTTTTTGGGTTTTAATAGAAAGTTTTTTCGTAAGTAAAATATGTTTATAAATAGATAATTTAACTTCAGAATCCTTAATTTCAAGGAAAAACTTTATAGGAAAGGGAAAGAAAATAAATATTACGAACAAAATCAATAATAAAAAATACAATAGAATCACCCCTTAGATATAGTGATTATTATTACCGGCAATTCCACAATTATACATTAAACTCGTGAATTAATTAATTTTTATATGCACAATATATATTGGGGTGATTACATGAGATATAAAGTATGTATGCTTATAATAAGTTTTCTTTTTATTTTTCATGAGTATGCATTGGGAAAAGAAAAATCAATTTACATTAATGCAAGAACTGCTGTTGCCATTGACGGGGAAAGCGGAGTGGTCTTATATGAAAAAAATCCTCATGAAAGTGTTCCGATGGCAAGTACAACAAAGATAATTACAGCCCTTACAGCAATAAACAGGGGGAAATTGGATGATTATGTCACTATAAGTAGGAAAGCAACTGCTGTCAGAGGTTCAACTGTAGGTTATAATGCAGGTGAAAAGGTAACTTTGAGGGAACTTTTATATGGATTATTATATAAATCAGGCAATGATGCAGCACTTGCAATAGCTGAGCATATAGGAGGTACACCAGAGATATTTTATTCTTATATGAACGAATGTGGCAAAAATATAGGGTTGATCAATAGTTCATTTAATTCTCCACATGGATTAGATACTGAAAATCATTATTCATCAGCATATGATTTGGCCTTAGCGACCAGAACTGCAATGAGAAATGAAGTTTTCAGAGAAATTGTCGGGACAAAAGAAATAAAAAAAGAAAAGTACGGTTTTACCAGGGATTATTACAACATCAATAAGATATTATCCATTATTCCTGAAGCAAATGGGGTAAAGACCGGATATACCGGAAAAGCAGGGAAATGTCTTGTATCATCAATGAGATTTCATGGAAGAGATATAATAATAGTTGTGTTAAATTCCCCTGACAGATGGAATCAAACTGCTAAAATATTTGATTATGTAAAGGAAAATTATGAAACTTGTCAGTATGAATCATTGAATATTCCGGAAAAGCATGACTTAATGAAGTTCAATTTATTGACAGAGGATAAATTGTCAGTGGAAGTTCCAAAAGAAGGAACCGAGACGAAAATATGCTTAATCAATCCTCAATACAATATTTTGAAAGGGGATTACATAGGCTATATACAGATTCTTCGCAAAAATACAGACCAAGAACTATATAGAAAAAATCTTTTTTCCAATAAAAATATAAGTAAAAAATCATTTAATAAGATTATTAATCAAAGTAAATTACTGAATGAATAGGATAAATTTTTACATGTTATCAGGAAAAAAACATGAAAAATTACTATCTATGGTACAATTATTTGTTTTTTTGTTGTAGAATGGTATTATGTTAAGTTTACTGAATGCATTTAATACCGCTTAAATGTACTCACTAGACTTCATAATTTTACTAACAAATTGACAGGGGGTAATTTATTTTGAAAAAAGTAAATATTGATTGGAAGAACTTGGGGTTTAGTTATATAAAAACAGACTTCCGTTATATTTCAGTCTGGAAGGATGGAAAATGGGATGATGGAAATTTAGTGGAAGATAACATGCTTAGAATAAGTGAAGCTTCTACTGCTCTGCATTATGGACAACAATGTTTTGAGGGATTAAAGGCTTACAGAACAAAAGAGGGGAAAATTCAGCTTTTCAGAGCCGATGAAAATGCAAAGAGGATGAACAAGAGCTGCAGAAGATTACTTATGCCTGAGATTCCGGTGGAAAAATTTATAGATGCTGTTAAGAAGGTGGTAAAAGCTAATGAAGCATACGTACCTCCATATGGAACAGGAGCAACTCTATACATCAGGCCGTTTGTAATTGGGGTAGGAGACAATATAGGGGTTAAACCTGCTCCAGAATACATGTTCGTTATTTTCTGTATGCCTGTAGGGCCATATTTTAAAGGGGGAATGACTCCGGTAAACTTTATGATTGCAGACTATGACAGAGCAGCTCCTTATGGAACAGGAGGAGAAAAGGTCGGAGGGAACTATGCTTCAAGTATGCTGCCTCATCAAATAGCTGCAGAGAAAGGATTTGCTGATTGTATATATTTAGATCCTGCTACTCATACTAAAATTGAAGAGGTTGGATCTGCTAACTTCTTTGGAATTACAAATGATAATAAGTTTGTTACTCCTGTTTCACCATCAATTTTGCCTAGTATAACAAAGTATTCTTTACTTCACGTAGCTAGGGAATACCTGGGATTGGAGACAGAGGAAAGAGATGTTTTAATCAATAATTTAGATGAGTTTAAAGAGACAGGTGCATGTGGTACTGCAGCTGTGATAACTCCTATCGGAGGAATAGAATATAAAGGTAAGCTTCATGTTTTCCATAGTGAAACTGAAGTGGGACCAATAACAAAAGAATTATATGAAACTTTATACGGAATACAGTTAGGGGACATAAAGGCTCCGGAAGGCTGGATTTTCGAAGTAGAATAAGAGATGTTTTTAACTCTGTGTATTCCTTAATTTAAGAAATGCACAGAGTTTTTTTAAACAAGTGCCTGATTAAATATCCCATCCAGATTAACTTTCTTTACTCTGTTTTTGATTTCCTGAATATCTACTGTATAGAGATTTAAAGATTTCATTCTGTTAAAGTAATCAGAACCTGCAAAAGTATATCTGGTTTTTCTTCCCTCCCTGGTTTTGGATTTTTCGTTTGCATATGATATTATATCGCCGATACATAGGGAAGCAGGAAGGGTCAGAAGAGGAATACCCATGGATAATCTTACAGAATTATGGCCAGCAAGAGATCCAGTAGCAATGGCTTCTGTGTGACCTACAAACAATCCTGATTTTTCACCGGCACATAACAAATTATCCACTCCTGAAACTCTCATTTGGTTATCACGCGGAGCAACAGAAAGATAACGTATAGAGTTGCCTATAGAACCAGCTAAAGGATCGATATATCTTGCTTTCTCGAGTCCAGGTATTTTTCTGAGTTTTTCAAGGGGGTAATAAGTAGTCATAAGTTTTACATGACCTGTGTCCAGTAAAATTACATTCTCTGCAAATTCTTTCAGGGCATATTGCTGACATACTTTTGCTTCAAGCTTTCCGTAATTGATATCTTCAGAAGGAACTTTAAGTATGGCAACACCACACTTTTCCAACTTATCCTTTAATTCTTCAGAAAGACTGTCTTTAGCTATTTCACAGGAACCTGAAAAAGCACCTAATTTGTAATCGTCTCTTTCGCCGGAAAAGTCCTTTACGCCTGCACGTTCACTTATTGATATTCTCGGACCATAAGATGGACATCTTAGAATGCACATAGCGCATCCATTGCCATAGCGCTGGCAGTTTCCCATGGGTCCGGTGGAACCAGTAGCTTCAATTATCACATCACCAGCTATATAATCACCGTTTGAAAGATAAATGCCTGATATTCTGTTATTTACTTGTTTGATATCTGTTACCCTTGTCATGAGGTAAATATTTATTCCCATGCTGAGAAGGAGATTTCTTACGTCAGATTCAATGGAAGTAACATCATATAATGAAGCATGTTCATGCCCTGGAAAGCTTATACCTTTATGTCTGGAATTTTTATCACAAATATCTATAAGCTCACCTGCACCCAGTTCAATAAGCTCTTCTGATGCAGTAAAACGTCCGTTGTTTCTCATGATACCGCCTATATTGCCTAAACCCAGAAGCAAATCCGTTTTCTCGAAGATGTGTACATCTGCACCTGCCTTTTTAGCTGAAATTGCAGAAGAAATTCCGGACCAGCCTCCTCCGATAACCAATACCTTCATATAAATCTCCTCCCTTCAAAAATATCTCTCGGATCTGCCTGGACTTTACACAGCCGTTTTACTTTGTGACCGGCAAATCGGGCAGTGCAGCTGCCGCATACCCCTTCTCCACAGCACATTTTCGAATTGTTGCAGCAAGACAATTTAACATTTTTTTCACCTATTTCATCTAAAAAGCGAATTACTTTGAATGTCAGAATATCTGCACCTCCGCAGTGTATCAGTTTTACAGCATCTTTATCAATGGAGTCCTTTATAAGAGCTTTGCATTTTGCAGTCAGAGCTCCTGAATCAATCAATGGAATTTCTTCATAGGCCAGATTCATGCTGCAGAGAAGGTCATCAACATAAACTGTTTTATAAGGTGATTTATCAATAAGAATCCTGAGATTATTGCCGTTAGCTTTTAAAGCTTTAATTACTGGAATCATGGGAGCCATTCCTATGCCTTTTGAAAGTATAAGACAGTTGGTGTTTGAAGTGCCTTTTATGTTTTTTAAACCAAAGACGCCATTCCAATAGGGGCCTCTTATCACTAATTTATCTGACACCTCGGTGTTTAGAAGACGCTTTGTTTTAATTCCTCTTATCTCAATTAAAATAGAGGCTGTATTGTTTTTAATGTCGCAGTCCATTATGGATATTGGAACATCAAAATAAAAATTCTCATCAGTCCTCAAAAATATAAAACTTCCTGGTGAAATTAAATCAAAAGCTAAGTCTTCAGGCAAATTAAATTTAATAAGCAAAAGGTTTTTCTCAAGTTTTATTGAATCTATTATTTTACAAGAATAGGTTTTTCTTCCCTCACGCGGTTTGGACCCATTAGCTACCCACCCTTGATATATACAGACTCCCTTCCAGTTCAGGCAATCGCAAAAACACTCTCCGGAAAGCTGGGAACAAATTAAGCATTCGTTTGAGTCAGCTAAGTGACAAGGGCAGTATTTACTTCCACTATCTATACAATCTATTTTCTCGCCTTTCATTTGACCTCCAAAAAGATTATTCTATTAATAGAGTATTACTGGATTTACTATTTGTTACAATAATATTATATTCATTTTATATTGCTTGAAGAATATGTATATGATGTTATAATTAAGGTAGCAGTCTAACGAAATTATCTAGGAGGGGAAGAGAATGGGTAAAAGAACTGATAGTTACATGGATTATAAATCCGTGGTTAATGGTATATTTATTGAAAAGTTAAAGGAAATAGACATTGTTAATATGATTAACCAGGTAAAAGACAGCCTGGAGAACAGAAATGAGAAGCATAGATATGGAGTTTTGTGGGATAACAGACCTTTTTTAAGAATATCTCTTGATTATAATAAGGTGATTGACCTTTACATACCTCATCCGGAAACTATTGTTTCTCTTAAGGATGCTTCAAAAGAAGAATTGGGAAATATAGTGTTTTTCAGATACAAAGACAGTATGTTTGGCACACAATACTATAATAACACTTTTGATGTAATCTATAATGTTCCTTTGAAAGAACTTGTTTTTGAGGGTCCAAGAGGATACTTCAAAGCAAGTCTTAAGGAGAATGGTTTATTGGAAAAGGGCTGCGATGATAAAGATTATATTTTATTCATTTTAAGTACTATATCAGATTATTACAATGTATAAGTTGAGATGATACTGCAGGATAATTCAGGGTTATATGATATTTGACCCTGAATTATTTTTTTGCATATATATTATTGGAAATGATAACAATAAATACGCCAATAATTTTATGGAGGTAGTACTAATGGGGAAAAAGCACCAATTTAATCAGGAATTAAATATAGAAGCTTCAAAGAGAGTTGAAGAAAAAATAGAGGGTGATGTGGTTCGTAAAAGCAACCCCAAATCAGCAGGTAAGGGTAATATGAAGTTTCTTAAAAAATAAAATGAAGGTGACTCATGGTTTAATTCTTAAACTTTGGGTCACCTTCATTCTATAGAGAATAATTACGGAAACTTAACTTATGCATGTTGATTTCTTCGAGGGTTGAAAGAAGAAGCGGCATGTAAATATAATTCGTAAAACTCTTATATTGTGAGTTATAAAGCTTCACCGCTCTATAGGTTTGCCCCCCTGGAAGTTTTATCATGAAGAATATTTTAGAGTTTTTGAATTATATGCATAAGTTAATAGTTAAAGGTGGTTCTCTAAGTCAGCATTTTAATCATTATATCCAAGGTGGATTTGGTCTTGGTGAGGTTATCAACATAATCTGAAATATGACTTTTATAATATTGTATGCCTGAATCTGTAATGGAATATACCTTTTTGCTTCTTTTATTCAGGAATTCATCACCTAACCATTTTGAATTTACATAGCCCATATTTTCAAGATAGTAAAGAGTATCGTAAACTGTGGAGGAAGATACCGGAAAAGGGAGATCTGCACTGGAAAATCTGCTTTTGAATTCCTCCAGAACTATGTTTCCGTAAATTGTATTGCCTTTATAAAGTTCCCCTAGAATATAAAACATGTAAAGCTGCTTGGTATTTACCGAATTTCTTGGAGCTATCAATCTGTTTCTGCCCATTACTATCACCTCTTAATCAAATTATACTCTAAGGTAACTTACTCGTAAATGAGCATAATAAATAAATTTAAATTCCAAAATAGCAATAATCTTTTATATGAATAAACTATATTAAACAGTAAGTCAAACAACTTATATTCAGATCTCCAATTGGATACATCAAGGTTAAAAACGTGGAAAATCAAAAATAATTCAAAAGGAGAGTATGGTTAAGTTTGTCTATGTTTTCTTAACCAGTAAATAATATGTCCAGAAAGAAATGTTGCTGTTGTAACAGCTGCAATTGTATTGATAGGGGAAGCAGATGCCACCAGAACTTTTGTTGTGGAAACAACAATGGTTGTAACGGCCTTGGCTTTAATGGATTTGGTTGTAACGGCTTTAATGATTTTGGATTGATTTGGCTTTTACTGTTGAGTCAGAGGAGATTTTTTGACTGCTAGTATTAACAGCCACCCTTACCAGGGTGGCTATAATTTTTCATTCTAACTATTGAAATATGTTTCTTTTAATAAAAGTGCATCGTTTTCCAGAATTGGGCTTTCGCATATGACGCAGCCCTTAACATTATAATCGGCAAGCGCTTTTATACACTCTTTATATTTAAAGTCACTCTCAAGAAGCGGCAAGTGGTTTCTCTCGCCTTTGGAAGTGTAGTTTATGCCAGATATATGTATATGCATATCCTTTAGAGCCATCTCACCTAAATTATCTCCTATATAATCGAGGATTCTTGCAAAATCCGAATAGTTTTTCAGTGATCCCCCTTCTCTTGCGTGAATATGTGAGAAATCGATGCATAAATTACAGTTAGGTATTTCTTTTGCTATGTTTGTCAACTCTATTAAATCACCAAACTGTGTTGCTTTGCCTGTAGTCTCCAGTCTGTAGCATACATTTCCCGCAGGGAGGTCATTTAATTGAGCTTTAATTTTATCTAAGGTTTCTTCCTTTGAAGAATCCAGGTAGTAACCGGCGTGGAAAACCAGACTTCTTCCTCCCACGGACTCCAGGGCTTCTGAACCTTTAATTATACGTTCTTTTGACTTTTCTATCTTTTCCTCTTCTTTAGAATTTAAATTTATATAATAAGAACCATGGGCAGATAAATACATACCCGTCTTATTCTTCATATTTAAAATCTTATCTTTATTTTTTGCAGTAACATTAACTGAGCGGACAAAAGGAAGTTCCATTGCATCTAAGCCCAAAAAATTCAGATATTCTATTCCGCTGCAATAATCGAATTTTTCCCCTTTTCCCAGTGGAATTCCTGAGATACCAAAAAGTAGTTTATCCATACGTATCACCTTTCAAAATATATTATTAATGTAGTATAACAAAATTAAAAAAAATCATCAATAAAATAAAGAACAATATGAATTTGATTTTTCTTTACATAATAATTATAATTTACTAAGAATGAAGGATTGGAAATAGGTGATTAAATGGAAGAAAGATTGCAAAAATATATGGCCAGATGTGGAGTTGCTTCAAGAAGAAAGTGTGAAGAGTTAATATTAAAAGGACAGGTCAGAGTGAATGGGGAGGTTGTTACAGAACTTGGCACCAAAATTAATACAGAAAATGACCAGGTTAAATTTAATGGAAAAGTAATTACCCTTGAAGAAAATAAAAGATATATAATGATCAATAAACCTGTGGGAATAATATGTTCTGTCAAAGATGAAAAGGGAAGAAAAACAGTTATAGATATGGTGGATGTTCCTGAAAGGATTTATCCTATAGGAAGACTGGATTATGATTCATCAGGACTGCTCCTCCTTACTAATGACGGGGAAATTTACAATAAGATAATACATCCGCGAAAAGAGATATATAAAACATATATTGTAAAGGTTAAAGGCGTTTTCAGCCCCTCAGAATTAGAAAACTTCAGGAATGGTGTGGATATCGGAGGGTATATCACCGCAAAAGCAGGTATCAGGGTAATCGGAAACGACAAGACCAGCACCAAGGTGGAAATCAAGATACATGAAGGTAAAAACAGGCAGATAAGAAGAATGTGTTCAGCTTTAAACCATGAAGTTATTTCCCTCAAAAGGGTTTCCATAGGAGAGATAAATGTTGGGGATCTGGAGCCGGGAAACTGGAGAGAACTGAACCAGGATGAAATAAAGTATTTAAAATCCCTTTAGAAAGGAAAAGATTATGTATAAGTTGGCAAAAGATATAAGCTTCATAGCTCATGATATTATAAGTAAATATGTTGATACAAAAAATATTGCCATAGATTGTACCTTAGGTAATGGTTATGATACAGATTTTTTATCTGAGCATTTTAAAAGGGTGATATCTTTTGATATTCAGGAGGAAGCTGTAGAAAAATACAAATCAAAGAATAAGTCCAATGTTGAATTGGTTTTAGATTCCCATGATAAGCTTGAGCATTATATTAAGGAGAAAGCAGACTGCATTTTATATAATTTAGGCTTTTTGCCAGGGGGAGATAAGAAAATTACTACAATGGCAGATTCAACCAAAGCATCTATAGTTCAGGGTTTGGAGTTATTGGTGACGGGAGGAATAATGCTTATTAATATTTATACTGGACATAATGAAGGACAAAAAGAAAAAACTTGCATTTTGAATTTGACAGAAAAATTGCCTAAAAATAAATACGGAGTTGTGAAATTTGAGTATGTAAATCGTAACGGCAATGCCCCACTGCTGATATGCATTGAAAAGAACCAAATTTGACAATTATACGTTGATGGTATAAAGTTATAATGTTAAAATGAAATTATACTATAATTAAATTGCAAAAAGATAGGAGAAGGGGTAATGGATTATTTCCAAGAGAAGCTAGAGACCAATCAGGATTTAATGAGAATTATTCAAATAAAATTTCCAAGGTTAAGCAAAGGGCAAAAGTTAATTGCAGAATACATACTAAAAAATTATGATAAAGCTGCTTTTATGACGGCAGCAAAATTAGGTGTTTCAGTAGGAGTTTCAGAATCGACTGTAGTAAGATTCGCAAATGAACTCGGATTTAGCGGATACCCTAAGCTTCAAAAAGAATTACAGGAACTGATAAAGAACAAGCTCACAACCGTCCAGAGGTTAGAACTTACGAATGATTATATTTCTGAAGAAAATGCCTTAAAAGGTGTACTAAAAGCAGATATAGAAAATATCAGAGCCACATTGGAGAAGATTAATCATAAGACTTTTGAGGAAGTTGTAAAATCAATATTTAATGCTAAGAAAATTTACATTATCGGACTTAGAAGTTCCACTGCCTTAGCTGAATTCCTTGGATTTTACCTGAATTTAATCTTAGATAACGTAAATATAGTAGCATACGGAATTTCAGATATTTTTGAACAGATGATAAATGTCGGAGAAGGGGATCTGGTTATTGGGATAGGATTTCCCAGGTATGCAGCTAAAACAATAGATGCGTTATCTTTTGCACAGAGCAGAAATGCAAAAGTGGTAGCTATTACGGATTCATTGTTGTCTCCTTTAGCAACTGAAGCTGATTACAGTTTAATTGTACAAAGCAATATGGCTAGTTTTGTGGATTCACTTGTTGCACCGCTTTCAGTCATTAATGCATTGATCATAGCTGTGGGAATGAGGGAAAAACAAAAAATAGCAAATACCTTTAATGACTTGGAGGCTATTTGGAAAGAATACAATGTGTATTCATATAACAGGGGAAAAATATTAGAGGAATAATGATTTAAGGCGCGTGAAGATTCTTATCATACAATGAACCGGGAAGAATTTTTACCCGCCTTTTCTGATGTTTTAACAATGATAAAGAGGTGGTAGAATTTGAAAAAGGTTATTATTATTGGCGGAGGTCCAGCAGGAATGATGGCAGCAATCGCTTCAGCAAAAAAAGGGAATAAGGTTATTTTGCTTGAAGGCAATGACAGGCTGGGCAAAAAACTTTTCATTACAGGTAAAGGGCGCTGCAATGTAACAAATGCAAAGGATATTTCAGAATTTTTTGAGTATATTCCAGGAAACCCATATTTTTTATATAGCGCTCTTTATACTTATACAAATCAGGACGTTATGAGTTTTTTTGAAAAAAATAATGTAAAATTAAAGGTGGAGAGGGGAGACCGGGTTTTCCCTTTATCAGATAAAAGCTCAGATATCATTAAAGGATTGGAAAGCAAGCTTTTGGAGTCAGGTGTAAAAATATATTTTAAGGCAAAGGTAAAGGATATAATACTGAAGGACGGCCTGGCTGAAGCAGCAGTGCTGGAAAATGGAGAAAAAATATCCGGGGATCATTTTGTTCTTGCAACGGGAGGTAAGTCCTATCCGCTTACAGGATCAAGGGGAGACGGGCATAGAATTGCCAAAAAACTTGGTCATACAATTACAGAATTAAAACCGTCACTTGTTCCTGTTGAGGTCAAGGAATCCTGGGTAACTGATCTTATGGGATTGAGCCTGAAGAATGTTCAGCTGAAATTGACAGGTTCTCAAAATAAGAAAGTTTATTATAAGGAACAGGGAGAAATGTTATTTACCCATTTTGGAGTTTCAGGACCATTGGTTTTAAGTGCATCAAGATTTATAAGTGAAAGTAATCCTATGGAGATATCAATAAACTTAAAACCTGCATTAGATGCTTCAGAGCTGGATAAAAGAATACAAAAGGATTTTCAAAAATATTTAAACAAGGATTTTAAAAATTCATTGGATGAATTGCTGCCCAAAAAGCTTATACCGGTTATAATTGCACTTTCAGGAATCGATGAGAACAAAAAGGTGAATTCAATAACTAAGGATGAAAGAAAAAAGCTTGTGGAAACTATTCATAACCTGACATTTTCCGTAAAGGGTCTGAGACCTATAGATGAAGCAATAGTGACCTCAGGAGGAATCAGCACTAAAGAAATAGATCCTTCAACAATGATATCCAAAGTAGTTCCTAATGTTTCCTTTGCAGGGGAGTTAATAGATGTTGACGCTTTTACCGGGGGTTATAATGTGCAGATAGCTTTGTCCACTGGATATCTTGCAGGAAACTCAATTAATTAATTTATTTTTATTTCTAATATGATATAATAGAAATTGTTAAATTATTTAAAGAAAGGAAGTTTAAGTTTGAGAATTTCAGTAGCTATAGATGGACCGGCAGGTGCAGGCAAAAGTACGATTGCTAAAATAATTGCAAAAAAACTTAATCTTATGTATATCAATACAGGAGCCATGTATAGAGCCGTGGCAATGGAAGCCATGGAGAAAAACATTTCCTATAATGATATAGATAAATTAAACTCATTAATAGATGGGATGGAAATGCATTTTGAAAAGGATAATCTGATCCTGAACGGTACAGATATTCAGGAACAGTTATCATCACTTAAGGTAAGCAATAATGTTTCAAATTATGCCCAAGTGCCTGAGGTAAGAGAAAGACTGGTAAAACTTCAAAGGGATATGAGTAAAAAATATGATGTAATTATGGATGGAAGAGATATAGGCACAGTAGTGCTTAAAGATGCACCGTACAAATTTTTTCTTACTGCTTCAGCAGCAGAAAGAGCCCAAAGAAGGCATGAAGAACTTAAGGCTAAAGGCATGGAAGTGGATTTTAATGAAATCCTAAAGGATATGGAAAGAAGAGATTTTATAGATTCCAACAGAAAAACTGACCCTTTGAAAAAAGCTGAGAATGCAATTGAAATTGATACAACTGGATTAAATATTGACCAAGTTGTAAATAAAATTCTGGATTATATAAATAATAAAAACGAGGCATCAGTTTTATAGGTGGTTAAATGAGAAAAGTTATTTTAGCAGAAAATGCCGGGTTTTGTTTCGGAGTAAAAAGAGCAGTGGATGAGGCGGTTAAAAATAGAGAAGTATTTAATAGAAAAATATATACTTTAGGTCCCCTCATCCATAATAATGACGTTGTGAATATGTTGGAAAACAAGGAAATCCATGCAGTTGAGCTTGAGGATATTGATTCTCTTGAAAAAGGGGATGTAATACTTATAAGATCTCACGGTGTTTCAAAACATGTCTATGATCAATTAAAAGAAAAGGGCCTGACAGTTATAGATGCTACTTGTCCATTTGTTACAAATATTCAAAAAAAGGCTAAGCAGTATAGTGAAGACGGATATAAGATTATAATTATGGGAGATGAAAATCATCCGGAAGTAATTGGAATAAACGGCTGGTGCGAGAATAACGCTATAATTACAAAAAACGGAATTATAGAGGAGCCTTTTTTAAATAAAGTATGTTTGCTTGCTCAGACAACAGAAAAGAAGGAAAATTGGGAATTGACCCTGAAAAATATCTCTGAAAAAGCCAATGAGGTTATTTCCTTTAATACTATCTGTTCAGCCACTGATGTAAGGCAAAGAAGTGCAGATGAAATTTCAAAAAAAGTTCAGGCCATGATTGTTGTAGGTGGTAAAAATAGTTCCAATACAACTAAGTTGTATGAGATATGTAAGAAGAATTGCCAAAAAACTTATTACGTTGAAAATTCAAAGGATATCCCTTTAGAATTGATTAATAACAAAGATTTAGAATTAATAGGAGTAACTGCTGGAGCATCTACTCCGGATTGGGTAATTAAGGAGGTAATCAGTATCATGGAAAATAACAACTCAGAAATGAATCAAATGGATTTGATGAACGAAATGGACAGGAAATTAACAATTGGTGAAGTGATTGATGTTGAAGTTCTGAAAGTGGATTATGATGCGGCATATGTTGCTATACCAGGGTATAAACTTGATGGTAAGATCCCTAAAAGTGAATTCACATTTAATACAAATGAAAATATTTTAGAAACTGTAAAAGTTGGAGATAAAATTAAAGCAAAGGTGTTAAGCTATAATTTTGAGGGATATGTTCTTTTGTCAAGAAAAGAAATTCAAAGAGAAGAAGCTTTTGAAGAGTTAAAGGGTGCAAAAGAATCTGATATGACTTTAGAGATAGAAATTACTGATGCTGCAAGAGGTGGATTGGTTTCACACTATAAAGGAATCAGAATATTTATACCACAATCTCAAATATCTGTTTCTTTCGTAAAGAATCTTCAGGATTATGTTGACAGAAAATTGAATGTAAAAATATTAAACCTTGAAGAAGGAAATGTTATTGCTTCAAGCAGGATAATTGAAGAATCTGAAAAGAAAGTTAAGGAAGATATTGCCTGGGGAACAATAAACGAAGGGGATGTTTTAAAGGTTAAGGTTCTAAGATTTGCAGAGTTTGGTGCTTTTGTGGATGTAAACGGACTGGATGGATTAATACCTCTTTCATTAATGGGTTATGGCAAAGTTTCAAAGCCTGAAGAAGTTTTGAAACTTGGAGAAGAAGTTGAAGCTAAAATTATTGCTATGGACAGAGAAAAAAATAAGCTTACATTAAGCATTAAAGATTTGTTAAGTGATCCATGGGAAGGAATTGAAGAAAAATACCCTGAAGGAACAATTGTCGTAGGAAAGGTAGTAAGAATTGCAGACTTTGGAGCTTTTGTTGAACTTGAAAAGGGTGTTGACGGACTTCTCCATATTTCACAGATTTCAAGAAGAAAAATTGAGCATCCATCAGAGGTACTTAAAATAAATGATGTTGTCAAAGCTAAGATACTGAGCGTTGACAGCGAGAAAAAGAAAATTGCGTTAAGCTCAAAGGTATTGGATTAATAATATCAAATGCAGAATTTGAAAGGGTGTCTCAAAAGTAATTTTGGGAGCCCTTCTTTTGAATCAATATTAGGATAAGGATTTTTATAGTGAAAGATGGTGTAAGATGGAAACCAGCAAAACAATAGGGTTTGATTTAAACACTATGAGGATTCTTTCAAAAGAAGCCATTGAAAGTAATCCTCTTAATGAAGATTTTGAATCCGTTTATACAAATGCAGGATTTTTGAGAAGATATATACTGAAATCTAACTTGGAGGTTTTCTGTTTTAATGATAAGCTGGGGTTTATCTGGAAAGAAAATATAAAAGAAAACTATGTCAATATTCGGGGCTTATATTTTCAAGAGGGTTTCATACATCTGCCTGAAGGTATTTTTGACACGAATAAATTCTATACTTTTGAAACTACTGAGTCTTACCAAAATGTTAATATGCTCAGCAAAATGGGATTTTATATTTCTGAAAAAAGTATTGTTCTTCATAAGAAGTTGGAAACTGTTTTTGAAAGTGACTTGCATAATATATCGTTTCATAAAATAAATAGCATGGAAGATATGAAAATAAGAACAGAAATTCAAAATTCTATTTTTAAAGAGCAAAATAGAATTGATTTAAATATTGTGGACATTGCTTGTGATATGAAACAAAAATATTATATCAAGGATTTGTCTATAATAATGAAATACAAAAAAATCCCCGTAGCTTATGGACAGGTAATCTTTTTTAATAATCAGTATCTGGTTGTAAATTTTGGGGTTGTGGATAAATACAGGAATAAAGGATACGGCAGGGCTCTTCTGAATAAATTGATATCTATCTGCAAAGAAAAGAAAATTCAGGACTTATATATAAGAGTTTCTGAAGAGAATATTCCAGCGGCAAATCTATATTACTCATTAGGATTTCAATATGGTTACAAAGCTTTAACATGGAACAAATAGGCCGGCTAAAATCTTACTCAGTTGATAAGAAGATTTTAGCTGGCTTGAATATCTTATAACAAAGTATCCGCAGGGACATAAGAACTTTTGGTATTTAAAACAGATTGGGTCAGCTTGTCATGATAATATCCTCTCTCAGAAATATCTCTTGTTCTGTCTTTATAGTTTTCCGGATTGGTATATTCATCCTTTTGATTTGAAGCTTTAACATCATACATAAATTTCTCCACCTCCTGTCTTAAGTATTCCCATATCTGAATTAGTTAATAACACATTTTTTTGAGTATCTTAAATTAAAACTCTTTTAAATTCTATTCAAATTATATATAATAATTTAATGAATAATCATATATGACTTATGAAGTTAATTAAGGAGAATTAAAATGCTGCAAAAGAAAGATTTAAAATATTCTATTGAAACTTGGGGTTGTCAGATGAATGAGGAAGATTCTGAAAAACTGTCAGGGATGCTGAAAAAAATTGGCTATTCAAATACTGAAGAAAGAGAAGATGCTGATATAATAATATTTAATACATGCTGTGTAAGGGAAAATGCTGAAAATAAAGTTTTTGGGAACCTGGGCCTTTTAAAGGCATTAAAACAAAAAAAACCGGATCTTATTATTGCTGTGTGCGGCTGCATGATGCAGCAGAAAGGTATGGCGGATAAGGTGCTGAAAACTTTCCCGTTTGTAGATATAATATTCGGTACTCATAATTCATATAAATTCCCTGAATATCTGGATCGAGTTCAAAAAGAAGGCGTTCAGGTAAAGGAAATTATAAATAAGGAAGAAGGAATTGTAGAAGGGGTGCCTATAGACAGAAAAAGCGATGTGAAAGCTTTTGTAACAATTATGTATGGGTGCAATAACTTTTGTACATATTGTGTAGTTCCTTACGTAAGAGGCAGGGAAAGAAGCAGAAAGCCGGAAGACATACTAAAGGAAATTAATGAGCTGATTGCCCTTGGGTATAAAGAAATTACTCTACTTGGTCAAAATGTAAATTCCTACGGTAAAGACTTAGGGGAAGATATGACATTTGCTAAACTTCTAAGGACTATAAATGAAGTTGAAGGTTTGGAAAGAGTGAGGTTTATGACATCACATCCTAAAGATCTTACAGACGATGTAATAAATGCTGTTAAAGAATGCGATAAACTTTGCGAACAAATCCACTTGCCTGTTCAAAGCGGATCTACAAGAGTATTGAAAGAAATGAACAGAAGCTACACTAAAGAACAGTACATTGAACTTGCTGAAAAAATAAGAAAAGAAATTCCGGATGTATCTATTTCAACAGATATTATAATAGGATTCCCTGGAGAAACTGAGGAAGATTTCCTTGAAACCCTGGATTTAGTGAAAAAAGTTGAATTTGATTCAGCTTTCACATTTATTTATTCAAGAAGAAAATATACTCCTGCAGACAGAATGGAAAATCAGGTTCCTGAAGAAGTTAAACATGAAAGGTTCAACAGGCTTGTTAAGCTTGTAAATGAGATAATTGAAAAAAGAAACAAACAGTATGAAAATAAAGTCCTTGAAGTGCTTGTTGAAGGAAAAAGCAAAAACCAGGAAGACAGATTTACAGGCAGAACAAGAAACGGAAGGCTTGTAAACTTTGAAGGAAGAAACGATACTGTGGGAAGCCTTGTTAATGTGAAAATATTAAAGGCAGGATCCTTCTCTCTTACAGGTGAAGAGATTAAATAAACTTAAAATGATATCATAAAGGAGAGCTGATTTTAATCAGCTCTCATTTTATATCAGTTGAATTTTTTCAGCCAGCCTGATGCAGAGGCATCTGACGGCATTCTCCAGTCACCTCTTGGAGAAAGAGATATAGTACCTACTTTTGGTCCGTCAGGAATAGCACTTCTTTTAA
This sequence comes from Clostridiaceae bacterium, assembly GCA_040217795.1. Classification (GTDB taxonomy): domain Bacteria; phylum Bacillota; class Clostridia; order Clostridiales; family Clostridiaceae; genus Clostridium_T. The sequence goes on from JBEHWK010000002.1 coordinate 21,997, forward strand.
ATTGTTGTGAAAAGAACCTTGCTATAAATTTTTTCAGCCATTTTTCTACTGTATCAGCATCATAATCATCCTTGAAGGCTTCTTTTGCTAAAAAGAATATTCTCTCAGGCGTTGAACCATGTCTTACAAAGTGATATAAGAAGAAGTCGTGAAGTTCATATGGTCCAACAATATCTTCAGTTTTCTGCACTATTTCACCGGTACAGTCCTTAGGAAGAAGTTCTGGTGAAACAGGCGTATCTAAAATATCCAGGAGGGTTTCCTTTACCATTGGTGAAGACTCAAAATCTGCAACATATTTTACAAGATACCTTACCAGGGTTTTTGGAACAGATGTATTTACAGCATACATGCTCATATGGTCCCCGTTGTATGTGCACCAGCCAAGGGCTAATTCTGAAAGATCTCCGGTACCTATTAACAAGCCCGCTTCCTTATTAGCCAGGTCCATGAGAATCTGTGTCCTTTCCCTTGCCTGAACATTTTCGTATGTGACATCATGTATATTCTTATCATGACCAATGTCTTTAAAATGCTTTAAACAGGAATCCATAATATTTATTTCTCTTAAATCACACCCAAGTTCACTGCATAAAGTCAATGCGTTGTTGTAGGTCCTGTCTGTGGTTCCAAATCCAGGCATTGTTATAGTAATTATATTTTTCTTATCTAATCCAAGCAATTCAAATGTTTTATATATAACAAGAAGTGCAAGGGTAGAGTCCAGCCCCCCTGAAATCCCTATAACCGCTTTCTTCAAATTTGTATGCTCCATCCTTTTGGCTAGTGCTGAAGACTGGATAAGGAAAATTTCCTTGCATCGCAATTCCCTTTCCATGTCGTTTGAAGGAACAAAAGGATGTTTCGATATATGTCTGTCAAAATCAATTAATTTATTATTCTTAAATTCAAAATCAATAAATTCAGGTTCAAAAACAGATTGCTTACCAGAGTCTCTGAAGCTTATATTCTTGCACCTTTCAGAATTTAACTTAAACACATCAATGAAGCTGTATATAATTTCGTTTTCTCTTTGAAAACGCTGGTTTTCCCGCAAAACTGATCCGTTTTCACTGATAATAAGATGACCGGAGAATAACAGATCTGTAGTTGATTCATGTACTCCGGCAGAAGAATATATATATCCGCTCATACAGCGGCCGCTTTGATTTTCCACCAAAGATCTCCTGTAGCTGCTTTTAGATACAAGTTCATTTGAAGCGGAAGGATTACATATTATGTTTGCCCCGGCCAAAGAAAGATAAGAGGAAGGGGGGATCACCACCCATAAATCTTCGCATATTTCAATTCCTACTTTAACATCTCCGCTGTTGAATATCAGATTTGTGCCAAAGGGAATATTTTTTTGAAATGCCAGATTAACTGTTCTGTCTGTCAAATTGAAAGCATCTGTAAACCAGCGCTTTTCGTAGAATTCAGTGTAATTAGGTATATAAGATTTTGGAATAATTCCAAGAATTTTACCTTCAAAAATGACATAAGCACAGTTATATAGAGTATAATTAAATTGTAGCGGCGAACCTACTATAATCAGTATGTCTTTACCAATTGAAAAGTTACATATTGATTTTATGGATTCATAAGAGCTTTCTATAAGAGTGTGTTGGGTGAACAGATCCGCACAGGTATATGAAGTTACAGCTAACTCAGGAAAAACTATTATTTTTGAATTTTTTGAAGAGGCTTCCTCTATTTGAAGAAGGATATTTTTCAAGTTGTATTCTGCATCGGCTACCCTGGTTTTAGGACAGGCAGATGCAACCTTTATAAAGTCCATCGAATCATCTCCATCTATATATTTATTAATAAATCATACTAACAAATTTTAGCATAAAATATATTTTTAAAGTATATTTTATTCCATAAAATTATAATAATTAGAAAACTTAAGAAAATCAATGAAAAAAAGCGATAAGAATTAATAACCTGCATTATAGGTTAAAAAAAACCTCATAATGAGGTGAAGAATATGTTGTAATATATTTCTCTATAAGATATATTATTATTAAACTTGTTAAGGAGGGAAGAAGTATGGAAAATGGGTTTGTTGCTGTTTGGCTCATAATTGCTGTGGCTTTTTTTGCTGCAGATATATTTACTTCAGCATTTCTGTTTGTCTGGTTTGGATTTGGAGCATTGGTTTCAATGGTTGGCGCAATATTTGGACTAGCCCTTGAATTTCAGATTTTACTGTTTTTAGTTGCAAGCTTAGCAATTACAGCTATAGGATATCCCTGGGCACAGAAAAAATTTAAATTAAACATGAAAAGAACGAAAACAAGAGATGAGGAGCAGATAGGTGCGGTATATAAGGCAACTTCTGATATTGATAGCGAAGGAGAAATAAAACTCGACGGGGTTCTTTGGAAAGTCATAAATAAAGATGGAAAAATATATTCTGGTGACAGCTACAGAATTACAGGATTTAAAGGGAATAAAATTATTATTGAAAAGTCGGAGGATGATTTGAAATGAAAGAATTAGTATTAACAGGTATTTTTGCATTTATTCTATTGGTAATATTTGTATCTTCAATCAAGGTAGTCAATACAGGAAATCTTTTTGTTTTGGAGAGGTTCGGGCAATTTTTCAGAGTATTGGAACCGGGATGGCATTTTACAATTCCTTTTGCAGATTTTGTAAGAAAAAGGGTATCAACAAAGCAGCAGATATTAGATATACAGCCACAGGCCGTTATCACGAAAGATAATGTTAAGATATCCATTGATAATGTTATTTTCTATAGAGTTCTTAATGCAAAAGATGCTGTCTACAACATAGAAGACTATAAATCAGGTATCATTTATTCAACTATAACAAATATGAGAAATATAGTTGGTAATATGACATTGGATGAAGTTCTCTCAGGACGTGACATGATTAACCGTGAATTGCTGAAGGTAGTGGATGATATAACTGATGCTTATGGTATTAAAATACTTTCTGTGGAGATAAAAAATATTATTCCTCCATCAGAAATACAACAGGCAATGGAAAAGCAGATGAGAGCGGAAAGAGACAAGAGAGCTGTAATTTTAGAAGCAGAAGGGGCAAGACAGTCAGCCATAGCAAGAGCAGAAGGTGATAAACAATCCAAAATATTGCAGGCTGAAGCTGAAAAAGAAGCAAATATCAGAAGAGCTGAAGGATTAAAAGAATCCCAGCTTCTGGAGGCAGAAGGAAAGGCTAAAGCTATTGAAGTTGTAGCTAAAGCTCAAGCAGAAGCTGTAACATTGGTAAACAGAGCTATAATTGAATCTGGCACAAATGAACAGGTAATAGCTTTAAAACAGATTGAAGCTCTTCAGGAAATGGCTAAAAATCCTGCTAACAAGCTTATATTACCAAACGAAACACTATCTTCATTAGGCAGCATTGCCGCAATAGCAGAAACATTGAAAAAATAACAGATTTGGGGCAGATTGCATTTTGTGTGCACTGTCCCGAATTTTTTTGGCTTATAGAGAACTAACTTCAACTATTAACTTATACATATAATTCAAAAACTCTAAAATATTCTTCATTATAAAACTTCCAGGGGTCGAACCTATAGAGCAGTGAAGCTTTATAACTCACAATATAAGAGTTTTACGAATTATATTTACATGTCGCTTCTTCTTTTAACTCTCGAAGAAATAAACATGCATGAGTTAAATAATAGTTCTCTATATTTACCATCAGTTTTTTAGAAGTCTTTTTTCATAATGGTGTATTAAAAGAAAAAATTTGATATAATTAACATGTCGGATTAAATTAAAAGGAGCTTGATGATGAAAGGTCTAAAATGTGAAGTTTCTCTGAATAATATTGAATATAATTTAGAGAAAATTAAAGAACTTAATATTGGGAAAAAATCCATTGCAGTTGTAAAAGCAAATGCCTATGGACTAGGCTTGGAAGGTATTGCGGAATTTTTGAGGGACAGGGTTGATTACTTTGCTGTTGCTGAACTGGATGAAGCCAAAAGGATTCCGGAAGAGAAAGAAGTTCTGATTTTAAGCCCTCTGCTGAATCATACAGATTTTTCAGAGTTTAAAGAAAATATAATTTTTACAATTGATAACGAAGATATAATTGATAAAATTCCTGAAGAAGTCGGATATAAAGTCCACGTATATGTAGATACGGGAATGAACAGAATGGGGATAAAGCCTCAGGATCTGGACAGGGTAATTGAAAAAATCGGAGCACAAAGACCTGAGATTACAATTCATGGAATATATACTCATTTACATAATACTAAGGATACAAAGTATACACTGAAGCAAATTGGTATATTTAAGGATGCATGTGAGAAATATATAGGAAAGATACCGCTTATTCATGCATTGAATTCTGCAGGTACATTAAATGAAGAGGTTAGAAAAGCCTGTGATTTTACGAATGCATTCAGAACCGGCAATTTGCTTTATGGATATGACGGGTTAACTGACGGTTTTAAAAAAACATACAGTTATTTTGCGGATATAATAAATACATATACAGTTCATGCTGGTGAACATATTGGATATGGACTCTCATATAAAGCGAAAAAAGATATTAAAGTTGGAGTCCTGGGAATCGGAAACATAGAGCATTTAGGTTTTAACAGAGATGTAAGACATAATATTTTTTATGATATTTTAAAAGTCATATACAACCATATAAAAAAGAGACCGGTTATTTTTGAGGAAACCACGGGAGTGGGTATCATCGGGAGACCCAATATGAATATAACTTTAGTGGATGTGTCCGATATTGATGTTAACAACAAATTGAGAATTGAAATTTCTGCCATTTTGGCAGACAGCAGCATACCTAAAACATATAAATACGAACAATAAAAGAATACACAATGCGTCTATTTCGTTGTGTGACGAAAGAAAAAGGAAATTAAATTAATAAGGTTGACAATAATATTCTGCAATGTTAAGCTAAATTAGTAAAGGGCGAATAATTTTCAAGTAATAACTTAAAATATTCGAACAATGGCGTATCCCTTTGACTTTGATATAGTCACTTGGGGTTTCCCCAAGTGTTTTTTTATTATTTTCACAAGTATTATTTTAAAATATAATTCAAAGCACTAATGGAAACCAGTTTTCCATTGCAAAATGACGAAGACATTCTTTATTATAAATAATAAATTTGGAGGTTAGAGATAATGTCTAAAGTAACAACTGTTTTTGTAGAAAAAAGGAAGGGTTTTGACGTAGAGGCAAAAGGAATATACGAAGACTTCAGAATTAATTTGGCTATAAAGTCAATTGAAAGTGTCAGAGTATTGAACAAATATACTGTAGCAGATCTTTCAGAAAAATATGAGGCAAATGCGATCAACTCTATCTTTTCTGAACCGATGGTAGATGACGTATTTACAGGTGAATTTAAATTAGGCGATTCAGAATGGGCATTTTGTGTTGAATATCTTCCAGGTCAATATGATCAAAGAGCAGCATCTGCAGAAGAATGTTATAAAATATTGACTGCCGGAGAACAGATAAAAGTTAAATCTGCAAAAGTAGTAGTAGTTTGTGGTAATTTAACACAGGAAGAAAAAGAAAAAGTTAAGAGCTACTACATAAATCCAGTAGACTCCAGAGAAGTAGAAATAAATTCAAAAGAAATCTTTTCAGAATATTTAGTGCCTGAAGATGTTAAAACATTGGATGGTTTTATAGACTTGGCAGAAGATCAAATCAAGTCACTTCACGAGGATCTTTCCCTGGCTATGAGCTTAGCGGATCTTTTATTAGTTCAATCATATTTTAAACAAGAAAACAGAAATCCAAGTATAACAGAAATTAAGGTAATTGATACATATTGGTCTGATCACTGCAGACATACTACATTTTTAACAAACATAACAAATGTTGAAATTGAAGAAGGTACATATAATAGAGCACTTATAAACAGTTTCGAGGAATATAAGAATTCAAGAAATTTTGTATACGGAGAAACTCCTAGAGATATAAACCTTATGGACATCGCTGTATTAGCTGCTAAGGAGTTAAGAAAGAAAGGCTTGCTGAAAGATCTAGACGAGTCTGAAGAAATAAATGCATGTTCAATAAAAGCAAAAGTTGAAACAGATAAAGGTGTTATGGACTATTTAATAATGTTCAAAAATGAAACCCATAACCATCCTACAGAAATAGAACCATACGGTGGTGCTGCAACTTGTCTGGGAGGAGCTATCAGAGACCCTCTTTCAGGAAGAAGTTATGTTTACCAGGCTATGAGAGTGACAGGATCCGGAGATCCGACTGAAAGTGTTAAAGACACAATGAAAGGAAAACTTCCTCAAAGAACAATAACTTTAGGAGCCGCTCACGGATATAGTTCTTACGGAAATCAAATAGGATTGGCTACAGGCCAGGTTGCTGAATTATATCACAACAACTACAAGGCTAAGAGACTTGAAGTAGGTGCAGTAATCGGAGCAGCCCCTATGGAAAATGTACGCAGGGAAAGACCTGTTGCAGGAGATATAATCATACTTCTTGGAGGAAGAACCGGAAGAGATGGTGTCGGAGGGGCTACAGGTTCATCAAAGGAACATACTGAAGAATCTATAGAAGTATGCGGAGCTGAAGTTCAAAAAGGTAATGCGCCTACAGAAAGAAAAATCCAAAGATTATTCAGAAAGAAAGAAGTTGCATCTCTAATTAAAAGATGTAATGACTTCGGTGCCGGTGGAGTATCAGTTGCTATCGGAGAATTGAGTGAAGGTCTGGATATCAATCTTGATAAGGTTCCTAAAAAATATGAAGGTCTTGACGGAACTGAACTTGCTGTGTCTGAATCACAGGAAAGAATGGCCGTTGTTGTTGATAAAAATGATGTAGATAAATTCATAGAATACTCAAATGGTGAAAACCTTGAAGCTACAGTTGTTGCTGAAGTTACAGATGAAAAAAGATTAAGAATGTACTGGAACAACAAGTTGATTGTTGACCTGAAGAGAGAATTCTTAGATACAAATGGAGCTAAGGCGTACACTGAAGTTAAGGTTACTCTTCCAAAAGATGAAGCTAATGTATTCAGCAGAGAAATCAAGGGAGACATAAAAGAAAACTGGATCAATACTTTAGGAAGCTTAAATGTTGCTTCTCAAAAGGGACTTGTTGAGAGATTCGATTCAACAATCGGAACAAATACAGTATTGATGCCTTTCGGAGGACAAAATCAGCTTACACCTGCTGAAGGTATGGCTGCTAAAATTCCTGTTCAGGGAGCAGATTCGAAAGATGCAACTTTGATGACTTATGGATTCAATCCTGAAATAGGTCTTTGGAGTCCATTCCATATGGGATATTATGCAGTAATTGAATCACTTACTAAACTTGTTGCAATGGGAGGAGATTACAGAAAATCTCACCTGACTTTCCAGGAGTACTTTGAAAGATTAGGAACTGCTAAAGAAAGATGGGGTAAACCATTTGCTGCATTACTTGGAGCATTCAAGGTTCAAAAGGAACTTTCACTTGCTGCAATCGGAGGAAAAGATTCCATGTCAGGAAGCTTTGGAGACATGGATGTACCACCTACACTTGTTTCATTTGCAGTAGCGGTTGAAAAGGCTGAAAATGTAATATCACCTGAATTTAAGTATGCAGGGTCCAAGTTAGTTTTGATAAAAACTGACAGAAATGAAGAAGAAACATTGAATTTAGAACAATACATTTCAAATATGAATAAGCTTGTAGATCTGATAAAAGATAAAAAAGTTATATCTGCATTTACATTGAAATTTGGAGGAGTTTCTGAAGCTGTTTCAAAGATGGCATTTGGAAATAGAATCGGAGCTGAGATTACAGGCTTAGACAATACTGAATTATTTGGATTTAATCCAGGGGCTGTATTAGTTGAAGTTAAAGGAGCAGATTACAGTGAGGAACTGTTTAATGGATGCAACTTCAAAGTGATTGGTAAAACAATTGATTCGGAAAAAATAATCATTAATGGTGAAGAGTTATCATTGGATGAAGTTCTTGACACTTGGAGACACAAGCTTGAAGGTGTGTTCAAGAGTGAAACACCTAAAGTTCCGGAGGTTGATGCTAATATTCCGGAAGTTAGCAAGACAGTAAAATCTCCAGTAATTAAAGTGGCAAAACCAAGAGTGATAATTCCTGTATTCCCAGGAAATAACTGTGAAGATGATTGTGAAAGAGCATTTGTTAGAGCGGGAGGGGAAGTAAATCAATTCCTGTTCAGGAACCTAAACAAAGAAATGCTTGTTGAATCACTGGAAGGATTGGAAAGAGAAATAAGAAATTCTCAAATAATATGTATACCAGGAGGATTCTCAGCAGCTGATGAACCGGACGGATCAGGAAAGTTCATTGCTACAGTGTTCAGAAACGAACGTATAAAAGATGCTGTTATGGATTTACTGAATAACAGAGATGGTCTTATCATAGGTATATGTAACGGCTTCCAGGCACTTGTGAAGCTTGGATTGGTTCCATATGGCGAAATAAGGGAAATGAGCCCTGAAATGCCTACATTGACATATAACAATATAAACAGACATATGAGTTCATTGATAAGAACAAAAATTTCCTCAAAAATTTCACCATGGTTCTCTGAAGTTAAGCTTGGGGATATCCATACTGTAGCCATATCTCACGGAGAAGGAAGATTCGTTGCTTCTGAAGAAGTTTTAAATGATATGATCAAAAATGGACAGATAGCAACACAATATGTTGATCTGGAAGGCAAGGTATCTTTAAATATGCCATTTAATCCTAACGGATCAGTATTGGGAATAGAAGGAATCACTTCTCCTGATGGAAGAATTTTAGGTAAGATGGCTCATTCAGAAAGAATTACATCAGAATTATATAAAAATGTACCTGGAGATTTTGATCAAAAGATCTTTGAAGGCGGAATAAATTACTTTAAATAAACGGAGGGTTTGTTAATGAAAGTAGCGATCTTTTTTGGAAGTAAATCAGATACGGATGTTATGAGAGGTGCAGCAAATGCATTGAAGGAATTCAACATTGACTACAAGGCATATGTTCTTTCAGCTCACAGAGTTCCGGAGAAATTGACTGAAACTTTAATTGAAGCTGAAAACAGCGGATGTGAAGTGATTATTGCGGGTGCTGGCCTTGCAGCCCACCTGCCAGGTGTAATAGCTTCCCAGACTACGCTGCCTGTAATAGGGGTTCCTATAAAAGGAGCTGTAGAAGGGATGGATGCACTATTTTCAATAGTTCAGATGCCTAAGTCAATTCCGGTTGCAACTGTAGGAATCAATAACAGTTATAATGCAGGAATGCTGGCAGTTCAAATACTTTCAATCAAATATCCTGAAATCAAAGAAGCTTTAAAAAACTTCAGAAGTGAAATGAAAAGAAAATTTATTGAAGAAAACGGTGAAGGAGTAGATCTATAATGGAAAAATTACAAATGTTATATGAAGGAAAGGCAAAACAAATATACGCAACAGATAAAGCAGATGAGGTAATAGTTTATTATAAAGACGATGCTACTGCATTTAACGGAGAAAAAAAAGGAAGCATAGAAGACAAGGGAGCGTTAAATAATGCCATAACTTCTGTTATTTTTGAATTGTTAAACAAAAATGGAGTTAAGACACACTTCATAAAACAATTGAATGAAAGAGAACAGCTTTGCAAAAAAGTTGAAATAGTTCCATTAGAAGTAATAGTAAGAAATGTAGCAGCCGGAAGCATGGCTAAGAAATTGGGTCTTGAAGAAGGCTTCGAACTTAAGACTACAGTATATGAATTAAGCTATAAGGATGATTCTCTTGGGGATCCGATGATAAATGATTTCCATGCTGTAGGAATAGGAGCTGCCACGTTTGAAGAATTAGACGAGATTTATGCTATCACAAGAAAAGTTAATGAAATATTAAAGGAATTCTTCCTTAAATTAAATATTAAATTAATTGACTTCAAGATAGAATTCGGAAGATATAACGGTGAAATAATTCTTGCTGATGAAATTTCTCCTGATACTTGCAGATTCTGGGATGCAACAACAAATGAAAAGTTAGATAAGGACAGATTCAGAAGAGATCTTGGAAATGTAAAAGATGCTTACGTAGAAATTTTAAAGAGAATTAAGAATGAAAAATAAAAGTGAGGTTTGATTTTAATGTTAATAGATCCTAATGTTGATAAGTTTAAAGAAGAATGTGGTGTATTTGGTGTATATACAAATGGAGGAGTTGACGTAGCAAGGCTTACTTACTACGGGTTATACGCTCTTCAGCACAGAGGTCAGGAAAGTGCCGGTATAGCAGTAGGTGACGGAAATACAATAGCTTTACATAAAGATTTAGGTCTATTAACTGAAGCTTTCAGTGAAAAAGACCTTGATAAACTTAGGGGAGATGTTGCAATAGGGCATGTAAGATATTCAACTACAGGAGCAACAACTGCCGACAACGCACAGCCATTGCTTTCTAATTGTAAACTTGGTCCAATTGCAGTTGCTCATAACGGAAATCTGGTTAATGTTGATATGTTAAGAGGATTGCTTGAAGATGTAGGATACGTATTTAATACAACAATTGATACTGAAGTTGTTATAAGTCTTATTGCAAGAGGTGCAAAAAGAGGAATAGAGAATGCTGTTTATGATGCAATCGGTGCAATTAAAGGATCTTTTGCAATGGTAATCTCAACTAAGGATAAATTAATCGGAGTAAGAGATCCGTACGGAATAAGACCATTGGCTTTAGGTAAAATTGCTGAGGGATATGTTTTGACATCAGAAAGCTGTGCTTTTGATTCAATTGGAGCTGAATTCATAAGAGATATTGAGCCGGGTGAACTAGTTATAATTGATGAAAATGGAGTAAAGAGCATAAGATATTCTGAAAAAACAGGAGGACATACTTGTGCATTTGAATATATCTATTTTGCAAGACCTGATTCTATTATTGACGGAATAAATGTACATCAGGCAAGAGTAAGAGCCGGTGAACAGCTATTCCTGGAATCTCCTGTAGATGCGGATGTAGTTATAGGTGTTCCTGATTCAGGACTTCCAGCAGCTGTCGGATATTCCAAGGCATCTGGAATCCCTTATGATATGGGCTTTGTGAAAAACAGATACGTAGGAAGAACATTCATAACACCAAATCAGGAATTAAGGGAAAGAGCGGTTTCAGTTAAACTTAATCCGCTGAAATGCAATGTAGAAGGTAAAAGAGTTATCCTGATCGATGACTCAATAGTAAGAGGAACTACTTCCAGACATTTGATAGAGGCTTTAAGAAAAGCAGGAGCTACTGAAGTACATTTCAGAGTTGCTTCACCGACTGTAATGTATCCATGTTATTTTGGAATAGACACACCTTACAGAAATGAATTAATCGGTGCAATTAAAACACTTGAAGAAATCAGAGAAGTCGTAGGAAGTGATTCTTTAGCTTACTTAAGTATCGATGGATTGAAAAAATCTTTAGGTAAAAATAGTATTAATGGTTTCTGTATTGGATGCCTGAATGGTAAGTATCCGGTAAGTACTCCAATTGAAACTGCTAAAGACTATTTAGAAAGGTAGGAATACATATGTTAACTTATAAAGATGCTGGGGTAAATATAGAAGAAGGTTACAGAAGTGTTGACTTAATAAAAAGGTATGCAAAGGAAACATACAGCAATTATGTTCTTAACGGTCTTGGAAGCTTCGCGGGAATGTTTGAACTTCCTGAAGGTTATAAGAAGCCGGTATTAGTTTCAGGAACTGATGGTGTTGGAACTAAGCTTGAAATTGCTTTTAAGACTAAAAAATATGATACAGTTGGTATAGACTGCGTTGCAATGTGTGTGAATGACATACTTTGTCATGGAGCAAAGCCATTATTTTTCCTGGATTACATAGCTTGTGGAAAACTTGAAGCAGAAGTTTCAAGTGATTTGGTTAAGGGTGTATGTGACGGATGTCTTCAATCTGATGCTGCTCTTGTAGGCGGAGAAACAGCTGAAATGCCTGGTTTCTATAAAGAAGGGGAATATGATATAGCGGGATTCGCTGTAGGTATTGTTGATAAGGATAAGATAATCAACGGAAGCAACATAAATGAGGGAGATATACTTATAGGTATTCCTTCTTCAGGCCTTCACTCAAACGGATATTCATTGGTAAGAAAGCTTTTCCCTGATGTGTTTGAAAAATACAATGGAGAAGAAATCTGGAAAACTTTACTTACTCCAACAAAAATATATGTAAAACCTGTACTTGCACTTTTAGATAAATTTGAAATAAAAGGAATGGCACATGTTACTGGCGGTGGATTTATTGAGAATGTTCCAAGAATGTTCTCTAAAGAAAATCAGACTGCAGTAATAAAGAAAGATTCTTACCCATTACCTGAAATATTCAATTTAATAATTGAAAAAGGTGTTGCAAGAGATCACATGTATAACACTTTCAATATGGGAATTGGATTTGTTTTATGTGTAAATAAAGAAGATGCATCTGCAGTTATGGCAGAACTTAAAAATCTTGGGGAAGATTCTTATGAAATAGGCTACGTGAAAGCTGGAGGTGAAGGAGTTTGCTTAGAATAGCAGTTTTAGTTTCAGGTGGAGGCAGCAATCTTCAGTCAGTTATTGATGAAGTGAATAATGGTAATCTGGACTGTGAAATTAAATATGTTATTTCAGACTCTGAAAAGGCCTATGGGTTAGAGCGTGCTAAGAACAACGGTATAGAAACAGCAGTCTTCGATAGAAAAATCTATAAAAAAGAAATTTCTGATAAGATTTTGGAATTTATAGATGGGAAGGTGGATTTAATTGTACTTGCAGGTTATCTCTCAATATTAGATGGTGAGATTCTGAGAGCCTTCAGAAACAGAATTATTAATATCCATCCATCTTTAATCCCTTCTTTTAGCGGGGCAGGGATGTATGGTATTCATGTACATGAAGCTGCAGTGAAAAAAGGTGTAAGATTTTCAGGATGTACTGTTCATTTTGTAAATGAAGAAGTTGACGGAGGGGAAATTTTACTGCAGGAAGTTGTACCTGTTTTACAGGAGGATACAGCTGACACGCTGCAACAAAGAGTTTTGGTGCAAGAGCATAAGCTTTTGCCCCAAGCTATTAAATTGATTTCAGAAGGAAAAGTTAAAATAGAAAATGGCAGATGTTATATTCTTAACAATAAGGAGGATAATTAATGATTAAAAGAGCATTGATCAGTGTTTTTGATAAGACTGGAATTTTAGATTTGGCAAAGTTTCTTCAGGAAAAGAATGTTGAAATTATTTCTACAGGTGGAACTTACAAGTATTTAAAGGATAACCAAATTAATGTTGTTGAAATTAATGAAGTTACAAATTTCCCTGAAATGCTTGATGGAAGACTTAAAACTCTTCATCCGAACATTCACGGAGGGATTCTTGCAATAAGAGACAATAAAGAGCACATGGACACTATAGCTGCACACAACATAAATCCTATAGATATGGTTGTTGTAAATCTATATCCTTTCTTTGAAAAAGTAAAAGAAGACCTGGAGTTTGAGGAAAAGGTAGAGTTCATTGATATCGGAGGACCTACTATGCTGAGAGCAGCATCTAAAAACTTTAAGGACGTAACTGTAATCTGCGATGTTAAGGATTATGATAAAATTAAAGGTGAAATTGAAGCTGAAGGTGAAGTATCTTACAAAACAAAGAAAACATTAGCCGGTAAAGTATTCAACTTAATGAGTGCATATGACGGTGCAATAGCTAATTTCTTGTTGGAAGAAGAATATCCTGAATACTTATCAATTTCTTATAAAAAGCTTCAGGATTTAAGATATGGAGAAAATCCTCATCAAAGTGCTGCCTACTACGGTTCTACAATGGTGGATGGAGCTATGAACAGTTTTGAAATATTAAACGGAAAAGAACTTTCTTATAATAATATCAAGGATTTAGATATAGCTTGGAAGGTAGCATGTGAATTCGAAGAAACAGCTTGCTGTGCACTTAAGCATAACACTCCATGCGGAGTAGCCCTTGGGGAAGATGTTTATGATGCATATGCTAAAGCTTATGAATGTGATCCTATTTCAATATTTGGTGGTATTGTAGCTGTAAATAAAAAGCTTGATAAGAAAACTGCAGAAGAAATGGTTAAAATATTCCTTGAAATAGTTGCAGCTCCTGATTTTGATGAGGATGCATTAGAAGTATTGAAGACTAAGAAGAACTTAAGAGTTCTTAAGGTTAAAAACACTCCAAAAGACAAAAACTACATAGTTTCTGTAGATGGAGGAATTCTTGTTCAGGAAGAAGATAAAAAATTAGCTGATGAGTATAAAGTCGTTACAGAAAAAGCTCCTTCAGAAGAAGAATTGAAACAAATGGTATTTGGTATGAAAGTTGTTAAATATGTAAAATCTAATGCCATTGTTGTTGTAAATAACGGAAGAGCTGTTGGTATAGGCGGAGGTCAAGTTAACAGAATCTGGGCTGCCAAGGAAGCTTTAGAAAGAGGCAATGGTGCAACAATCCTTGCATCTGATGCATTCTTCCCATTCGGAGACGTAGTGGAGGAAGCAGCAAAATATGGAGTGAAAGCTATAATCCAACCAGGTGGATCTGTAAGAGATAATGATTCCATAGAAAAGTGCAACGAACATGGAATAAGCATGGTCTTCACTGGAATAAGACACTTTAAGCACTAGGGGGACGGTTATGAAGTTATTATTAGTTGGTTCAGGCGGAAGAGAACATGCTATGGCATGGAAACTTGCACAAAGTCCAAGAGTGGAAAAAATATTTGTAGCTCCGGGAAATGGCGGAACTGCACTGGAAAATAAATGCGAAAACATCAATATCACAGATATAAATGAACTTCTTAATTTTGCTAAAAGCGAAAAAATTGATTTAACAATAGTAGGCCCTGAAGATCCATTAATAAAGGGAATAGTGGATACTTTCAAAAAAGAAGGACTGAAAGTATTCGGACCTGAACAGAAGGCTGCAATGCTTGAGGGAAGTAAAAGCTACTCAAAAGTATTTATGGAAAAGTACGGAGTAAGAACTGCTAAATATGAGGAATTCTATGAAAGCTCAAAGGCTGTTGAATACCTGGATTCCTGCGAATATCCATTAGTAATCAAAGCTGACGGATTAGCAGCAGGTAAAGGTGTGGCTATTTGCTTCAGCAGAACCGAAGCAGAGGACACTATAAACAGCTTCATGGTAAATGATATATTTAAGGGTGCTGGAAAGAAGATCATTATTGAAGAGTTCCTTGAAGGAGTAGAAGCTTCAATAATAAGTATCACTGATTCCAAGACAATTATTCCATTCATCTCTGCAAAGGATCATAAACAGATTTTTGATGGAGGAAAAGGACCTAATACAGGAGGAATGGGTGTTATAGCACCAAATCCTTTTGTAGACGAAAAAGTAATTGAAGACTTTAACCAAAATATATTGGAACCTACATTAAAAGGAATTCAAGCTGAAGGATATGATTATAAAGGTATAATATTCTTTGGGGTTATGATGACTAAAAAGGGGGCTTACCTTCTTGAATACAATGTAAGGTTTGGTGATCCTGAAACTCAAAGTCTGCTTTCGTTGATGGAAAGTGATTTGCTTGAATTAATCGAGGTTGCTCTTGAGGAAAAACTGGATACTTACAGTATAAAATGGCAGGAAGGCGCTTGCTGCAATGTTGTTTTAGCTTCTAAAGGATATCCTGGTGATTTTGAAAAAGGCTATGAAATTACAATAAATGACAAAGTTAAGAACAATGTTTTCATTGCCGGAGGGCAAATTAAAGACGGAAAGCTTGTAACATCAGGTGGAAGGGTTCTTTCAGTTGTTGGTACAGGAAAAACATATGAGGAAGCAAAAGCAGCTGCATATAAGATTATTGAAGATGTTAATTTTGAAGGCATGTACTTTAGAAAAGATATTGGAGATTTCTAATGGTAAAAACGAGGGAAACCTCGTTTTTACTAGCATTGAAAAGGAAAACAATGTATTTTATTACATAAATTACATTGACAATGGAAAATATCTGTAGTATATTTTGATTAGCAATGAAGTAATTTGATAATCAAAGTATTTCACCACTGAATTAGACACTTATTTAATGATTACAAAGGAGAGGAACCTAATGAATCAAAAGGAGCAGTTAATTAACGAGCTCTTAGTAACTATATTTAATGATATAGTTCAAATTGAACAAAGAACTTTAAAAGCAGGAGCTTTAAATGATTTGTCTGTAACTGAAATTCATACAATTGAGGCCATAGGCATGTATACACCAAGGAACATGTCAGAAGTTGCTGCAGATTTAAAGATTACCTTAGGGACTCTTACAACCGCAATAAATAAGCTGATTAAAAAGGGTTATGTGGGAAGAAATAGAATTGAAGAAGATAGAAGAGTTGTTCAGGTCCAGCTGACTAAAAAAGGAAAACTCGCTTACAGATTGCATGATAAATTTCATTCTGATATTACTAAGAACATAGTTGAAGGATTAAATTCAGAGGAAGAAGAAATTTTAATAAAGTCTTTAGGCAAGATATCTGAGTTCTTTAAAGAAAAAAATTCACTTTTAACATAAAGGAGAAATAAATGATATATAGTAAGTTTCTTTCTGTTGGGGCTTATGCACCAGAACATATAGTAACTAATGAAGATTTAAGTAAGATCATGGATACATCTGATGAATGGATAAGCACCAGAACAGGGATTAAAGAAAGACGAATTTCAAAAAATGAAGATTGTTCAGATTTAGCCTTCAAGGCTGGTAAGAACGCTTTAGAAAAGAGTGGTTTGACAGCAGAAGATTTAGACCTGATCATAGTAGCTACTGTATCACCTGATATGTTTTTCCCTTCAGTGGGTTGTTTGGTTCAGGATAAATTAGGAGCTGTTAATGCTACTGCCTTTGATATAAGTGCTGCTTGTTCAGGTTTTACTTATGGGTGTATAATTGCCAACTCTATGATAAAAACAGGTGATTATAGGACTGCACTTGTTATCGGTTCTGAAGTCCTTTCAAAAATTTTGGATTGGGAAGACAGATCAACCGCAGTTTTATTTGGAGATGGAGCAGGGGCAGCTATTATTACAAAGTCAGAAACAGAAGGAATAATTGCCGGTGTTACAAGTTCTAACGGAAGCAAGGGAAGTGCACTTACTTGTGGTGCATTTGATGTTAAATCACCTTTTTCAGAAGTTGACGATATAAAGAAAAAAAACCTTGAAATGAACGGCCGAGAGGTATTTAAATTTGCTACAGGAGCAATGGTTGACAATATTAATGCTTTGCTTAATAAGACTGGCATTTCCCTGGATGATGTAAAATACATTGTTCCTCATCAGGCTAATGTCAGAATCATTGATTATGTATCAAGAAAAATAAATCAGCCATTGGATAAGTTTTATATGAACCTGGAGAGATATGGCAATACTTCTTCAGCATCTATTCCGCTGGTACTAAATGAAATGGATGAAAAAGGTTTGCTGCAAAAGGGTGATAAAATTATTCTTGTAGGTTTCGGAGCAGGATTAACTTCTGCAGCCTTGATAATTAACTGGTAATATTACTTATTTTTTAGGGGGAAATCAAATGGTATTTGAAAAAATCAGAACAATCATTAGTGAACAATTAGCAATAGAAGAAGCTGAAGTAACCCTTGAAACTACTTTTGAAGAGTTAGGAGCAGATTCATTGGATTTGTTCCAGGTAATAATTGAAATTGAAGAAGAATTTGGAATCCAATTGGAAAATGCAGAGAGCATAAAAAGTGTTCAGGATGCAGTGGATTTCGTAATACAAAAAATATCTTAATAAAATAACTTATTTTAAAGTCAGATAGTAAATATCTGGCTTATTAAATAGGAGGATTAGCATGGGTAAAATAGCATTTATATTCGCTGGGCAAGGTGCTCAGTATATCGGTATGGGCAAGGATATTGCAGAAAAATATCCTGTATCAATGGAAGTTTATGATAAAGCAAATGAATTGCTGGGGTTTGATGTCAAAGAACTTATTTTTAACGGAAGTATTGAAGAATTGAATAAAACTGAAAACACACAGCCTGCAATTTTAACTTCAACAATTGCAATTTTGAAGGCAATTGAATCTGAAGGAATAAAGGCTGAGGCAGCTGCAGGATTAAGTCTTGGAGAATATTCAGCTTTAGTTTATGGAAATGTTCTTAAGGCAGAGGATGCAATTCCTCTTGTGAAGAAAAGAGGAAGATTCATGCAGGAGGAAGTACCTGTAGGAGTAGGCGGAATGACTGCTGTTTTAAAGCTGAATGAAACTCAGGTAAATGAAATTGTTAAAGAAGCTTCCCAGGCAGGTATTGTTGAGGTTGCAAATTATAATTGCCCTGGACAGATAGTTATTTCAGGTGAAAAGCAGGCATTAGAGGCTGCCGGTGAATTAATTAAGGGAAAAGGCGGAAGAGCAATACCCCTTCCAGTGTCAGCACCTTTCCACAGTTCTTTATTAAAAGGTGCAGGAGATAAATTGTTTACGGAGCTTGAAAAGATAGAAATTAATCAACCAAGCTTAGATATATATAAAAATTTAACCGGTACAGTTTATGAAAAAGATGAGAATGTTAAAGAAGTACTGAGAAAGCAGTTGATGAGTTCCGTAAGATGGGAAGAAACTGTGAGAAATATGATTGCTGACGGTTTTGATACCTTTGTGGAAATTGGTCCGGGAAAGACATTAACCAATTTTGTCAAGAAAATCAACAAGGAAGTTAAAACATTCAACGTAGAAAATCTGGAAAGTTTATCAAAAACATTAGAAGGGTTAAAGGAGAATTAATATGCTTAATGATAAGACTGTTATAGTTACTGGTGCAAACAGGGGAATAGGAAAGGCAATCGCAATAAAACTTGGATCATTAGGAGCTAATGTGGTTGTTAACTACAGAAGCAATGAAGCTGAAGCGTCAGAAGTTGTTGATGCAATTGTAAATGCAGGCGGAAAAGCCGAAAAAATTAAAGCAGATGTATCAAAATATGCAGATGCTGAATTTTTAATAAATGAATCAAAAAAAGTTTTCGGAGAAGTATATGGACTTGTTAACAATGCTGGTATAACAAGGGATACATTGCTTATGAGAATGAAAGAAGAAGATTTTGATGCAGTAATTGAAACTAACCTTAAAGGTGCATTCAACTGTTTAAAAGCTGTAACACCAGTATTGTTAAAGGCAAAAAAAGGGAGAATAGTAAATATTTCTTCAGTTGTAGGGATAACAGGTAATGCCGGTCAGGTAAATTACGCTGCATCTAAAGCTGGAGTTATCGGAATGACCAAATCATTGGCAAAAGAAATAGGAGCAAGAGGAATAACAGTAAATGCTGTTGCTCCAGGTTTCATAGAAACAGATATGACACACGGTTTAAAGGATAGTATTAAAGAAGAAATGCAGAAGAATATTCCACTTAGAAAATTAGGCCAGGCTGAAGATGTAGCAAATGCTGTGGCATTTTTATTGTCTGATGAAAGTTCATATATAACAGGCCAGGTTTTAAATGTAGACGGCGGAATGGTAATGTAGGAGGAAAATATGAGTAAAAGAGTAGTTGTAACAGGAATTGGAGCAGTAACTCCAATAGGAAACAATGTTCAGGATTTTTGGAATAATTGTAAAAAAGGTGTTAATGGAGTGAATTTTATTCAGGCTTTTGACACCAGTGATTTTGCAGTTAAGATTGCAGCAGAAGTGAAGGATTTTTCTCCTGAAACAGTAATAGATAAAAAGGAATGTAAAAGACTTGATAGATTTTCACAGTTTGCATTAGTTGCAGCAGATGAAGCTGTTAAAGATTCTAAATTAGATCTGGATACTGTTGATAAGGATAGATTCGGAGTAATAATGGGTTCCGGAATAGGTGGTCTCAATACCATGGAATCAGAAATAGTCAAGTTGGTTGAAAGAGGAAACAAAAGAGTGTCTCCCCTTTACATCCCAATGACTATAATAAATATCGCTGCCGGAAATGTAGCTATCAGATTCGGTGCAAAAGGCATATGTACGTCTGTTGTAACTGCATGTGCTTCAGGAACTAATTCAATTGGTGAAGCATATAGAAACATAAAATATGGATATTGTGATATAATGATAGCTGGGGGAACTGAAGCCCCTATCACTAAGCCAGGAGTTGCGGGATTTGCAAACATGAAAGCTTTGAATGCATCAAATGATCCTGAAAGAGCATCTATACCTTTCGATAATGAAAGAAGCGGATTTGTTATGGGAGAAGGTGCAGGGGTTGTCATACTTGAATCTCTAGAGCATGCCCTTGAAAGAGGAGCAAAAATATACGGTGAAATCGTAGGCTATGGTTCCAATTGTGATGCTTACCATATAACTTCACCATCACCAGATGGAGAAGGTGCAAAGAAAGCTATGAAATTAGCTTTGGATGAAGCAGGAATAAGACCGGAAGAAGTTGGATATATTAATGCACATGGTACGTCTACACCATATAACGATAAATTTGAAACTTTAGCTATCAAGAAGCTGTTTGGTGAAAAAGCTTATGATATACCAGTATCATCTACTAAATCAATGACAGGACATTTGCTTGGAGCAGCTGGAGCAGTAGAAGCTATCGTATGTTTGAAAACTATGGAAGATGGATTTATTCCTCCTACAATAGGTTACAAAGAGAAGGATGAAGATTGTGATCTTGACTATGTACCTAACGAAGGCAGAGCTGCAGAGGTGAAATATGCACTTTCAAACTCTCTTGGATTTGGCGGACACAATGCTACATTATTAATAAAAAAATGGGATTAGGAGTTATTTAATATGAATATTGCAGAAGTTAAAGAACTTATCACTTTGGTAAATGATTCTGAATTATCATTATTTGAATTGAAAACAGAAGATTGTTATTTAAAAATGGATAAATCAAGCACCAGAAGCATAGGAACTGCAACAGCTCCAACAGCTCCTGCAGCTGCACCTGCTGTTCAGGTTCAGGCTCCGCAGGCTGTTCAGCCGGCAGGCACTGCTGTTTCAGACGTAAATGTTTCAGCAGCAAAAGAAGAGGCAACAGCAAAAGTTGAAGAAGGATACGTAGTGAAGTCACCGATAGTCGGTACATTCTACCTTTCTCCATCACCTGAAAAACCTGCATATACAGAGATTGGGAAAAAGGTTAAAAAAGGAGATATCCTTTGTATTATAGAAGCAATGAAACTTATGAATGAAATAGAGTGTGAAGTCAGCGGTGAAGTAATTGAAATTTTAGCGGAAAATGAAAGTATGGTTGAATTCGGTCAGCCATTATTCAGAATAAGGAGGGATTAATATGTTAGGGGTAAAAGAAATTCGTGAGATCATTCCTCATAGATATCCATTCCTGCTTATTGACAGAGTAGAGGAACTTGAACCTGGAGTTAGAGCAAAAGGTTTCAAAAATTTAACAGCAAATGAAGAGTTCTTCCAGGGCCATTTTCCGGGTGAGCCTGTTATGCCAGGGGTTCTTATGATTGAAGCACTGGCTCAAATGGGTGCAGTTTCAATACTGAGCAAGGAAGAATTTAAAGGAAAAACTGCGTTTTTAGCAGGAATAGATAAAGTAAGATACAAAAGAAAAGTTGTTCCAGGAGATAAACTGGAATTGGAAATAGAAATAATTAAGGTTAAAGGTCCTATAGGGATAGGAAAAGGAACTGCTAAAGTTGATGGCGTGATAGCATGTCAGGGAGAAATTCTTTTTGCAATAGGATAGGTGAGAGTATGTTTAAAAAAATACTAATAGCAAATAGGGGAGAAATAGCTGTAAGAATCATCAGAGCCTGCAGAGAGCTGGGAATCAAGTCTGTTGCAGTTTATTCTGAAGCAGACAGGGATGCGCTGCATACTCAATTGGCTGATGAGGCTGTTTGTATAGGGAAAGCTCCTTCTAAAGATAGTTATCTTAATATACAAAACATTTTAAGCGCTTGTGTTTTAACAGGCGCAGAAGCAATCCATCCGGGATTTGGATTCCTTTCTGAAAATTCAAAGTTTGCCAAAATGTGTACAGAATGCAATATCAAATTCATAGGTCCGGATTACGAATCAATTGAATTGATGGGAAACAAGGCTGTTGCCAGAGAAACCATGAGAAATGCAGGCGTACCAATTACACCTGGTTATGAAGGCATAATAAAGGATGAAAATGAAGCATTAGCTATAGCGGAAGAAATTGGATACCCTGTAATGATCAAGGCTGCTGCAGGCGGCGGGGGAAGGGGTATCAGAATTGCTTTTAATAAGGAAGAGTTCCTTAACGGGTATTCTACAGCAAAGGCTGAAGCTTTAACTTGTTTTGGAGATGACAGGCTATATATTGAGAAATATATTCTTGGACCAAAACACATAGAGTTCCAAATACTTGCTGATGAACACGGCAATGTAGTACATTTGGGAGAAAGGGATTGTTCAATTCAGAGAAAAAACCAAAAAGTAATTGAAGAAGCCCCTTCCTTGATTTTAGATGAAGCTTTGAGAGAAAAGATGGGAAATATCGCAGTTGCTGCAGCTAAAGCAGTTAACTACAAAAATGCAGGTACTATAGAATTTTTAGTTGATAAAGACAGGAATTTCTATTTTATGGAGATGAACACCAGAATTCAGGTTGAACATCCTATTACAGAGATGGTTACAGGAGTTGACTTGGTTAAGGAACAAATAAAAGTTGCTTATGGAATGCCTTTGGAATTTACACAGGAAGACATTAAAATCAAGGGTCATGCAATAGAATGCAGAATAAATGCCGAGGATCCTGGCGAAGGGTTCAGACCATGCCCTGGAACTATCGAGCAAATGGTACTTCCTGGTGGATTTGGAGTGAGAGTTGATTCTGCAATATATGTGGGATATAAGATACCTCCATACTATGATTCAATGATAGGTAAACTGATTGTTCATGGAAACACAAGAGAAGAAGCTATAATGAGAATGAAAAGAGCCCTTGGAGAGTTTGCCATAGGGGGCGTAAAGACGAATATTGATTTCCAATTTGACATATTGGAAAATCCGGACTTTGTCAAAGGTGAATTTACTACATCATTCTTGAAAGAAAAGATGGTGATTGAATAATGTTGAAGGACTTGTTAAAAAAGAGAACCTATATCACAGTTTCCTCAGTTCCAATAAAAAAGGAAGAAATCAAAGCTAATGAAGCCAGACCTTCAATACCTGATGACATGTGGTGTAAATGCCCTGATTGCGGTGCAATACTATATAATGAGGATGTAGAGAAAAACGTAGGTGTTTGCGACAAGTGCAATTATCACTTCAGGATAGATGCGAAGTACAGACTTAATCTTGTGGCAGATGAAGGGACCTTTAAGGAGATCAATGCAGATTTTACAAGTGTTGACCCTTTGGATTTCGACGGCTATAAAGCAAAACTTGCTAAGGCTGAAGAAACATCTTCATTAAAAGAAGCTGTAATTACCGGAACATGTGAAATAGATGGAACAGAAATAGCCATTGCTGTTATGGATTCCAACTTCATGATGGGAAGTATGGGAACTGTAGTGGGTGAGAAAGTCACAAGACTAGTTGAAATGGCTACGGAAAAATCCCTTCCTTTGGTAATTTTCACTGCTTCCGGAGGAGCAAGAATGCAGGAGGGTATATTCTCTCTTATGCAAATGGCTAAGATCAGCGGAGCCCTTAAAAGACATGACTTAAAAGGACTTCTGTATATATCTTTCTTAACAGATCCTACAACAGGGGGAGTTACGGCTTCCTTTGCAATGGAGGGGGACATAATGCTCAGTGAGCCGGGAACACTTATCGGGTTTGCCGGAAGAAGAGTAATTGAGGGTACAATAAACCAGGAATTGCCTAAAAACTTTCAAAGAGCAGAATTCCTATTGGAAAAAGGCTTTCTTGACAATATTGTAGACAGAAAAGATTTAAAAGACACCCTTTCAAAAATTTTGAAGCTGCACGAGGTGAAGCAAAATGGATAGGAAGGTAGTAAAGAACCTTACAGCTTGGGAAAGAGTTGAAATTGCAAGAAAGCAAGACAGACCCAATGCGTTATATTATATTAAAAACATATGTAGCAATTTTTTTGAGCTTCATGGAGACAGAACCTTTTCAGATGACAAATCAGTTGTAGGCGGTATTGGTGAAATTGATGGAATCAAAGTCACTATAATAGGCATCGTAAAGGGAAACAATTCCAAGGAAAATATCGAAAGAAATTTCGGTATGCCTCATCCTGAAGGCTACAAGAAGGCCTTGAGACTTATGAGACAGGCAGAAAAGTTCAACAGACCGATTATTTGTCTGGTTGATACGCCTGGTGCATATCCTGGAATGGGTGCTGAAGAAAGAGGGCAAGGGTATGCCCTGGCTCAAAACTTAAAAGAAATGTTTGATATAAAAGTTCCTATTATCTCTATAATAATAGGAGAAGGCGGAAGCGGAGGTGCCTTGGCACTTGCTGTAGGAGACAAGGTATTCATGCTTGAAAACGCCATTTATTCAATCCTTACACCAGAAGGATTCGCATCTATACTATGGAAAGATGCGAGCCGTTCAAAGGAAGCTGCAGAAAAAATGGGAATTACTGCACAAGACTTGTTTGAAGCTGGTATAATCGACATGGTTATAAAAGAGCCTGTTGGAGGGGCACATACGAACCCTGAAAAAATGGCTTGGAGAATAAAAAGAAAAATACTGCCTGAATTAGAGCTGTTGGCTTCTCAATCAAAAGAAGAACTTTTGGAAAACCGCTATCAGAAATTCAGAGCAATGGGAAACTTTTATTAAACAAAAAACCCGGCAACTTGTATGCCGGGTTTTTGCTATCCTAGTATTTCTTTTTCATTGTCAAAATGAAGGATTCTGCTTTTTGTAAGAGCTCTTGCCAAGGTGAAGGCTATAGTTCCATCTATAAGGTGATGAAGGATTGTTCCTATACCAACTACAACAAGGGCATTGTAGAATGTAAATCCAAATGGTATTACGGCAATTGCCTCAAGAATTCCATGAATTGGAGCTGTAAGTAAAACTACATATTTTAATGGCATCTTCTTTTTAATAAGATATCCCCCAAGGCCTCCGATAATAATATGCATCGCTGCTCTTGCAACAACAAAGGTTGGTGATCCTGAAATGAAAAAGCCTACGGCTGATCCTAAACCAACTGCCACAGCCACCAATGGACTTATAAGCATAGCTATAAATAATGGGACGTGGGATGCAATCGTTGCAGTAAAAGGTGGGATTATTACCTTTAAGAATCCAAAGTATAGTGGGATTATTATTGAAAGAGCTGTCAATAATGCCGTATAGATCATTTTTTTTATTCTGTTTTGCATAGTAACCTCCTGAAAATAAATGTAAATTCCATGTATATACATCAGTATACTGAATGAAATGAATCTTGTAAATACTTTTATATAGGGAGAATTTTTGGTATACTTATGCAAAGTAAAGAATATACTAGGTGGTGTTATTATGGACAGTGTACAAGTTGCTAAGTTAGCAACCAGGATGGCAATATCCTCCAGAGAGGAGGAAGCAATTTTAAAAAAGGATTTTGAAAAGCTGGGGGCAAAGGTTTGTGCTGTAGATATAGGAGGAAATATTACAAATTCAATTTCCAAAATTTTAGAGAGAGCTTTAGTTGCCTCAAAAAGGTGCGGGCTTATAAGGGAGGAACACCTTCATGAAGGTGCAGTGATAGGTGCCTGCAGAGATGCCATTATAGAAGTTTCTGCCAGAGCAAGTAACCAGAATGTGGGCGGGAAAATAGGTATAGCCACAGAAGGGGAGCACCTCAGCGTTTGTATTTTTCTCAGCATAGGGCTTTTGCATCTTAATGAAGTGGTTATCGGGATAGGGCACAGGGCACTCCCTAAATGATGTTTACAAAAAAGATGAATTATGTTAACATTTAAATAATATTTTATAAATATTAAAATAATAATATGAAAGCTTTTACATTTCGACATCCTATATTATTAATGAATATTTATAATATTATTTATCAGAAAGTTAAAAATGAGGAGATGGAAGTATGGTAGGTAAGAAGAAAATCGCTCTTATTTTATGTTCTATTCTAGCTGTTACTTCATTAGTAGCATGTGGAAAAACAACGACAAACAAAAAAATCGGTATAACTCAGATAATTGCACACCCGGCGTTAGATTCTGCTAAGGAAGGATTCGTTGCAGCTCTTAAGGAAAAAGGATTTGAAGATGGTAAGAATATTACCATAGATGAAAAGAATGCACAAGGAGACATATCTACTGCAAATCAAATAGCACAAGGATTTGTAAGTGATAAAAAAGATTTGATTTTTGCAATTGCAACGCCTACTGCTCAGGCAGCTTATAATGCAACAAAGGATATTCCAATAGTTTTTACGGCTGTGACAGATCCAGTGGCTTCAGGCTTGGTTAAGGACATAAAGAGTCCAGGCACTAATTGTACAGGAACATCAGATAATGTTTCAATTGCAGATCAATTGAAGTACTTAGTGAAGATATCGCCAAATGCAAAAACAATAGGTGTTGTTTACAATACATCAGAGGCTAACTCTTTAGTACAAGTCAAATCATTGAAAGAGGAAGCTGCAAAAATAGGCCTTTCAGTTAAGGAAGCCGGAGTGTCAAATGTAAATGACATAGATCAAAGTTTGAATTCTATCCTAGGATCAATTGATGTTCTGTATACACCTACAGACAACACTGTTGCTTCTTCATATGACCTTATAGGTAAAAGATGCCTGGATAAAAAGGTTCCTATTTTTGGGGCTGAGTCAGCAGTTGTTAAAAAAGGTGGACTAGTTACTGCCGGTATTGATTACTATGAATTAGGGAAACAAGCAGGATATAAGGCTGCTGAAGTTTTGAACGGCAAAAAGCCTCAGGATATAGAAGTGGGATATATGACAGACTTAAAAGTGACAGTAAATACAGATGCTGCTGCTAAGTTAGGTATAACAATTCCGGAGGACATATTAAAAGATGCAGAAAAAGTTACTGGAGGCGTGAATTAATGTCATTAGTGTTGAATGTACTGGAACAAGGGTTTTTATTTGCCCTTGTTTCAATTGGCGTTTATATTACATATAAAATATTGGATTTCCCGGATATGTCAGTGGACGGTACTTTTCCACTGGGAGCAGCAGTATGTGCTGCGCTTTTGTTAAGGGGAATGGGGCCAGTGTCCTCTGTTCTGTTTGCAATAGCAGCAGGGGCTGTGGCAGGTTTTTTCACTGGCATACTTCATGTTAAACTTAAAATTGACAGTTTGTTATCAGGCATATTGGTAATGATAAGTCTTTATTCAGTAAATTTAAGAATCATGGGAAAATCTAATGTTCCATTATTCTCCTTTAAAAATATTTTTAAAGGTAATGAGATCTCCTTAGGAGATTTAAATCTGGCTCCGCTGCTGATTATTCTGATATTTGTTGTGTTATCCAAGTTAGCAATAGATCTTTTCTTAAAAACAAAAAAAGGTTTCTTATTGATTGCAACAGGGGATAATGAGCAGGTGGTTACATCTTTAGGGATAAATGCCGACAATGTAAAAATAATGGCATTAATGATATCAAATGCTTTTGCTTCATTAGCAGGTGCCCTTACTGCTCAGTATCAGGGATTCTCTGATGTTGGAATGGGAACAGGTACAGTTGTTATGGGACTAGCCTCAGTAATAATAGGTGTTTCAGTATTGAAAAAAGTTTCTTTTGTTAAAATAACAACCCTGGCTATTTTCGGAGCTATAGTATACAAATCGATAATTGCCATTGCATTACAGTTAGGGTTATCCCCTAACGACCTTAAGATTGTTACTGCATTTATAGTAATAATTGCGTTGACTGTAAATAACAAAGGTCTAATTTTCAAGAGAAAAAAATCAGTGAAAGGTGGTGCCGTTTAGAATGTTAGAGATTAAGGGCTTATGCAAAGTTTTTAATGAAAACACAGTAAATGAGCACAGAGTTTTCGATAACTTCAATTTCAAGGTTAATGAAGGTGACTTTGTGGCGATAATTGGTTCTAATGGTGCCGGTAAAAGTACTCTTTTAAATTTAGTCGGCGGAAGCCTGGACGGAGATTCCGGTTCAGTAATAATTGACGGCAGGGAAATGATTAATGATCCGGAATATAAAAGATCAAAATGCATCGGGAGAGTTTATCAGAGCCCTTCTATGGGAGTATCTCCAAACATGACAATACTTGAAAACTTATCAATGGCTGACAACAAGGGTAAAAAGTTCGGATTAACCTTTGCTATAGATAAAAAAAGAGAGGGATGCTTTAAGGAACTTCTTAAAAAAGTAAACTTAGGTCTGGAAGATAAGCTGCACACAAAAGTGGGTTTGCTATCCGGAGGACAAAGACAAGCATTGACTCTTTTGATGGCTGTAATGTCAAATCCTAAGATATTGCTTTTGGATGAGCATACAGCAGCTCTGGATCCTAAAACCTCTGAAAAGATTATGGAAATTACAAGAGAAATAGTTAAGGAAAAAGGAATCACAACCTTAATGGTAACTCATAATCTGAATCATGCAATATCTTCTGGAAACAGATTGATTATGATGCATGGCGGTAAAGTGGTTATAGATGTTCAGGGCGAAGAGAAGCAATCTTTAGATACTGATAAATTAATAGGTCTGTTTGAAAAGGTTCATGTAAAAGATGGACTAAGCGATAGAACATTGTTTAGTTAAAAAATAATTAAAATACCCCCAGAGGTGCTCCTGAATATTAGAGCCGCATCCGGGGGTATTTACTATTGAATATGATATGTTATAATTCTGTATATGTATTTTTGATGAACGGAATCAGATTTAGAAATGGGGAATTTAAATGTATAAGCCTTTAGCTGATAAAGTAAGACCTAAAAATATAAGCGAAGTTTTTGGACAGAAGCATATTTTAGGGGAAGGTAAAATATTAAGCAGAATAATAAAAAGTAATAGAATTTCCAACATGATATTTTACGGACCCCCGGGGGTAGGTAAAACTACAGTAGCAAATATAATTGCAGAAACCTCAAATAAAAGATTTTATAAATTAAATGCAACTAATGCTTCTTTGAAGGATATTCAGGAAATTGTAGCGGATTTAGATACTTTTATGGGTATTTCTGGGGTAGTGCTTTATCTGGATGAGATACAAAACTTCAATAAGAAGCAGCAGCAGTCACTTTTGGAATTTATTGAGGATGGAAGGATAACTTTAATTGCTTCAACTACAGAAAATCCATTCCATTATATTTTCAAAGCTATATTAAGCAGAAGCACAATATTTGAATTTAAGCCATTAGAAAAAGCTGATGTGATAGAAGCTCTGAAAAGAGCAAGAGAATTAGCACAGAATGACTACAAAGGAGTTGAGGTAGAGGTTTCTGATGAAGCGTATGACTTTCTTGCAGATGCATCAAACGGAGACGTGCGAAAAGCCATAAATGGGTTGGAGGTTGCCCTTTACTCAACTAATCCTGATATCAGTGGAAAGATAGTGATTGATTTGAATACGGCTGCTGATTCAGTACAAAAAAAGGTCCTGAATTATGATATAAACGGAGATTCCCATTATGATATTTTAAGCGCATTTCAAAAGTCAATACGGGGAAGTGACCCGGATGCCGCAGTTCATTATTTAGCAAGGCTGGTCAAAGCAGGAGACTTAATCTCAATTTGCAGGAGGCTCCTGGTTATAGCAGCTGAGGATATTGGATTGGCATACCCTCAGGGGATTTCAATAGTAAAAGCATGTGTTGACAGTGCACAGGTCCTGGGTTTTCCTGAAGCGAGAATTCCTTTGGCGCAGGCAGCAATATTATTGGCAACGGCTCCTAAATCCAATTCCGCAATTATGGCTATAGATGGAGCCTTAGCAGATTTGGAAAATACGGACATAGGTGACGTTCCGGCTCATCTTAAGGATGCACATTACTCAGGTGCATCTTCATTAGGAAGGGGCATCGAATATAAATACCCTCATAACTATAAGAACCACTACACTCCTCAGCAATACCTGCCTGATAATTTGAAATCCGCCAGGTATTATACAGAGGGCGAAAACAAGTTTGAAGGAAGTATTAAAAAATATTGGGATAATGTAAAGAATAGTTGATAAGCATAAAATCTGAAAAGGGCACCTCCGCGGAGGTGTTTTTTATCTGAATACAACCATATGGAATTAACAAAGTCAATTTGATATAATAAATATATAATAGACTTCAGCAAAGAATTCTTAATGGCAGGGAGGAAAACGCTATGAAAATTGATTTCTATGGCGCAGCAGGCTGTGTAACAGGTTCATCTCATTTGTTAAAAGTTAAGGATAAAAGGATCTTATTGGATTGTGGAATGTATCAGGGAAGGGATGAAAAAGAAAGGGATAATGAAGCTTTCAATTTTATACCCAAGGACATAGATTACCTGATTTTGTCCCATGCACACATTGATCACAGCGGAAGGATACCATTATTATATAAACAGGGATTCAAGGGGAAAATAGTCTGTACTGAAGGTACAAAAGACTTGTGCCAGGTAATGCTGGAAGACAGCGGACATATTCAGGAAATGGAAGCTGAATGGGATAATAAGAAGAGAATGAGAAAAGGACAAGGCTTAGTGGAACCTCTGTATACAGCCAGGATGGCAACCCTATCCATGTACCTTTTTGAAGGATATCCTTATGACTTATGGATTGAACTTTTTGACGGATTTAAGTTAAGGTTCAGGGATGCAGGACATTTATTGGGTTCCGCAATTATTGAGATTATTATTGAAGAGAATGGTGAGAAAACAAAGCTGGTGTATTCTGGTGACTTAGGTAATAAACAAATACCTATATTAAAAGATCCTGCAATTGTTGATGAAGCGGATTACCTTATCCTGGAGACAACTTATGGTGACAGGCTTCATGAGGTATACAAGGATGATATGATGAAACTTCTGAAAATAATTCAGGATACTTTCAAAAGAGGTGGAAACGTTATTATACCATCTTTTGCGGTGGGGAGGACCCAGGAAATTATTTATGCATTGAATAATTATGTAGAACAGAGCATGCTTAAAAACATAAGCGTATATGTGGATAGTCCTCTGGCAATAGAGACTACAGAAATATTTAAGTATCATACTGAATACTTTGATAAAGAAACTCAGGATTTATTGGAAAAAGGAGATGATCCTTTTGCTTTTGAGGGTTTGGTATATACAAATTCAACAGAGGAATCCCTGACTGTCAACAGGATTAAAAAAGGTGCTGTAATAATATCAGCCAGCGGAATGTGTGATGCCGGAAGAATAAAGCACCACCTGAAACACAACCTTTGGAGAAAAGAGTCCTCAGTTGTATTTATTGGCTATCAGGCAGAGGGTACCTTAGGAAGAAATATTCTCAATGGTGCAAAACTGGTTAAGATATTTGGTGAAGAAATAGCAGTAAATGCTCAAATATACAGTCTTCAGGGGTTATCAGGGCATGCTGACAGGAAAGGACTTATGGATTGGGTGAGCAGTTTTAAAGAAAAGCCTAAAGCAATTCTCCTTGTTCATGGGGAAGAAGAGGGAAGAGAAAGTTTTAATAAGCTGTTGTTGGAAAAAGGATATAAGTCACTTATTATGAAAATGGGTGATACCTTTAATCCGGGAGAAGAAGAAAGTGAAGTTAAGAAGAGAATAATTAATCTTTTAGATTCATTAAAGGATGTAGATTCTATAAAAACAGAAGATCTTATTGAGAAGATACGAGGGGTTTTACAGTAAATTTTGTTTAAGAGAGATAAATGATGTTTCAAAAAGAAACATACTTTTGTCTCTCTTGTTATTTTTACTGTATTTATCACGTTTATGACGTATTTTTCATTGTTGACAATTTAAGTCTGCTTTGATATTATAAAGTAAGTAAAGTTTATCGATTTAGTCGGCTTTAAGGAGTGGTAAATTTGAAGTTATCAACTAAAGGCAGGTACGGCGTTAAAGCAATGGTGGATCTGGCTATCAATTTTGGTTCAGAACCTGTTTCAATAAAAGAGATCTCAAAAAGACAAAATATTTCAGAATATTATTTGGAGCAATTATTTGCACCTCTTAGAAAAGCCAAACTTATCAGAAGCATCAGAGGCGCTCAAGGGGGATATGTATTAAATAAAGATCCAAAGGATATAAAGGTTTCTGACATCATGTATGTGCTTGAAGGTCCTGTTGAAATATCCGATTGTATTGATGGTGTTGCCTGTGACAATCTGGATTGCTGTGCAACCAGGCTGTTATGGAAAAAAATCAAAGAATCCCTGGATGAAGTTATGGAATCAGTAACGCTTCAGGATATAGTAAATGACTATAAATCTATAAAAGATAGTAATTCAAAAATTAAAATTATGAATAGGGGAGAGAGCAATGAATAGAACAGTATATATGGATTATTCCGCAACTACATTTGTTAAGCCTGAAGTTTTAGAAGAAATGATGCCATTTTTTACTCAAAGCTTTGGAAATCCGTCATCATTTTATACAATATCAAGAGAAACAAAAAGAGCAATAGACAAGGCGAGAGAAAGAGTAGCCAAGGCGCTGAATGCAGATACAGCTGAAGTTTATTTTACTGCAGGCGGGTCTGAGGCAGACAACTGGGCTATCAAGGGAGCTGCTTTTGCTCACAGAAATAAAGGAAATCATATTATTACTACAAAAGTTGAGCACCACGCAGTGCTTCACACTTGTGAATGGCTTGAAAAGCTTGGTTTCGAAGTGACATATCTTGGTGTGGATGAGGAAGGTTTCATAAACCTGGATGAACTTAAGGATGCAATAAAAGACACTACTATATTAGTATCTGTAATGTTTGCAAATAACGAAATAGGCACAATACAGCCAATAAAAGAAATCGGAGAAATATGCCGTGAAAAGAAAGTGCTGTTCCATACTGATGCAGTTCAGGCTGTAGGAAATCTTGAGATAGATGTAAAAGATCTTAAAATAGATTTATTATCTCTTGCAGGACATAAATTCTACGGACCTAAAGGAGTAGGTGCACTTTATATCAGAAAAGGCGTAAAAATAGAAAACTTAATTCATGGAGGCGGCCAGGAAAGAGCAAGAAGAGCCGGAACAGAAAATATTGCCGGAGCTGTTGGCCTTGGAAAAGCTATTGAACTGGCATATGAAAACATTAAAGAGCATACTGAAAGATTAGTGGCATTAAGAGAAAAGTTAACTGACGGATTATTAAAAATTCCATACACTAAACTTAATGGGCCAAGAGGGGATAAGAGACTTCCTGGTAATGTAAATGTAAGTTTTGAATTTATTGAAGGTGAATCAATATTGCTTTCTTTAGATTTTGAAGGGGTTTGTGCTTCTTCCGGAAGTGCCTGCACATCAGGATCACTGGATCCTTCACATGTTCTTTTATCAATAGGGCTTCCTCATGAAAAAGCTCACGGATCTTTAAGATTAACTCTTGGGGATAACAGTACAGAAGAGGATGTAGATTATATTTTAGAGGTATTGCCTCCAATAATAGAAAGATTAAGAAATATGTCTCCATTATGGGAAGACTTTTTAAAGAAAGGGGAAAAATAAAATGATATACAGCGATAAAGTTATGGACCATTTCAGAAATCCAAGAAATGTAGGGGAAATTCCTGATGCCAATGGGGTAGGGGAAGTTGGAAATGCAAAATGCGGAGATATAATGAAAATATATCTTAAAGTAGAAGACAATATAATAAAGGATGCGAAATTCAAGACCTTCGGATGCGGATCAGCTATTGCATCTTCTTCAATGGCAACAGAGCTGATAATAGGAAAAACTCTTGAAGAAGCCTGGGAATTGACAAATAAAGCAGTTGCTGAAGCTTTGGACGGACTTCCTCCAGTAAAGATGCACTGTTCAGTTTTAGCAGAAGAAGCTATTCATAAGGCAATAAATGATTATAGAATAAGCGTAGGATTAGAACCTTGGGACTATGAAGAGCATGATGATATTCACGATCAGGTTCATGGAGAATAATTGATAATAGGTGATTTTATGAAAAAAAAAGTAGTTATAGGTATGAGCGGCGGGGTTGACTCCTCAGTTGCCGCATACCTTTTAAAGGAAGCCGGCTATGATGTTATAGGAGTTACCATGCAGATATGGCAGGAAGACAAGGAGTACGAAGAACGTGAAGGCGGATGCTGTTCACTTTCAGCAGTGGATGATGCCAGAAGAGTAGCTGATAAGCTGGGGATACCATTTTATGTGCTTAATTTCAGAGATTCCTTTAAGGATAAGGTTATTGATTACTTTGTTGATGAGTATATAGCTGGAAGAACACCAAATCCATGTATAGCATGTAACAAATATCTGAAATTCGACGAGCTTTTAAGAAAGGCTCAGGGAATCGGAGCTGACTATGTAGCTACAGGACATTATGCAAAGATAGAAAAAAAAGATGGAAGATTTCTTCTTATACGAAGCGATGACAGCAGAAAAGATCAGACATATGCATTGTATAATCTGACTCAGGAACAGCTTGAACATACTCTTATGCCTTGCGGAGAGTATACAAAAGACAGGATAAGGGAAATCGCAAAAGAAATCGGTCTTGATGTACATAATAAAAAAGACAGTGAGGAAATATGCTTCATTCCTGATAATAATCACGGTAATTATATTACTCTGGCAAAGCCCGGAGCAGTAAGGGAAGGAAACTTCGTTGATAAAAGAGGTAACATACTGGGAAGACATAAGGGTATAGTTTATTATACTATAGGTCAGAGAAAAGGGTTGGGAATTGCATTAGGAAGACCCGTTTTCGTTACTGATATAAATCCTTTGACAAACGAGGTTGTACTTGGGCCTGAAGAGGATATTTTCAAAAGTGATTTAATAGCTAAGGATGTTAATTTTATTTCTGTTGATAAGCTTGAGGGGCCTCTTGAAGTAGAAGCAAAGGTAAGATACTCAGGAACTCCTGCAAAGGCTGTCATAACTCCGCTGGAAGGAAATAAAATCAAGGTGTGTTTTAAAGAGAAGCAAAGAGCTATCACTAAAGGCCAGTCGGTAGTTTTCTATCAGGGGGATATAGTTGTAGGCGGAGGAGTTATAGAATCTCTTGCTTAAGCAACAGGTAGTGTTAAGGATATACCTGAAATAGGGTTCCAACCTCAACTAATAACTTATGCATATAATTCAAAAATTCTAAAATATCCTGTCTCCTAAAGCTTCCTAGGGTCGGACCGATTAAGCAGTGAAGCTTTAAAAGACATAATGTAAGATTTTCAGTTCATTATATTTACATGACGATTCTTCTTTCAATTCTCGAAGAATTCAACATGCATAAGTTAAGTTACGGTAAAGGAGCCCTATAGGGTACATCTTTTTATCAATGTTGCAGGTGAAAATATTGACAAAATATTTTTCGTAACATATAATTCAAAATAGAATTTTATATAAAGCGATGAAAAGAATTAGTAGATTTGAATTTAGTATTTCAGAGAGGAAGTGGTTGGTGAAAACTTCTTACAAATCAAGTTGAAGCTGTCTTGGAGCTTATTCAGTCGAGTGATGCTTAATGGCATAATTAGGGTGGTACCGCGGAAGTAAAGATTTTCGTCCCTTTCTGTTTGGGATGGAGTCTTTTTTTTATTGAATAGGAAAGTTATATTATTTTTTGTATTTTGGAGGTAATTATTAATGAAAAAAATGGGCGCTAATGAATTAAGAGAAGCATATTTAAACTTTTTTGAAGGTAAAGATCATTTAAGATTAGATAGCTTTCCCCTTGTTCCTAAAAATGATAAGAGTTTATTGCTGATAAATGCCGGTATGGCACCATTAAAGCCATACTTTACAGGTGTTCAGGAACCGCCTAAAAAGAGGATAACGACTTGTCAGAAATGTATAAGAACAGGCGATATTGAAAATGTAGGAAAGACTTCAAGACATGGAACTTTCTTTGAGATGTTAGGAAACTTTTCTTTCGGAGATTACTTTAAAGAAGAAATTATTCCATGGGCTTGGGAGTTCATTACAGTAAATTTAGAAATACCAAAAGACAGGCTTTATGTTACCATCTACCTGGAAGATGATGAAGCTTATAATATCTGGACTTCAAAAACAGATGTTGATCCTTCAAGAATATTCAGATTAGGCAAGGATGATAACTTCTGGGAAATAGGTGTAGGTCCATGCGGTCCATGTACTGAAATTCACTTTGACAGAGGAAACGGTGAGAAGGTAACTACAGTGGAGGAATTCTTGAAGGCTGCAGATGAGGATAGAATTGTTGAGTTCTGGAACCTTGTATTTACTCAGTTTGATAAGGATGAAGCCGGCAATTACAACAGACTGTCCAGTCCAAACATTGATACAGGAATGGGACTTGAGAGAATTGCAACAATCATGCAGGGTGTAAATAACATATTTGAAATTGATACAGTAAGAAGCATTTTGAATAAAGTATGCGAGATAACAAATTCAAAGTATGGAGAAAACAAATCAGATGATATCTCTATAAGAATAATAACTGACCATGTAAAAAGTGTTACTATGCTGATTTCTGACGGAGTGTTACCTTCTAATGAGGGAAGAGGATACGTTCTCAGAAGATTGCTTAGAAGAGCAGCCAGACATGGAAGACTCCTTGGCGCAAAAGATGTATTTTTACTTGATATTGTGGATACAGTAATTGAAAATTACGGATCTGCATATTCTCAACTTATGGAGAAGAAGGATTATATTAAGAAGATAGTTGCATTGGAAGAGGAAAGATTCAATGAAACAATAGATTCAGGAATGGAAATATTAAAATCATATATTGATGAGATGGCAAATAATGATGAAAAAACTTTATCAGGAGAAAAAGCTTTCAAATTATATGATACATTCGGGTTCCCTCTTGAGCTGACACTGGAGATTCTGGAAGAGAAAAACCTTTTGGTTGATTTAGAAGGCTTTAATAAAGCTATGGAACATCAGAGAACTTCTGCAAGAGAAGCAAGAGGTGAAAACACGTATATGGGTTCTGACGAAAAACCTGTAAACAAAATTGATGCTTCAATCGAAACTGAGTTTAAGGGATATGATGAACTTGAAATTTCAGCTTCAGCTTTAATACTGGCTGATGACTCTGAATTCAAGGAAACTCTTAAAGCAGGGGAAAAAGGTTATCTGGTAACAAGTGCCACTCCTTTCTATGCTGAAATGGGAGGACAGACAGGGGATGCAGGAATTATCTTCAATAATAAATTCAAGGGAATAGTTTATGATACTAAAAAGAATGTAGGCGGAAAAACTATCCATTATATTGAAATTACAGAAGGTGAATTATCTCAAAATGATGATATAACTCTTAAGGTTGATGCTAAGAGAAGAAAAGATATCGGTAAAAACCATACAGCAACACATATGCTTCAGGAAGCTTTAAAGGAAGTACTGGGAGAACACGTTGCTCAGTCAGGATCTTTTGTAGACAATGAAAGATTAAGATTTGACTTCACTCACTTCCAGGGAATGACTAAAGAAGAGCTTGAAAAAGTTGAAGATTTGGTTAATGAAAAGATTATGGAAGCATATAAAGTGGAAACTCAGTTAATGACAATTGATGAGGCAAGAGAATCAGGTGCTACAGCTTTATTTGATGATAAATACGGAAATGAAGTAAGAGTTGTATCTGTTGGTGAATTCTCTAAGGAATTATGTGGAGGAACTCACGTAAAGAACTCAGGAGAAATCGGATTGTTAAAAATACTGACTGAAGCCGGAGTTGCTGCAGGAATAAGAAGAATAGAAGCGGTAACAGGTTTTAACGCCTTGAAGTTCATTGAGGAAAAACAAAGGGTATTAAAAGAAACTGCAGGTGTTTTAAAATGCAGCGAGAAGGATATAATAGGAAAAGTTCATTCATTATCACAAGAATTAAAAGAAAAAGACAAAGAAGTTCATGAACTTAAATCTAAATTGGCTTCAGGAGCTGAAGACGAAATACTTCAGGCTGTAAAAGACATAAACGGCGTAAGTGTAGTTGCTTTTGGACTTAAAGATTTAGACGGAAACTCACTAAGAGACCTGGCTGATAAAGTAAGAAATAAAATTTCGCTTGGAGTAGTTATCTTAGGCAGCACTCAGGGTGATAAGGTTAATTTTGTGGCTATGGCTACAAAGAACTCAATTGAAAAGGGTGTTCACTGCGGAAAAATTATCAAAGAGGTAGCAGCAGTTGCTGGCGGTGGCGGTGGCGGAAGACCTGATATGGCTCAGGCTGGCGGAAAAGACCCGTCAAAGTTGGCTGAAGCTATTACAAAAGCGTACCAAACTGTTGAAAATTTAGTAAAATAGTATACATTTATCATTTATTAAGTTATAATTTAATTAAATGATGGGAATATTTATAAATAAGTTACTGTAATATTGTGCGAAGGGACGGTGGAGCTGGATTATTCAGCGGCAATTATGAAGGACAATTTACAAAATACGATGATGTTTGATAGAAACAAGGATAGAAAAGATTTAACTAAGGCAATACTAACAGAAGTGTATGATTCACTGATTGAAAAGGGATATAATCCTGTAAATCAGTTAGTTGGATACTTGATTTCTGGTGACCCAACCTATATTACTAACTACAATGGAGCAAGAGCTCTTGTCAGAAAACTAGAACGAGATGAAATTCTAGAGGAAGTAATAAAGTCCTATTTAGGAGCAGAATAAAAAGAGTGCCTTTGGGTGCTCTTTATTCTTAATTTTATTTAATGCAATAAAAAACTGATTTTAAATATTATTCTGTCATCTAAAGCATCCCTTAGTGTAATACTATAAAGACGGGATGCTTTACAAGAGAGAATGAAAATTATTATACATTAATCTAAGGAGAAAAAATGCGTATTTTAGGATTGGATATAGGAACTAAAACTGTAGGTGTTGCCGTAAGTGATCCATTGGGGTTTACAGCTCAGGGTATAACAACTGTTGCCAGGAAAAACTATAATTATGATATAGCGGAAATTAAAAAGTTATATGATGAATATCAGGCAGAAATTATTGTTGTAGGGCTGCCTAAAAACATGAATGGAACTCTTGGAGAAGCTGCAGAGAGAACCTATAAATTCTGTGAAAAATTAACTGCATCTTTTAATCCCAGGATTGAATATTGGGATGAGAGACTTACTACAACAGCTGCCCACAGAGCAATGTTAGAGGCAGATCTTTCAAGAAACAAAAGGAAAAAAATAGTGGATAAAATAGCGGCAGCCTTAATTCTGCAAGGATATTTAGATAAGAATTCTAAATAGGCTTCCAATTTTATATATGAGATTATTAGAAAGGAGTTTTTTTAATGGAAAACAACGTAGACAAAATTACTTTATTGGATGAAGAAGGGGTAGAAACAGAATTTACTGTTCTTACAAAGCTTGATATTGAAGACAATGAATATGTTATTGTTGTACCTTCAGATTTAGATGAAGAAGAAGGAGACGCTATAGCTTTAAAGATTGTTGTCGATGAGGAAGGCAATGAGGTTCTTGCTACAATTGAGGACGAAGCTGAATTCGAGTTGGTGGCAGAAGCTTATGAAGCTGTGTTTCAAGAGTAAAAAGTGAGGGGTTATTAATGCCATATTTAGGTGATAAAGAGATAAATCAGCTAAAAGAAGACTTGAAGACGAAAGGGTATAAGCTGACTCCACAACGCAGGGCAATTGTAAACACAATTATTGAAAATGAAGGTAAGCATTTGACTGCAGAGGACATTTATGATGAAGTAAAAAAGGGATGTCCGGAAATTGGCTTAGCTACGGTATATAGAACTATTCTCCTTTTAGAAGAATTAGGGATAGTTTATAAACTTGATTTAGATGATGGTTGTGCCAGATATGAGCTTGCTCATGAGGGAGAAACTCACAGGCACCATCACTTGG
The DNA here is from genome assembly GCA_040217795.1 of Clostridiaceae bacterium. Lineage (GTDB taxonomy): Bacteria > Bacillota > Clostridia > Clostridiales > Clostridiaceae > Clostridium_T. Next base: position 61,892 of record JBEHWK010000002.1, read on the forward strand.
TATGCAATATGTGCGGCAAGGTTATTGAAGTGGAAGACGATCTTTTAGAGGATTTAGAAAAGACAATTGAAGAAAAATATAATTTCAGTATAGTGAACCATTCATTAAAATTTTTTGGAATTTGCAATGAATGCAGGAAATCACAGTAAAGGTATCCTCTCAAAACAGAGATGACATCTTTTGTATTTCAAAAAATCAAAAGGAGGGGAAATATGAAAAGGGAAAAATCGAAAGTAAAAATAATTCCTTTAGGAGGAATTGGTGAGATTGGGAAAAATATTACTGCTATTGAATTCAAAGATGATATAGTAGTGATAGATTGCGGATTAAAGTTCCCGGATGAAGACATGTTTGGAATAGATATAGTTATTCCGGATGTAACATATTTAGTTAAAAATAAAGAAAAAGTAAGAGGTATCTTTTTAACTCATGGACATGAGGATCATATAGGAGCTCTTCCTTATGTTCTGAAACAAATAAATGTACCGGTTTATGGAACAAGATTAACTCTTGGGTTAGTTGAAACAAAGTTAAAGGAACATGGGTTATTAAGCACTACTGATCTTAAGGTGGTTAAACCAAGGGATGTTATAAAGCTGAATTCCGTATCTGTGGAATTCTTAAGACAGACACACTCAATAGCAGATGCTTGTGCAATTACAGTGCATACACCTATTGGAGCTGTGCTTCATACAGGAGACTTTAAAATCGATTATACTCCTATCGACGGACAACAGACTGATTTTACAAGATTAGGTGAATTAGGCCGCAGAGGTGTTCTTCTTATGATGGCAGAATCAACTAATGTAGAGAGACCAGGATATACCATGTCTGAGAAGATGGTAGGGGAAAGTTTTATAAATTTATTCAGCAAAGCACCAGGAAGAATAATTGTAGCTACCTTTGCTTCCAATGTTCATAGAATACAGCAGATAATAACTGCTGCACAGACCTACGGAAGAAAAGTTGCCGTTTCCGGAAGAAGTATGGAGAACACAATTCAGGTAGCTGTAGAACTTGGGTATCTTGATGCAGGAAAGGATACTGTAATTGGAGTTGACTCAATTAACAAATATCCTAAGGATAAAGTGTGCATTATAACAACAGGAAGCCAGGGAGAGCCTATGTCTGCATTAGCCAGAATGGCAAGTTCAGATCATAAGAAAATCAATATAATTGAAGGTGATACTGTAATTATTTCTGCATCACCGATTCCAGGCAATGAAAAACTTGTTTCAAAGGTTATAAATTCACTGTTTAAAAAAGGTGCAAATGTCATATATGAAGCTTTAGCAGATGTCCATGTATCAGGGCATGCTTTCCAGGAAGAGCTGAAGCTTATGCATACACTTGTAAAACCCAGGTACTTTATTCCTGTGCATGGAGAATACAGACACCTTAAACAGCATACAGATTTAGCTGTTAAACTTGGTATGTCTGAGAAAAATGTATTTATTCCTGAAAATGGAGATGTTATTGAAGTTTCCAGAGATGGAATCAGAAAAAATGGTACAGTAATCTCAGGACAGGTTTTTGTTGACGGACTTGGAGTAGGAGATGTAGGAAATATCGTTTTGAGAGACAGAAAGCATCTGTCCCAGGATGGTATTCTTACTGTTGTAGTTACCATTGAAAAAGAATCAGGTACAGTAATAGCTGGTCCTGACATAATTTCCAGAGGATTTGTTTATGTAAGAGAATCTGAAGGTCTTATGGATGAAGCAAGAGAAATTGTTAAAAATGTTCTGAAAGATTGTGAAGAAAAGAATATATCAGATTGGGCAACCTTAAAATCCAACATGAAGGATGAGCTAAGAAGCTTCCTGTATGAAAGAACAAAGAGAAAGCCTATGATATTGCCTATAATTATGGAGATTTAATCAGGAGGATATGACTTAATGAGTAATATTTATGATAAAGTTAATGAATTAGCTGAGGAACTTAGAAAAGATCCTCATGTTACAGCATACAGAGAAGCAACTAATAAGATCAATAATAATAAAGAAGCTAAAAAAATGATTGAAGATTTCAGAAAAATACAATTTCAGGCATATAGTGAACAAGTACAGACAGGAAAAGTTTCTAAAGAAACTGAGGAAAAAATGAGAAATATTGGCGGGGTTATTATGATTAACCCGGAAGTTTCTAGTTATATTGCCGCTGAAGCCTCATTTGCTCAGAAGTGGGATGATATATTAAAAATTTTAAACAATGCCATAGGTGTAAATATAATTGCACCTTCTCAAGAATAAAATTTGACTTTTTATCTTGATACCTTTAGAATGAAATATAGAGCTAAGATTGGATACGTAAGTATCCAATTTTATTTTGCAAATTTTGCTTGGAGGAATGAAAATGAATTTAACTGTAAGAGAAGATATAAGAAATATTGCGATTATTGCCCACGTTGACCATGGTAAGACAACATTGGTGGATGCACTTTTAAGACAAAGCAATATCTTTAGATCTAATGAAAAAGTAGAAGAGAGAGTAATGGATTCAAATGACCTGGAAAAAGAAAGAGGAATTACAATACTTTCTAAAAACACTGCTGTTATACATAATGGAATAAAAATAAACATAATCGATACACCAGGGCATGCTGACTTTGGTGGAGAAGTTGAACGTGTACTTAAAATGGTAGATTCAGTTCTGCTTGTTGTTGACTCATATGAAGGTCCGATGCCTCAGACAAAATTCGTTTTAAGAAAAGCTCTTGAACTTGGATTAAAACCAATAGTTGTTATAAACAAGATAGATAAACCAAACGCAAGACCTGAAGAAGTTATAGACGAAGTATTTGACTTGTTCCTTGAGCTTGGTGCTGAAGATGAACAATTGGATTTCCCTATAGTTTACGCTTCTGCAAGAGAAGGGTTTGCTAAATTGGAAATGGATGAGGAATCAGATAATATGGAGCCTCTTTTCAACACAATAGTTGAAAAAGTTGAACCTCCTAAGGGTTATCCTGAAGAACCATTACAAATGCTTATTACAACGTTAGATACAAGTGAATATGTAGGTAAGATAGCTATAGGTAAAATCGTAAGAGGAACTATAAAGAAAAACCAGAACCTTGCAATTGTTAAACAGGATGGTAAAATCACAAACTTTAAAGCTTCCAACATCTATACTTATGATGGACTTAAGAGAGTAGATGCAGAAACTGCTTCTATTGGTGATATAATAGCTGTTTCAGGTATTGGCGATGCAAATATAGGAGAAACTATAGCAGATTCAGCTAACCCGGAAGCACTTCCATTTGTTGATATAGACGAGCCTACATTAAGCATGAACTTTATGGTTAATGATTCTCCATTTGCGGGAAGAGAAGGTGAATTTATAACTTCAAGACATTTAAGAGACAGATTGTTTAAGGAACTTGAAACTAATGTAAGTTTAAAAGTTGTTGAACTTTCTCCAGATTGCTTTGAGGTATCAGGAAGAGGGGAACTTCACTTATCAATACTTATTGAAACAATGAGAAGAGAAGGATATGAACTTCAGGTTTCAAGACCAAATGTTATATTTAAAGAAGAACACGGTAAGAAACAGGAACCTATAGAATATTTAACAATAGACGTTCCGGAAGAATTCATGGGACCTGTTATGGAAAAGTTAGGACCAAGAAAAGCTGAAATGGTTAATATGACTTCAGCACAAAATGGATATTCAAGATTAGAGTTCAATATTCCTGCAAGAGGTCTTATAGGATTCAGAAATGAATTCCTTACAGATACAAAGGGTAATGGTATAATGAACCACGTATTCCACGGATATGAGCCATTCAAGGGTGAAATTCCAGGAAGAAGCAGAGGTTCAATAGTAGCATTTGAAACAGGAGAAGCTATAACTTACGGATTATATAATGCTCAGGAAAGAGGAACTCTGTTTATAGGAGCTGGTACTGAGGTATATCAAGGTATGGTAGTTGGAGAATCCGCAAGAGCTGAAGACATGGATATAAATGTATGTAAAAAGAAACAGTTATCAAACACCAGATCTTCAGGTTCAGATGATGCATTAAAGCTTACAACTCCTAGAGCAATGTCTCTTGAACAGGCTTTAGAATTCATCAACAACGATGAATTGGTAGAAGTTACTCCGTTAAACATCAGAATCAGAAAGACTGTACTTGATAGCGGCGAAAGAAAGAGATCAACATCCAGAAATAAAAAATAACTCATGGCTCAGCCATGAGTTCCCTTAAAATTTGGAGGAAATATAATGAGTGGAGTCACTTTTGATTATATGGAAAAGTACTTGAGAGATCTTATTCCTGACAGGGAGGGGTCTCTGAAAGAACTTGAAGAATTTGCAGTGGAAAACAGAGTTCCTATAGTTCAAAAGGAAACAGCTAAGTTTTTAGAGTTTATGGTAAGTTTTCAGAAACCCAAAAGGATTCTGGAATTAGGCACAGCTATTGGATACTCTTCAATCTTAATGTATGAGGCTTCAAAGGGTGAGGCACATATAACCACAATTGAACGAAGCCCTGAAATGGTGGAAATGGCTAACAGGAATATTCAAAGATTCTCTTTGGAGGATTCCATTAAAGTTATAGAAGGGGATTGCTTAGAGGTACTTGAATCATTGGAGGAACCCTTTGACATGATTTTTATGGATGCTGGCAAAGGTCATTATAATCATTTCCTGCCACATTGTTTAAGATTACTGAAAGATGACGGCATTATCATTGCAGACAATGTATTGTTCAGAGGAATGGTTGCATCTGATGAACTGGTTAAAAGAAGAAAGATTACTATTGTTAAAAGAATGAGGACGTACTTAGACTTAGTTTCAAAAGATAAGGACTTAATAACCTCTGTAATTCCTATGGGTGATGGAATAGCCCTGACTAAGAGGAGGTAAGAAGAATGAAGAAACCTGAACTTTTAGCACCTGCAGGCAGTTTGGAAAAATTAAAGATAGCTATAGATTATGGTGCAGATGCTGTATATATAGGAGGAAGCAAACTCAATCTGAGAGCTTTCGCAGAAAACTTTACAAATGAACAGATATCAGAGGGGGTAGAATATGCCCACTCAAGAAACAAAAAAATATATGTTACAATGAATGTATTCCCTCATAATGAAGATTTGGTTGGATTAGAGGAATATTTAAAGGAATTATATACTCTTGGTATAGATGCAATAATTGTTTCAGACCCATCAATAATTGTTACTGCAAAAGAAGTGGTTCCTGATCTTGAAATACATCTAAGCACTCAGGCAAATAACGTAAACTGGAAATCAGCTAAGTTCTGGCATGAGCAGGGAGTAAAAAGAATTGTTTTGGCAAGAGAGCTTTCAATGACCGAAATAAAGGAAATAAGAGAAAAACTTCCTGAAGATTGCGAACTGGAAGCATTTGTTCATGGATCTATGTGTGTGAGCTATTCCGGAAGATGTCTTCTTTCCAATTATATGACAGGAAGAGACTCAAACAGGGGAGCTTGTGCTCAGCCATGCAGATACAAGTATTTTCTTGTTGAAGAAAAAAGGCCTGGAGAGTACTTCCCTGTTGTAGAGGATGATAAAGGTGCATATATAATGAACTCAAGGGATTTATCCATGCTTGAACATATTCCGGAACTTATGGAGAGCGGTATTTATTCTTTTAAAATAGAAGGAAGGATGAAAAGCGCATATTATGTTGCAGCAATCGTAAAGTCATATAGAGCTGCAATTGATTCATATATGGAAGATCCTGAAAACTATAAATTAAAGCAGTCTTGGGTGGACAATCTTCTTAAGGTTTCTCACAGAACCTACCACACAGGATTCTATTTTAACGAGCCTAACAAACAGGTATATGATGATTCTTCATATATAAGGGATTACGACATCGTTGGAATAGTAAGAAGCTATGATGAAGCAACTAAAACAGCAGTTATTGAGCAAAGAAACAGAGTTTTCCAGGGGGATAAGGTTGAAGTTTTAACTCCTGATAAGGAAAATTATATTATTGAGCTTAATGACATGAAGGATGACAAGGGCGAAAAAATAGATGTTGCAAATAGGGCGCAGATGATATTCTCAATTACCGTGGATGCACCTCTTAAAGAAAAAGATATGTTAATTAAAGGTAAATAGTTGTATAAAACACCTTTCTGGAGTCAAGAATGAAACCAGGGAGGTGTTTTTTTATGCTGAAATCTGTATGCCGCAAAAGAAGCAAAGTAGTTGGGATAATTTTTAGCCTGCTGTTTTTAGTTTTAGTTGTCAGACTATACATTGTTATTTATAAATACAGTCCCGAAAAAGTAAGTGTTTCTATGGGAAATTATCAGCTGGAAAACATATCTGAAAGCGATTTTACTATGACAGATTCAAAAGGTAAAGATATAAAAAAACATACTAAAAAATATATTGTTGTAATTGACTCAAAACCCTTCAGTTTAAACAATTATAATGAGAATATGAGGGACATATTGGCATTTAATTTTATAATGAAATCTCAGGTTGATGATTTCAAGTTTGATGAGGTCCTGAGAAAAACAGGTAAAAACTATTTTGCCATAAATAAAGAGTCCTATGACAAGATTAAGTGCCTGAAAAACATTAAAGGTGTTTACGCTTATGAGTATGATGAACTGAACAACAAAAATTCCTGGGCAATTACAGATATGCTCAGCAAAATAAATGGTAATTCGAATTATGAAGACTTATCTCTGGAAGGTGAAATACAGGGGTATATTAAAAGCAACAAGCCTTCTCAAATAAAATTTGTTTTGGATAAATCAGGACTATATTCAGAGAATGGAATCCTTACAAATAAAGAAAATAAGAATATTGCTCTTACCCTGGATCTGGATTTGAATGACAGAATAAAAGACATACTTAATAAAAACGAATATTCAGAGTTTAAAAATGCAGGGGTTATATTGATGGAAAGTGAGAGCGGAAATATAAAAGCCCTGGTGCAAAAAAATGATACATTGCCTAATATGCTAATTGGAGCGGAAGGAATTGGATATGAGCCTGCCTCTACCTTTAAACTGATAGTTGAACAGGCAGCATTGGAAAATAAAACTATAAGTTTAAACGACAGGTTTATATGTAAAGGAGAAATATGCGAAAAGAACGGGAAATCATATGCCCATGGGGAACTGACTGTAAGAGAAGCATTGTTAGTATCGTGCAATGATGTTTTTTATCAGGTTGCACAAAAAACAGGTTATGACAACATAATGAATATTGCACAAGCAGAAGGTCTGTACAGCAAAAGCCTGGGATTAAGTAAGGAAATATCAGGAATGAAACCGAAAGAAGATGCGGGACTCAGTAATATTGCAATAGGTCAGTCCATGACTGTCACACCTGTACAAATGGCAGGTGCAATAAATACAATAGTCAATGGAGGAATATATGTAAAGCCCAATATAATTCAAGCAGTTTCTGATATAAATAATAACAATGTAAAAAATTTTTCCCCATCAAAAGTAAGGGTAATATCAAAAGGAACTGCCTCTCAAATTAAAGAGAATATGAGAAGCGTTGTTCTTAAAGGAACCGGAATGAATGCAAATCTTTCTAATATTGAAATAGGAGGTAAAACCGGTTCAGCCACAGGTGCTCAGGGAACTACTCACGGATGGTTCAGCGGATACTTTAAATTACAAAACAAATATTATACAATGATTGTTTTTGTTCCGGATATAAACGGGAAAAATGCTCAGGGAGATAACTTGGTTGGAGGCAATACTTGTGCCCCTATTTTTAAAGACATAGTTTCAGAGCTGGCAAAAGGTTTTTAATAAATAATATATTGCTGTTATAAATAGACTTGAAAGTATTATAATTAAAGTAAGAATACTATTATTTTTTGATGGAGGCACTTGCCATGAAAAAAAGAGTTATAATTTCAGCTATTTTAATAGCAGCGAGCTCCCTTATACTTACAGGATGCATTCCAGGGGATGGGACATATACCCGCTCCAATCCGGCAGGATTTTTTTGGGGCGTCTGGCATGGGTGGATAGCACCTGTTTCATTGATCATGGGTTTTTTCAACCGTCAAATAAGAATTTATGAAGTTATAAACACTGGATGGGCATATGATTTTGGATTTTATATAGCAATTATAAGCGGTTTTGGAGGGGTATCCCTGTCACGCAGAAAAGCATGTAAAAATAAAAATGAAGATTAAAAAATAATGAAATACAGCAGGAAATAAGTACATGCCTCCTACATAAAATATTAATAAGAACTGTAAGGAGGCAAGTGGTGATTATTGTTGCGAATATACTTGAGTTAATATGCAATTTACATTTTTTAACGGGGTATGTAAACAATAATACTTTTCCGAAACCTCTGACAGAAGAGGAGGAGGAACTGTATTTAGGTCAATTACATCGGGGAGAAACTTCAGCTAAAGCTATACTTATTGAACGAAACCTGAGGCTAGTTGCTCATATAGTAAAAAAGTATTCTGTACAGAACAGGGATGTAGATGATTTAATTTCCATCGGAACTGTGGGATTGATAAAGGCTATTGAATCTTTTGACTTAAGCAAAGGAACAAGGCTTGCGACATACGCTGCAAGGTGCATAGAAAATGAAATACTTATGCTTTTCAGAAATAATAAAAAGAATAAAGGTGAAGTTTACCTTCAGGACCCTATAGGAGTGGACAAAGAAGGCAACGAAATATGCCTTATGGATGTTTTGAGCAGTGAAACAGATTCTGTCACAGATATAGTTGAAAATAATCTTCAGATCAAAAGTTTATATAATAAAATCAGTGAATTTTTAACTTTAAGAGAAAAAGAGATTATTGAAATGAGATACGGACTGATTGATGGAAATGTAAAAACCCAGAGGGAAATTGCATCATTGATGGGTATATCCAGATCATATGTGTCAAGAATTGAAAAGAAGGCTTTAAAGAAATTAAATAAAGAGTTGAATGGAAAATGAGAATGAAGGCTGGAATCTTTCTTAAGCAATGAAAGGTTTCGGCCTTTTTGGTACAAAATATAATATTAGGAAATTTTAATTGAAAGGTGAAAAAATGTATTCATTGACAGAACTCTTAAATTATACAATGGAAAAGGGAGCATCAGATCTGCATCTGACAGCAGGTATTCCTCCCGTTATGAGAATTAATGGAGATTTAATCAGAATTGGTGAAGAAAATCTGAAGCCTTCTGATACCATAATTTTTGTTAAGGAGATATTGGGGGATGAGTTTAATAAATATGCAGAGTGGGGAGAATATGATACATCATATTCAATATCGGACAAAGGGAGATTCAGAATAAGTGCATTTAAGCAGAGAGATACAGATGCTCTTGCCATTAGAACAATTTCAGCGAAAATACCGGGATTGAATGATTTGAAGCATCCTGAGATAATAAGAGCTTTATCGGAAAAAAGGAGAGGGCTGGTTTTAGTGACTGGTCCTACAGGAAGCGGTAAATCCACCACACTGGCAGCAATGATTAATGAGATAAACAACAGCAGAAAAGAACATATTATCACATTGGAAGATCCTATTGAATATATTCATTGTCATAACTTATCAATAGTAAGCCAGAGAGAAATAGGGAGGGATTCCCATTCGTACAGTAATGCATTAAAATCAGTGTTAAGGGAAGATCCTGATGTTATTCTAATAGGTGAAATGAGAGATCTTGAAAGTATTGCAACGGCTGTTACTGCTGCTGAAACCGGCCATCTTGTATTTTCTTCTTTACATACAACAGGTGCAGCTAAGACCATTGACAGAATTGTAGATGTATTTCCTCCTCATCAGCAGCAACAGGTAAAAACACAGCTGGCTGCAGTTCTGCAGGGTATAATTTCTCAGCAGCTTATCCCTAAAGCAGACAACTCCGGCAGAGTGGCTGCGCTGGAGATAATGGTAAATACTCCTGGAATACAAAATCTCATAAGGGAGGGGAAAACCCACCAGATTGAGTCTCTTATTCAGACAGGCAAAAAATATGGCATGAAGACAATGGATATGTATCTTGTGGATCTGGTAAAAGACGGGGTAATAACTGTTGACACTGCATTACGATATTCATTTGACAGGGAAACAATTAAAAGAACCCTATACTGATAAGCTTTGTAAATTTCTAAACATTGAGTTAAATTGTTAAACATTAGGTGGTACTCTGAAAATTTTTATGTTAAAATAATTAATTATTAGGGGGGACATTAAAGATGTATTTTATTAAAGGTATCTTCAATCTTATTTCAGTGATATTTTCTAATTTTGTTTTCATAATCTCACTATATTTTTTATTTCTTTCATTTTTTGGATTAATAAAAAGTAAAAAGCATGATAACAAAACTCCAAAGACCAGCTTTGCCTTAATAGTTGCAGCTCATAATGAGGAGAAAGTAATAAAGGGAATAATTGATAGCTTTAGCAGGCTTAATTATCCCAAAGAACTGTTTGATGTTTTTGTTATTGCAGACAATTGTACAGACAGGACTGCAGCAATTGCAAGAGAAGCTGGAGCCAAGGTATATGAAAGATTTGACTTTGGCAAAAAAGGAAAAGGATACGCATTGGAATGGATGTTCAGCAAGATATTCGGCATGAAAAGATCTTATGATGCAGTAGGGGTATTTGATGCCGATAATTTGGTAAATAAGAATTTCCTTCTGGAAATGAATAATAAGTTATTGGATGGATATAAAGTAGTTCAAGGGTACCTAGATTCTAAAAATCCTGGAGATACATGGATAACAGCAAATTATTCCATTTCTTTCTGGCTTTCAAACAGGATGTTTCAGCTTTCAAGAAGTAATGTAAGATTATCAAGTCAACTTGGAGGGACTGGTTTTTGTATTAAAACAAGAACATTAAAGGAACTTGGTTGGGGTGCAACCTGCCTTACTGAGGATTTGGAATTTACGTGCAAATTAGTTCTTAATGGTCATAGAGTAGGCTGGGCTCATGATGCAGTTGTATATGATGAAAAACCGTTGACTTTACGTCAGTCCTGGTCTCAAAGAAAAAGATGGATGCAAGGTTTTGCGGATGTTGCATCAAGGTATTTCTTAAGACTTTTGAAAAAGGGAATAAAAGACTTTGATATGGTAGCTCTTGATTGTGCTCTTTACAGTATTCAGCCAATAATTCTCATTTTATTGGGTATTGCTCTTGTCTTAAATTTATATAACCAGTTTTTAGTTGTGCCAGGTATGTTTTCGGATTTAATAAGAGCAGTGAATTCAGCAAACAGCAGCGTTGCAGTTTATGGAGGAATATTACTGTTATTATTTCAGTTATCCTATAATCCGTTTATACTTATAATTGAAAAGAAAATGAGTTTTAAAATTTTCCTTTATTATATACTGAATCCAATATATTCTTTAACTTGGGTACCTATTTCACTGCAGGGCATCATCGGGAAAAACAACAAGGAATGGTCTCACACCAAACATACCAGAAATATTGATATTAATGAGCTTGAGAAAGTAAATTAGATTCTGAAGGAATAGTATAAAAACTTGAAAGTACTAGTTTTTTGCTATTTCTTTAAATTTTTTCAAAGTAAGTTTTCAACTTCCATATGTTAGTTGAAGGAATTTTCTATAGAACGTTGAATAAGTATTATAAGCATGAATTTAGGGGGGCTTCAGGGTTGAAAAATTTAACATTGATTGGAGTTGACATAGGATCTTATAACATCAGTATCTCAACTGGTGAAATAGATTCAATAGGAGATTTACATATTATTGACAGTTGCAGTCGGAAATCCGATGGAATAACTGAAGGGCTCATTGAAGATAAAGAAAAGCTTGCAGATGTTTTGAAACCTATGCTTGACAGCATTACAAAAGATAAAGAGAATTCTATTATATCAGTGGGCATAACAGGCAGAGAAACAAGAGTTGCCTATAATCATTCTGAAATAAGTATTAAAAACAGGGTTATAAGTTCTTCGGATATCAATAAGTTAATTAAGGAAGGAAGAGACCTTCTGGTGACAGGCAAGGATGAAATAATAATTGATACTATAATTCTTGATTATTTAATTGATAATAGAAGCATTAAGGCTGATATAATCGGATGGAAAGGCAAAAAAGTTCAGGCGAATTTATGCCATGTGATAGGCAAGAAGTATATTACTGATGATTATTATGACATATTTAATAATTTAGGATATAATGTACATAAACTGGTTCCGGACATAGTTGCTTCAAGAAAGTTTTTTCTTGAAAACAGTTTCGGAGACACTGCACTGATTGATATCGGAAATGATATTACAGATATCGGTATCTATTGTAACGATATACCTGGTGAAATCTTTTCAATTCCTGTGGGGGGAAAGGAAATTACTGATGGTATATCAAAAAGTTTTAATCTTCCTAAAGGAGAAAGCCAGAAATTAAAAGAAATATATTCTTCCGGTTACAAAACACTTGAAGGGATTGAAGAAGATTTTAACAGCAGGATAGGTACAGTAAGCATAGACAGAAAGCAATTGACAGAAGTAATTGACAAAGAAATTGAAAAAATACTTAAAATTGTAACTTTACTGTTAAAAAAAGCTTCATGTTATGATAAAATAGGTAGTATAATTCTCTACGGAGACGGAATTGTAAATTTTGAAGAAATAAAACGCACTGCAAGTAGCATTTTTGATAAAAAAATAACTGTAATTGCAAAAAATGCCTATAATTTACAAAATTCTTCAACTATTTTATCACTTTCTATTGTAAAAGACACATATGATGAATTAAAATTACTTTATAAGAATGTAGATTTAAAAGAACATAAAAAAGATAACATTTATAACAATAATAACAATATCTTTAAACTAAAAAACATACTAAAGGGATTTTTCTAAAGGAGGAATAATTTTGTTGGACTTTGAAGTAGATATACAAGATTTCACGAATATTAAGGTAATAGGCTGCGGTGGCGGTGGAAGTAACGCTGTCAACAGAATGATTGTTGAAGGTTTGAAAAATGTAGAGTTTTTAGCGATAAATACAGATAAACAAGCCCTTATGCTTTCCCATGCAAATCAAAAAATTCAAGTGGGAGAGAAACTTACTAAGGGTCTTGGAGCTGGCGCTAATCCTGAAATCGGGAAAAAGGCTGCAGAAGAAAGCAGGGAAGAAATAGAAGAGGCAATTAAAGGTGCCGATATGGTGTTTATCACTGCCGGAATGGGAGGCGGAACTGGTACAGGGGCTGCTCCGGTTGTAGCAGAAATAGCAAAAACAATGGGAATACTTACTGTAGGGGTTGTAACAAAGCCATTTCCTTTTGAAGGAAGAAGAAGAATGAAGCATGCTGAAATGGGAATAGAGACCCTTAAGGAAAAGGTTGATACTCTTGTTATAATTCCTAATGAGAGATTACTTACTATGGTTGATAAAAAGACTACACTTCTTGATTCATTCAAATTGGCTGATGATGTATTAATGCAGGGTGTTCAGGGTATTTCAGACTTGATTACTATCCCTGGATTAGTAAACCTTGACTTTGCAGACGTGCGTGCAGTAATGATTGACAAAGGTCTTGCACATATGGGTGTTGGTAGAGGAAGCGGAGATAACAGAGCTGCTGAAGCTGCTAAACAGGCTATTTCATCTCCACTGCTTGAAACTTCAATTGTAGGTGCAACTGGTGTGCTTCTTAATGTTACCGGTGGTGCAGATTTAGGATTGCTGGAAATTAATGAAGCTGCAGAAATAGTACAAGATGCTGCTGATCCGGATGCAAATATTATATTCGGTGCTGTTATCGATGAAAGTTTAAAAGATGAAATAAGAATAACAGTTATAGCAACAGGCTTTGAAGAAGATATGATAAACAATGTAAAAGAAGATGTGAAAAAAGAAGTTGTTGCTGCTGAAGCACCTGAAACACCAAGCAGTACTCCAGTTAAAGAAATAGATGAAGATGAAATTGTTATTCCAGAATTTTTAAGAAACAGAAGAAGATAATAAGCTTTTAAAAATCCGTTGTTACATACAACGGATTTTTTTATTGGATTTTTTCATGTAATTATTTGTAGGTTATAGAAATAAAATGTTAAGGCTTCCCATTTATATTATGACAACATTTTCCTTGCAATAGTCTTATAATTTAGTTAAGGGGGGGTGGTTGGTATATGGTTGTGTACATAGATGTATTGCTTTTTGAGAATTTTATAGTTAACCTTTTTCTATTAATGCTGACAGGAAGGCTGTTAAAAATCAAAAGAGTAAGAAAACAAGAGATTTTAGCAGCAGCTTTAGGAGCCTCTTACGCAATTGTTATGGTAGTTCCCGGTTTGGAAACCTTCAGCAGTTTTCCTTTTAAATTGCTTACAGCTGTGGGTATGGTCTTTATATCCCAGGGGAACTTTTCTTTTAAAAATTTAATTTCAGGAACTGTCATCCTTATTTTGTTATCATTTTTATTAAGCGGGATTTGTTTCGGATTATCACTTTACCAAAATAGTTTTTCAATAAATTCCAGGTATATCTTAAGCAGATTCCCCATTAATTATATAATTGTTCCTTTGTTAATCGTTTACATCACTATGGAAAGAATAATTGATATAATAAAAGATAAATTATTTGTAAGCTCATATATTTTCGATTTAACCGTAAAATTAAATAACCTTGAAATAAAGACAAAGGGGTTTCTTGATACAGGAAATGAGTTGAAAGATCCTGTAACAAATCTTCCTGTCATCATTCTGGAGAAATCATTATACAGTTTCCTTCACCTGGATTACAAAGAATTAATGTATATTAACTTTAAAGCAGTGGACGGGTTTTCTGGAATTCTAAAAGGAATTAAAGTTAAGGAGATTATAATCGAAAATGAAAAAGGCAGGATGATCAGAGATGCCATTGTCTGCTTTACTGATCATTCATTAACGCAAGATGGTGAATACAGAGCGTTATTATCAAGAGGAATAGTATAGGGGCGGTGAATATATGAATAAATTTCTTATTTTGATAAACAGGCTGATTTATAAATTAAAAATATTTACCAGGAAGATTTATTACATCGGCGGTAATGATGCACTTCCTCCCCCTCTCAGTAAAGATGAGGAGGAGGAACTTGTATCGAAACTGACCGTCGATAATCAAAGGGTAAGAAGCATCTTAATCGAAAGAAACCTGAGACTTGTAGTTTATATTGCAAGAAAATTCGAAAACACAGGTGTGGGAGTTGAGGATTTGATCTCTGTGGGTACTATTGGATTAATTAAAGCAGTAAACACCTTTAACCCTGAGAAAAAAATAAAACTTGCCACTTATGCTTCAAGATGTATAGAAAATGAAATATTGATGTACTTAAGAAGGAACTCAAAAATAAAGGCTGAGATTTCCTTCTATGAACCGTTGAATATTGACTGGGATGGAAATGAACTTCTGCTTTCAGATATACTGGGAACTGAAAATGATATTGTCTATAATCTTATAGAAGATGAGGTGGATAAACAACTGCTGTTTATGGTACTGAAAAATCTGAATGAAAGAGAAAAAGAAATTGTTAAGTTAAGATTTGGATTATATGGTGTCAATGAAAAAACTCAAAAAGAAGTTGCAGATATGCTGGGGATTTCACAGTCATACATTTCAAGGCTTGAAAAAAAGATAATAAGCAGGTTAAAAAAGGAAATGAACAAAATGATTTAATATGGACAGTATAAAAAATCTTCCCGAGGGATATACTCTAAATGCAGTCATTTATTAAGTCCTAAGGGGTTGGTCATTTTGATTATTAATAAGGTTGAAATCTGCGGAGTGAATACATCTAAGCTGCCTGTGCTGAAGTCAAAAGAAATGAAAGATCTGCTTATTAGAATGAAAAATGGTGATTCAAGTGCGAGAGAAATATTTATTAAAGGTAATTTAAGATTGGTATTAAGTGTAATACAAAGATTTAACAACCGGGGAGAAAATGTGGATGATCTTTTTCAGGTTGGTTGTATAGGGTTAATGAAAGCTATTGATAATTTTGACCTGGAACAAAACGTTAAGTTTTCTACTTATGCAGTACCTATGATTATAGGTGAAATAAGGAGATATTTAAGGGACAACAATTCCATAAGAGTAAGCCGTTCTTTAAGGGATATTGCATATAAGGCTCTATTGGTGAGAGATAGGCTTATAAACAAGGATAACAGGGAGCCTACAGTTTCTGAAATTGCTAAGGAGTTAGATTTGCCAAGGGAGGACGTGGTTTTCGCTCTGGATGCAATTCAGGATCCGGTATCATTGTTTGAACCCATCTATCACGATGGGGGTGATGCAATATTTGTTATGGACCAAATCAGTGATACTAAGAACGGTGACGATAATTGGCTTGAAAATATATCTATAAAAGAGGCCATGAAAAAATTGAATCAACGGGAGAAAATGATACTCTCCCTAAGGTTTTTTAATGGAAGGACTCAAATGGAGGTAGCTGATGAAATAGGTATCTCTCAGGCTCAAGTCAGCAGACTTGAAAAAACAGCTTTAAAGCATTTGAGAAAGTATGTTTAAATAAACTTAAATCAAAGAAATTCTGGTAAAAGGAATTTCTTTGATTTTTTTACTCTTTAGGAAGTTATAAAATTTTCAAGTCCATTTGATGTTATATATAACTATTTTTTGAATATTATTAAGTAAAGTAACATATTGGAGGGGTAATTATGGAAGAAATGCTTCACTCACTGAATGCAATCAGAACCATGGAAGTAATTGACGTGGAACGGGGGATTAAAATAGGATTTGCCAGGGATTTTAAAATAGATTGTCAAAATAATATAATAGATGCAATACTTATTCCTATGCAAAAAGAAAGCTGGTTCGGGAAATCAGAGTACATGGAAATATCATGGAAAGATATTATGAAAATAGGTGAAGATGTCATATTGGTAAATCTAAAGGATATTGTTCATGAAACTCTCTAGAAATGTTGCGTATTTATAGTTATAATATAGGTACATTATGTGCAAGGGGCGTGAATAGAATGAGGTGTCCATATTGTTCCTATGAGGAAAGCAAAGTCGTGGATTCAAGAGCAACAGACGATTTTTCAGCAATACGAAGAAGAAGAGAATGCCTTAAGTGCGGTAAAAGATACACAACCTATGAGAAGCTTGAGGACATCCCGATTCTTGTTATTAAAAAAGATCAAAGCAGAGAAAATTTCAATAAGGATAAGATTGTCAGTGGTCTTATTATGGCTTGTCGGAAAAGACCGGTGTCAAGAGGACAAATTGAACAGATTGCAAATGATATTGAAAAAACAATAAGCAATAAAATGATTTCTGAAGTTAAATCAGATTATATCGGAGAAATGGTAATGGAAAGATTAAAAGATATTGATGAAGTTTCTTATGTGAGATTCGCGTCAGTTTACAGGCAATTCAAGGATATAAATACTTTTCTTAAGGAAATTGAAAGGCTTATGATAAATAAAGGATTGTGATATTAATATTAAAATATCCATACAGTTGTTTTGAACAAAAGGACTTATTTATTGAAGTCCTTTTGTCACATATAAAAACATGTTATGATCATGTTAATTTTTATTAAATATAGTTTAATATAGTATACATGCATAAATTAGATGATAATATGAAAGGTGAGAAAGCATGCAAAACATTATCGAAAATAACTTTATTAATTTTTCAGATGAAAATATCGAAGTACATTTTTCACTTGGAGATATGGACTATAATAAAAGCACCAAATCCGGAAGGGAAAATATAAATAATCTTAAAGACATTTTCTCATTAGACTCCATAAAATATATATCTCAGGTGCATTCAGACAAAATAATAAGTCTTAGGGATAAATCAGAGGATACTTCTAAGGTTGAAGCAGATGCTATAGTCACAGATATTGCTGATGTAGGTATAGGGGTTTTTTATGCTGATTGCGTTCCTGTTATTCTATACGATAAAGAAAGCGGTGCTACAGCAGCCGTTCACAGCGGGTGGAAAGGAACCTATCTGGAGATAGCAAAAAAAACAGTCCTGCGTATGGTAACTGATTATAAGGTGAATGCTGAGACCTTGAAAGTCATTATAGGCCCTCATATAAGGGAATGCTGTTATGAAATAAGTGAAGATCTGAAAAGTCAGTTTAACGACAAGGAATCCTTTAAAGGAGTAAGTCTGTTTAAAGACAGGAATCTGTCCTTGGAAAAAGCCATAACAAAAAGCCTTTCTGATGCAGGAATAAAAGAGGAGAATATAGTTTCATTAGATTATTGTACTTTTTGCGAAAAGGATATTAAGCTGCATTCTTACAGAAGAGATGGAAGTCTGGCAGGAAGATGCTATGCTTTTATTGTGAAAAAAAGCTGGGGGGATTAAAATGGCGAATGAAAAAATATTCATTGTAGATGATGAGGAGCACATTTTAGAATTATTGAGATTTAATTTTGAGAATTCAGGTTATAAGGTAGAAACTGCAACAAATGGTGCAGAGGCGCTTCAGAAAATAAAAGCTGATCCGCCGAAACTTATACTGCTTGATCTTATGCTTCCAGGCATGGATGGGTATGATGTATGCAAAGAGATAAGAAAAGAAAGTACCACACAAAATATACCAATAATCATGACTACTGCAAAAAGTGAGGAACTGGATAAGATTCTTGGCCTTGAATTAGGTGCAGATGATTATATCACAAAGCCTTTTTCAATCCGTGAACTTCTGGCAAGAGTAAAGGCTGTACTGAGGAGAACCAACTCCAGTATTGTTCCTGAAAAAGTTTTTAATGCATATAACATCTCAGTTGATTTTGCAAAACGTGAGGTGCTTAATGATGGTAGCAGAGTTGATTTGACACTGAAGGAATTTGAACTTTTGGAAACCTTGATAAAAAACAGGGGCAAGGTCTTGCCCAGAGAAGTATTATTGGACAAAGTATGGGGATATGACTATATCGGGGAAAGCAGGACTGTGGATGTTCATATAAGACATCTGAGAAAAAAGATAGAAGAGGATGATAAAAATCCTAAATTAATTGAAACTATAAGAGGAATCGGTTATAGATTCTTCAGCGGTGATTAATTATGAGGAAGAAAATATTTTCTTCAGTAATCATTATTGTGCTTTTTGCGCTGACAGTTGTAACTTCAGCCTTTGTAGCTATTGGCAACCGTCAATATGAAAATAGCCAAAAAGAAACCTTAAGGATATATAATAACCTGATTAAAAACTCTGACTTAAAGCATCCGGAAAACATATCCAACCTCATTGGAAGCCAGCAGGGAAGTTCTGAAGTAAGAATAACCTACATATTAAATGATGGAACAGTAGAATACGACACAAATGAAGATCCGAAAAAAATGGATAACCATAACAGCAGAGAAGAAGTAATAGCTGCAAGAAAAAGTGGCGAAGGGTCAGCAATCCGATTTTCAGATACCTTAGGAAGTAACATGGTTTACTATGCAACATTGCTGGATAATGGAAATGTAGTAAGAACTTCCATACCGTTAAAAAGTGCTGAAATATTTTATACAGGGTATTTTAAATATTATATAATAGTGTTCCTGCTGGTGATGTTATTTTCCATTATATTATCTTTTAAACTGGTTAAACACATAACTGAACCGGTGGAAGAAATGGAATTCATCACTTCAAGAATCGCCCAGGGTGAGTATGACCGAAGGGTCAAAATCCTCTCATCCGATGAACTTGGGGTACTTGGCAGAACCTTCAACAATATGGCTGACCAGCTGCAGTTTAAAATAAATGAGGTTGTGGAAAAACAAAACAGGCTGGAAGCAATCTTAACAAGCATGGACAGCGGTGTAATTGCAGTTGATAAGAACCATCATATTCTTATGATAAATCCTTATGCTAAAAATATATTCGGAATTGAAAAAGACATAGTAGGAGATCTGTTATTAGATCATATAAGGGATTTTGAAGTTGACTTGATTTTCGAGGAAAAAGAAAAGAGAATTAACGAAGTGAAAATTATCTGGCCAAGGGAAAGAATTTTAAGAATAAGAACTGCAGACTTAATAAACGGAAGCCAGTTTATCGGTACCGTTGCAGTATTGCAGGACATAACTGATATCAGAAGGCTTGAAAACATGAGATCAGAGTTTGTAGCTAATGTTTCCCATGAGCTTAAAACTCCTTTAACATCAATAAAAGGTTTTGCAGAAACTTTAAAATATGTTAAGGATGAAAAAACTCGGATGAAGTTCCTTGACATAATAAATGATGAGGCAGACAGATTGACAAGACTGATAAATGATATACTTACTCTTTCAAATATCGAACAGAAAAATGATATAAAGAAGGAAAAATTTAAACCTAAGGAAGTTATAGAAGATGTGACACTTCTGATGAAAAACTTAGCCGATACAAAAAAAATAAAATTAAGTATTTCAAATATTTCTGAAGAAAGCTTATATGGAAGCAGAGATGGTTTCAAGCAAATGTATATAAATCTTTTAGAGAATGCTATCAAATATTCTGAAGAAGGAGATAATGTCAGCTGCAGAAGTTATAATGAAAAAGGCTTTTATTATCTTGAAGTTGAAGATACAGGGTGCGGCATTCCTGAAAATGAAATTCCAAGGATTTTTGAAAGGTTTTACAGGGTTGATAAAGCAAGAAGCCGTGCAAAGGGCGGGACTGGATTAGGTCTTGCCATAGTGAAGCACATTGTTAAAGGCATGAATGGAACAATTGATGTGAAGAGTGAAATTTCAAAAGGGACAAAGTTCACTGTTAAGTTTAAACATCTGTAAAAGTTGAAAACTGAAAGGTTTTCTTTTAATAAAGCGCTTTAATAATCCGGTATTTTTTGTTAAAATATAAATAGTGATATTCTTCTAATAAAAAAGAAATGTTAAAAAAACTTAACAATTAAATAATATAACTTAACAATAATCTAATTTCTGATTAACTTTAATGGTTTAATATTAATCTTGTTAGGAATAATAAACATACAAAATAAATTTTCGGAGGAATAACAATGAAAAGAAGAGGAATCAAACTTACGGTATTAGGTTTATCACTTGTATTAGGAATATCTGCTTTGGCAGGATGCTCAAAAAGTGGAGATACATCAAATAAGTTATCAGGAACTTTAACTTTATCAGGATCATCAGCGTTACTTCCACTTGTAGAAGCTTCTAAAGAAGGATTCAATGCAAAATATCCGGATGTTACAGTAAATGCTCAGGCTGGCGGATCAGGTACAGGATTGACTCAGGTATCTCAGGGATCAGTAGATATAGGAAATTCAGATGTTTTTGCAGAAGAAGGTTTAACAGCAGAAGATGCCAAGACTCTTGTAGATCATAAAATTGTTGCTCAGGGATTTGCAGTGGTAGTTAACAAGAATTCATCTATCACTAACTTGACTAAAGCACAGATCCAGGACATATTCTCAGGAAAAATCACTAACTGGAAAGAAGTAGGCGGAGCTGACAAGGCTATAACTGTTGTACACAGACCAAGTTCTTCTGGAACAAGAAAGACTTTTGTAAAAGTTGTTCTTGACGGGAAAAAGGAATTGGAAAATGATAAGATAGGTGTTACTCAGGATAGTAATGGGGCAGTTGTTAAAGCAATGGAAAGCACAGACGGTTCAATAAGCTATGTTTCTCTTGCATACCTTATGGGAGATGCTAAAGATAAGCTGTCTGGTGTTAAAATTGACGGAGTGGAACCTACAACAGAAAACATAACTACCGGAAAATATATATTCTGGGCATGGGGACATATGTACACTAAAGGCGAAGCAAGCGAATTAGCTAAAGCATTAATTGAATATATCATGAGCGCAGAGAACAAAGCAATAGTAGAAAAAACAGGATATATCAGTGCTTCAGATATGAAAGTAAAATAGTAAATTTAAGTTGTTAAATATTTAAATCTCCAGGGGCTGATTAATTTCAGCCCTAAATTTGAGTGAGGGGGATAATTAAAAGTATGGAAGGTTCAAGAAATTTTATTAAAAAATTTAAAACAGAATACTCAGGAAAGATATTTGCATATTTTTGCGGCATTCTGATTATTATTTTAACACTTTCTATAATGCTGTTTATAGCATCAAAAGGTCTTCAGACATTTATAAAAGATAAACAGAATGTTATAGATGTTATATTTGGATTGAACTGGAAACCAGATGGAGAAGTTTCTAAATACGGGGCACTTGTTTTTATACTGGGTTCTACGTTAGTTTCTTTGGGAGCGGTAATTATTAGTGCTCCAATTGCTATTGCCGTAGCAATATTTATGAATATGATTTCAAAAAGCATAGGAAAGAAGATTTTGCAGCCTGCATTGGAATTATTTGTTGGGATACCTTCAGTAGTATATGGCTGGATAGGTATTTCAGTTTTAGTGCCCTTTATTAAAAATCATTTTGGCGGACTGGGATTCAGTCTTCTTTCAGGAATTCTGGTTTTAAGCATCATGATACTGCCTACCATTGCTTCACTTGCATCTGATGCTATAAAGACAGTGCCTGGAGATTACATTGAAGCGTCTTACGGCCTTGGTGCCACAAGATGGCAGACAATAATCAAGGTTTTAGTTCCTGCTTCAAAGAGCGGGATATTGACAGGGGTTGTATTGGGAATAGCAAGGGCCTTTGGTGAAGCATTAGCCGTCCAGATGGTCATAGGAAACAGTGCAAAGGTACCATCAATAATTACGGATTCTACAGCAACTTTGACAAGTATAATCACAATGGATATGGCTAATACTGCTTCCGGAACACCATGGAACAATGCTCTGTGGACCCTGGCATTCATTCTTCTGATTATCAGTTTCTTATTTATTGTGCTAATTAGAAAGATAGGAGCAAGAGGTGAGTAAAATGAAAGCAAAAACCCAAGATAAGATTGCAACAGTTATCTTGTACATAATTTCAAGTTTCGTTGTACTGCTGTTGGTAGCATTTTTAGGATACATTATATATAACGGAGTATCCTCTTTAAATATCAAGTTTCTGATATCCGAACCAAAAACTATGGCTGCCGGCGGAGGAATAGGTCCGGAATTGTTCAATTCATTCTATATGCTGTTTATATCTCTTGTAATAACAGTTCCTGTTGGTATTGGGGCTGGAATCTACTTGTCAGAATATTCAAAAGAAGGCAAGTTTGTTAACTTCTTAAGATTGTGCATCGATACAATGGCATCACTTCCTTCCATAGTAATAGGTCTGTTTGGAATGCTGGTATTCGTAACATATTTTGACTGGGGCTACTCTATACTTGCAGGGGCTGTTTCAGTTTCAATATTGAATCTTCCTTCTCTTACAAGAGTAAGTGAATCAGCAATAAAAGCCGCATCTAAAAAGGTTAAGGAAGCCAGTTTAGGTCTGGGAGCAACAAGCTGGCAGACAATTGTAAAGGTAACTTTACCATATGCCATGCCTCAGATTCTTACCGGTATCATATTGGCTTCAGGAAGAATATTCGGAGAGGCCGCAGCATTTTTATACACTGCTGGTTTAAGCACCGGAAGACTTAGATTTTCCGATATCAGTCTTGTAAATACTACTTCTCCTTTTTCTTTATTCAAGCCAGCTGAGACTTTAGCTGTACACATTTGGAAGTTAAATTCCGAAGGTGTGGTGCCTGATGCATCAAAAATTGCCAATGGAACTTCAGCGGTATTGATCATAGCAGTATTATTATTTAATGTATTAGCAAGAATTATCGGAAACGCATTATATAAATCATATAGCGGAAAGTAGGAGGAAGAATAATGGGAATTATAGATACTAAAAATTTGAACTTATTTTATGGAAAAGCTCAGGCCCTGAAGAATATAAATATGGAAATAGATAAAAATAAAGTTACTGCTTTAATAGGGCCTTCCGGCTGTGGAAAATCAACTTTCCTAAGAACCTTAAACAGAATGAATGACCTTATTGATATCGTAAGCATAACAGGAGAAGTTTTGTTTGAAGGTAAAAATATCTACAGTGATTATGATGAAATAATGCTTAGAAAAAGAGTAGGAATGGTGTTTCAAAAGGCTAATCCTTTCCCTATGTCAATTTATGACAATATTGCATATGGTCCCAGAATACACGGATTGACTAACAAGGCCCAATTAGATGAAATTGTTGAAACCAGCCTTAAGGGTGCTGCTTTATGGGATGAAGTAAAAGACAGGCTTAAGAAAAGTGCTATAGGACTTTCAGGCGGTCAGCAGCAAAGATTGTGTATAGCAAGAAGCCTGGCTGTTGAACCTGAAGTGTTATTGATGGATGAACCAACTTCCGCACTAGACCCCATATCTACAAGTAAAATTGAAGAACTGATGGATGAACTAAAAAAGAAGTACACAGTGATTATTGTTACGCATAATATGCAACAGGCAGGTAGAATTGCTGATAAGACTGCTTTCTTTTTAAGCGGGGAAGTAATCGAATATGATTTAACGGAAAATATTTTCTATAAACCGAGGGATAAGAGAACTGAAGATTATATTACCGGCAGATTTGGATAAAACGAAATAAAGGAGAGATTTATATGACAAGAACTTCATCAGATTTAAAACTAAAAATGATACATGAAGAAATAATAAAAATGGGAAGTATTGTTGAAAAACAAATATTCTTATCAGTGGAAGCTCTTAACAATAAGGATGTTGCTTTGGCTGAAGATACCATAAAAAAGGATGATTTAGTTGACAACCTTCAGAAAAAAATTGAAGATGACTGCATTAAGTTTATAGCTGCTGAACAGCCTTTAGCTATAGATTTAAGAGATATCTTCACAGCTTCCAAAATTGTTACGGATTTGGAAAGAATGGCAGACCATGCTGTGGATATCTGCAAAATTGTTAAAAAGACAAAGGATCAGCCGCGTATCAAGGAATTGAAGGATATTCGTGAAATGGCTTCAAAAGTCCAGAATATGATCAAACTTTCAATAGATGCATACGTAGCTGCCGATGAAGAAAAAGCCCTTAATATTTGTAAGATGGATGATGAAGTAGATGCTTTGTATAAAAAAGTCTTTGGGGAACTTATGGTTATTCTCAGCACAAATCCTGAACACATCTCACAAGTAGCTCAACTGCTTTTTGTATGCAAATACCTGGAAAGAGTTGCCGACCACGTGACAAATATATGTGAGTGGACAATATATTCAAAAACAGGAAAATATATAGATTTAAATGAGTAATTAATCCTCAGATGTTCTTAGAATCGGGTAAAAAGTCAAGGTATCTTCCAATACGTTGTATACATTAAACTTTTTACCCGATTTTTCCCATTATTGAGGCAAATCCCCTGACCGGAACACTTGCTTGACTTAATTTAGTAATTAAGTTAATATTACATAATGTAAGATAATATAGGGTTACCTTGCGATTATAGTTGGAACCCTAAATATTAGGAGAAAGCTATGAAAAACAAAATTTTAAAGGTTGAACCTAATAGTCTCGGAGAAGAACTTGGAATTGAAACAGGAGATTATTTATTGTCAATTAACGGAACTGCCATAAAAGATATTATGGACTATAAATTTCTTATGGCAGACGAATATATAGAGGTTGAAATTGAAAAACCTGATGGTGAAGTCTGGGTTCTTGAAGTGGATAAGGACATTCAGGAAGACCTTGGAGTGGAATTTGAAAGTTCTATAATGGATAAAGCAAAAAGCTGTTCAAACAAATGTATTTTTTGTTTCATAGATCAGCTTCCAAAAGGAATGAGAGATACCTTATATTTTAAGGATGATGATTCACGTCTTTCTTTTCTTCAGGGCAATTTCGTTACTTTTACCAATATGAAGGAGTCGGATATAGACAGAATAATCAGCTATCGAATAAGTCCTATCAATGTCAGCGTTCACACTACAAACCCGGAGTTAAGAGTTAAGATGCTGAACAATCGTTTTGCAGGCAATATTTATGACAGGTTAAAGAGGCTGGCACAAGCTGAAATAGTCATTAATGCCCAAATCGTTGTAGTTCCCGGAGTAAATAACGGAGAAGAATTAAAAAGGACAGTGGAGGATCTGTATAAATTGTATCCTTATGTTCAAAATGTAGCCGCAGTACCTGTTGGCATCACAAAGTTCAGGGAAGGACTATTCCCGCTGCAGATCTTTGACAAAGAAAGTGCCCTTAAAGAAATAGAGGGCATGGCAGATTTACAGCAAAAGTATATCAGGGAAATTAAAACGCCTTTTGTAAGGTTATCCGATGAATTCTATATTCTGGCAGGCATGGATGTTCCCAATGAAGAATTCTATGGGGATTATGAACAATTGGAAGATGGAATAGGAATGATAAGGCTGTTCAGAAATTATATAAAGGAAGATATAAAGAAACTGAACTTAAATTCAAAAGGCCATTTTTCAATGATTACAGGACATTCTGCATATGAAGAGATTCTGTGGGCTGCAAATGAATTACATGCTGCAAATAAAAACATAAATATAGATGTTTTTAAAATTACCAATAATTATTTTGGTGATACTATAACTGTTGCAGGGCTTTTAACAGGAAAAGATGTCATTGAACAGTTAAAAGGAAAGATAAAATCAAAGTATCTGATTATGTCAGAGAATATGTTCAGAAAGGGTTATGAACTTTCTGATTCAAAAGAGCTTATTATGTTGGATGACATTAAAGTCAGCGACATAGAAAGAGAATTAGGTGTCAAGGTAATAGTTGTGGACTATACCGGAGAAGACTTAATAAATAATATAAATAAATATTCAGAGGAGGGTTAATTATGGGAAAACCTATAGTTGCCATTGTAGGAAGACCTAACGTAGGTAAATCTACATTATTTAATAGATTAGCAGGAAAAAGAATATCAATTGTTGAGGATACTCCCGGAGTAACAAGGGACAGAGTATATGCGGAAGCTGAATGGCTGAATCACAATTTTACAATGATTGACACAGGCGGTATTGAACCTGAAAATGAAAATATCATTGTAAAACAAATGAGAAGACAGGCACAAATTGCAATTGAAACTGCGGACGTAATTGTATTCATAGTTGACGGAAAAGAAGGACTTACAGGTGCAGACCACGAAGTTGCACAGATGTTAAGAAAAAGCAAAAAGCCTGTGGTTTTAGTTGTTAATAAAATAGACTCTTTGAAAGATGAAAATAATGCATGGGAGTTCTATAATCTTGGAATCGGTGATCCTATAACTATTTCCGCATCTCAGGGACTTGGTCTTGGTGACATGCTTGACAGGATAGTTGAACATTTTAAGAATATCGCGGAAGAGGATGAAGAAGAAGAGTACATAAAAATTGCTATGGTCGGTAAACCAAACGTAGGAAAATCCTCATTGATCAATAAATTATTAGGTGAAGAGAGAGTTATAGTTTCTGATGTTCCCGGAACAACAAGAGATGCTATAGACAGTTACCTGGAAACTGAAGAAGGCAAATTTATGCTTATCGACACAGCAGGTTTAAGAAGAAAGAGCAAGGTTAAAGAGGAAATAGAAAGATATTCAGTTATCAGAACATATACGGCAATCGAAAGAGCTGATGTCTGTATATTAATTATCGATGCACAGGAAGGCGTTACAGACCAGGACGAAAAAATCATAGGATACGCTCATGAATTGAATAAAGCCATAATGGTTATAGTGAATAAATGGGACTTAATTGAAAAAGACGACAAAACAATGGCTAATTATCAGAAAGAACTGATGGGGCAGCTTAAATTTATGCCTTACGCTACTTATCTGTTTATTTCAGCATTAACCGGCCAAAGAGTGCATAAGGTTTTAGAATTAGCTAAATATTGTTATACAAATTATTCAAAAAGAATCTCTACAGGTATACTGAATGAGGTAATCAATAAAGCAGTATTAATGAAGGAGCCTCCTATTGTAGGTCTTAAGAGACTGAAGATTTTCTACGCAACTCAGGTTGCAACAAAACCTCCGAAGTTTATATTTTTTGTTAATGACAAAAATGCTTCACATTTTTCTTATGAAAGGTATCTTGAAAATCAATTAAGAGAAAGTTTTGACTTCAAAGGAACCGGAATAGAAATAGAATACAGAGAAAGGAAGGAATAGTTATGGAGAAGGTTGCTTTTCTTGGAGGAGGCAGTTTTGGAACAGCATTAGCACGGCTCATTGCAAACAAAGGTTATGATGTTAATTTTTGGCTGAGAAATGAAGCTATTGCTCAAGAAATCAATCAGAACAGAACTAATGAAAAATATTTAAAAGGTGTTACTATACCAAAGAACGTCAAAGCCACATGCGATATCAAAGAAGCTTTGACAGATGTTAAATATATAGTACTTACCCTTCCGTCATCTTCAATAAGGAGTGTTTGTGAACAAATAAAACCTTATGTAGAAGATGAACATGTTGTAATATCCCTTTCAAAGGGGATTGAAGAGGGAACAGGTTTAAGGCTTTCCGATGTAATCGAGGAGGTTCTCAGCAAAAAACCGGTTGTTTTATCAGGACCTTCCCATGCTGAAGAAGTTGCAGCTGAGATTCCCACTACAATAGTATCTTCAAGCAAGGATATGAAATTAGCTGAAGAAGTACAGGAACTGTTCATGACCCCATACCTGAGGGTTTATACCAACGATGATCTCATAGGAGTTGAAATCGGAGGAGCAGTTAAAAATATAATCGCTTTAGCTGCGGGAATAGTCGACGGCATAGGGTACGGAGACAACACCAAGGCGGCACTCATGACAAGAGGAATGAAGGAAATTTCAAGAGTGGGCATCAGGCTCGGAGGAAGAGTTGAGACATTTTACGGATTAACTGGAATGGGAGACCTGATTGTTACTTGTACTTCCATGCATTCAAGAAACAGAAGAGCAGGTATTCTGATTGGGAAAGGCAAAAAGCTGCCTGAGGTGCTAAAAGAAGTTGGAATGGTTGTAGAGGGTGTAAAAGCCTGCCATGCCTTCTATCAGTTAAAAGAAGTCTTAGGGATAAGCATGCCTATTACAGATGCTCTTTATAAGGTTCTGTTTGAAGGCAGGGATCCAGTGAAGGAAATAAAGGATCTTATGCTCAGGGATAAAAAAAGTGAAAATTTTTAATGAATGAACTGCTGCAAAACTGATTATAAATAAATTGGTTTTGCAGCAGTTTTTTGCTTTTAACTATGGACATGAAAATCACTCAGTTACGAAAAATAAAATATTTCCCAAATCAGTATACTTTATTTGAGTTCTTAATATATATATATTGTTAATAATATTATCGGGAGGATAATCTTGGAAGATTATAGTATCTATAAGGATATAGCTGAAAGAACACAAGGGGACATCTATGTGGGAGTAGTTGGACCTGTAAGAACCGGAAAATCCACATTCATTAAAAGATTTATGGATCTTATGGTTATACCAAATATCAGCAATTCTTATAAAAAAGAAAGAGCGAAAGATGAATTGCCTCAAAGTGGTTCCGGAAAAACAATACACACAACAGAGCCCAAATTCGTTCCCAATGAAGCTGTAGACATATCAATTGAAGATAATTTAAAGCTGAAGGTCAGGCTGGTGGACTGTGTAGGCTACATTGTAAAAGGAGCCCTGGGATATATGGAGGAAAATACTCCTAAGATGGTCCATACTCCCTGGTACGACCATGAAATACCTTTTGAAGATGCAGCAGAAATAGGAACAAGGAAAGTTATAACTGACCATTCAACAATAGGTTTTGTAGTAACTACAGACGGCTCAATTACAGGAATCCCCAGGGAAGATTACGTAGAACCTGAGGAAAGAGTCATAGAGGAATTGAAGTCAATCAATAAACCTTTTATAATCATACTTAATACCACAAATCCAAACTCTGATGAAACACTGGAACTTAAAAATAATATGGAAGCAAAATATAGTGTTTCAGTTCAAGTTCTGGATGTTTATAAAATGGATGAGAAATCAATACAGAAGTTATTTAAACAGGTACTTAAAGAATTCCCGGTAAAGGAAATAAACATAGATATGCCTGAATGGATTGAAAAATTAGAGGCATCACATTGGCTTAAATCTAATTTTATGAACATAATAAGGTCCATGTGTGAAAACATATATAAAGTAAGGGATATAAAAGACAACCTCAAAAAGAACTCAGGGGAAGATGTTTTTGCTCAGGCTGAGGTTTCACAAATGAATCTTGGAGATGGAAGTGCCAGAGTTTGCATGAAGCCTAAGGAAGGCATTTTTTATAAGATACTGAGTGAGCTGTGTGATACTGATATAGAAAATGAATCGCATCTTATGGAGTTGATTCAGGAATTACATTTAGCAAAAATTGAGTATGACAAAGTTTCTCAGGCACTGGTTGATGTGAAGAATACCGGTTATGGGCTGGTAGCCCCTCAACTGGCTGAAATGAAATTTGAAGAGCCGGAAATAGTGAGACACGGATCAAAATACGGAATAAAATTAAAAGCCAGCGCTCCAAGTCTTCACCTTATAAAGGCTGACATAGAAACAGAAATTTCTCCTATAATGGGTTCTGAAAAAGAAACGGAAGAACTTATGAAATCCCTTCTTAATCAATTTGAAAGTGACCCGTCAAAATTATGGCAAAGCAATATGTTCGGCAAGTCCCTGGAAGTATTGGTGAAGGAAGGACTTCAAAACAAATTATATAAAATGCCTGAAGATGTTCAGGTTAAAATACAGAAAACCTTGCAGAAAATAATCAATGAAGGTAACGGCGGATTAATCTGCATAATCTTATAACAGTATTTAATGAGATATAGGCCTTAAGGTTGGTTAACAGGACTTTACGGCCAATAGGGTTACTTTACCGAAACTTAACTTATGCATGTTGAATTCTTCGAGAATTGAAAGAAGAAGCGGCATGCATAAGTTTCTAGTTGAGGTTGGAACCCTATATTAGTATTAAAGGAGGTAAGGGTTCAGAATGCCTGATAAAGGGAAAAGCAAAAACAATACAAATAAAAAAGCAGCCCCTAAAAATGACAACAAGAAAAAACAGAGCAAAAACCAGGATAAGAAGAAAAAGTAGTATAATCCATTGATTTATTGGTAATTATAGTATATAATAATTTTCGTACAACGGCTGGGTATAGCGCAGATGGTAGCGTACAAGACTGGGGGTCTTGGGGCCGCGGGTTCAAGTCCCGCTACTCAGACCAGATATGAAATAAAACCCTGTAAACATGAGTGTTTGCAGGGTTATTATTTTTTATGGAAATATATGCACTGAACTTTACGAGATAAACAGAAAGAATACGAAGAAATAATAAAAATGATGAATTTTAGGAAGAAGAATAATTCAAAATAAAATATGAGATAAATTTACTATTTGATTGAAAGGAGAAATACATGAATGTATTTGATCTATTAAAAGAATTTGCTAATGTAGAAGGACTAAAATGCTTTGTGAAAGAAATGAATGAAGATACTGGATTTTTAGAAGGTGAAATATCTATGAGTAAAAATTTTAAGAATGCAGATATAAAATGCGAATTAGGTATATTATCATTTGGTGAAAATGATGCAAACTTAGTGGGGCATGACGAAGAGTCAATCAGATTTATTCTTTGCAATGAATATGAAGTCTATGTATCTAAATCAAATTAAAGGATGAAAATCTTGCTCAATATGAAACCCTGTAAACATGAGTGTTTACAGGGTTGTTATTTTTTATGTCCTGGTTTGATTGTTGTTTGAATACTACGCATTTAGTCGATAGAAAATCATTTGATAGGGGTTCTAATATAGTAGTACGTAACATAAATGTAGATAAGGGAATACAAAATACTGATTTGCAAAGGTGCAGGTTCTTACCGAGGGTAGATTATGTATTGTTATATATGGAAGGAGGACGTAGGAGCAAAAGCTTATACGTAAGAAATTATGAAAAAATATTTAACCGGTTTTACTGTTGGAACTTATGATCTGTTTCATGTTGGACACTTGAATCTGTTTAAGGAAGCAAAAAAATATTGCAGTCACCTGATTGTCGGAGTGCATTCTGATGAATGGGTTATGTATTGCAAAAAACGTCCCACTGTTATTTCCTATGAAGACCGTTCAGAGATTGTGAGAGCTGTGCGGTATGTTGATGAGGTAGTTAAAAATGAAACACATAGTAAAATGGAAGCCTGGGATAAGTATCATTTTGATGTAGCTTTTATTGGTGATGACTGGAAAGGTACAGAGGTGTGGAATAAAATTGAAGCCGAGTTAAAATCAGTTGGTGTAGATGTTATCTATATTCCATATAGCCAGGGAATATCAACAACAAAAATCAGAGAAACCTTGAAAAAAGGATAGTCTTTCAGCAAAAAGATTAAAAGAAAGGTGGAGTGAAAAGTGGTACGATTACTAGACTGCACTTTAAGGGATGGCGGATATGTTAACAACTGGCATTTTGGCAGGGATGTGATTGGAAATATACTGAAGAAATTAGTACAAGCTAATATTGATGTTATTGAGTGTGGATATTTAAGCCACTCGAAAGGAAAAAATGAAGGATATACGTTGTTTACAGATTTACAAGCTGTTAACAGTATATTGCCGTCCAAGAAAGGTTCACAGGATTATGCAGTGATGATTAATTTCGGGGAATACCCAATTGACATAATTCCAGAGGCTAATGCAGAGAAGATTATTATTCGAGTAGCATTTAAGAAAAAAGATGCAGAAGATGCATTTGAATATTGTAAAGCACTAAAAAATAAAGGATATAGAGTTTTTGTACAACCAATGGGGATAATGAATTACGCTGATGGAGAATTAATTGAGCTTATTCATAGGTTTAATACCATTAAACCGGAGGCTTTTTATATAGTGGATAGTTTTGGGGTTATAGAAATCAAAGACTTCAAAAGATTGCTATTTGTCGCTGATAATAATTTGGATTCAGAGATTTATTTAGGTTATCATTCTCATAATAATTTGCAGCAGGCATATGGAAACGCCAAGTTTATGGTAGAACAAAATCTTGGTCATAAAATCATACTTGATGCAAGTGTGTTCGGGATGGGACGTGGTGCGGGAAACTTGAATATGGAGCTGTTTGCTGAATACCTTAATAAGAATTTAGAAAAGAATTATGTGATTGAGCCTTTGTTAGAAATTATTGATGAATATTTGAGAGGAATATATAGTAAGAATTTTTGGGGATATTCATTACCCTTTTATCTTTCATCTGTTCATAATTGCCATCCTAATTATGCCAGCTACTTTGCAGAAAAGAATATGCTTACAATTAAGTCCATGAATGAAATTCTAAGGTCTATTCCAGATGCAGCAAAGGTGAGCTTTAATGAGGAAAAAGCAGAATGTATCTACCAGGATTATCAGAAAAATTATATTGATGATAGGACCGTATTAGAAAGGCTGAGAATTGAACTTTCAGGTGAAAAGATTCTCATTTTGGCACCAGGAAAATCTATTGTAGAGTACTCAGAAAATATACAGCACTTTATCTCAGAAAACAGACCTGTAGTTATTTCAGTCAATGTTGCCAGCCATATGTATAAATCAGATTTTATTATATGCTGCAATGAAAAAAGATATGGTAAACTTCCTGCTGATAGTGGGGAAAAGGTAATTTTATCATCAAATATTAAAGCCGGCAGAGATGATGCATATACTATAAATTATACCTCATATCTGTGCAAATATAGTATCATTGCAGACAATGCAACATTAATGTTATTTAACCTGTTAATTGCTTTGGGAATCAGCCACGTTTATATTGCCGGTTTTGATGGATATAGTATGAATCCTGATGAGAATTACTTTGAACCTGGACTGTCATTAGGTACAAGAATGGAGACAAAAGTAATTAAGAATGCTTTAATCAAAAAGCAATTAGGAGAATATGAAGGGAAACTTAAAATTCAGTTTTTAACCTGCAGTTTATATTTAAATGATTAAATCATAAGGAGTGGATTTGTTGAAGAAAAGAAGATATATGGCATTAATCATACCTTTATTTTTCACAGCAGTAGTTATAAATTTATTTTCTTATTTTTACACTCATTGGTTTAATGGGGAAACAGTTTCTGCAAGCGTGTCATACGAAAATATTATTGATAGCAGGAACTATCTTGAAGGAACAAATATTGAGGTAAATGTTAAAAGTTTCGGTGCTGAAGGCGATGGGTTGGCAGATGATACAGCAGCTGTTCAAAATGCTTTTAATGAAGCAGAAACATTAAAAGGTACTGTTTTATTTCCAACAGGTACTTACCTGATAAATGATAACTTGCTTATTCCTGATATAAATATTAAAGGAGATCAGGCAGTAATATTAATTTCAAATAGTTTTAAAGGAACAGTATCTCATGAACTTGCTATAAGGAATAAAAACTTTTGGGGAAATAGTGCTGACAGTTTCAGCGTAGAAGGCATTACTTTTAAAATGGGGACTGCTGCTTATGGAGGTACAACCTTAGGGTTAAATGGTGTTGAAAATGTAAAAATAAAAAATTGCTATTTTGAAAACAGCACATATAGAAATTCTAGTACATCTCTTGATTTATATTCTAATTGCAAAAATATAATAGTTGAGAATTGTGTCTTTGACAATCAATCAGATGCCCCTGCAGGTGGAGTGTGGGTAAGAAGTTACACACCGGATTATAATAGCGAAAACATAGTGTTCAAGAATTGTAAGTTCAATAATAAGAAAGCTGATGAAGCAATAGCAGTATGGGGAGCATCAGGAACTGTTAAAAATATATGGATTAGGGAATGTGAATTTAATTCTTATAGAGGCACTAATAATCCGGCACATCTGATAACTCTTGGGAACAATGGTACAGTTGAAAATCTATATTTTGAAAATAATATTATAAACGCCGATGTTATTTATAATACTGTAATAAAAACCAATGGGGATACAAATAAAAACATAAATATTCTCAATAATACAATTAATATTGCAAATCAATTAAGCCAAAGCAACCCTGCCATTTATTTAAAAACTTATGATACTAAATTTGAAGGGAATATCATAAACGCTGATTCTACAATTACAAAAGCAATAGTAGGTTCATCAGCTTTAAGATATAAAACAATAGTTAATAAGAATAAATTTAATCTTAGAGGTACTTGCTATGCCGGCTCAAATGTATATATGTTTAGTAATAATGAGATAAATGGGCTTCAATTAGCGGATAATTGTCAAAATGTATTAAATAACAATTTTATTGTTAATGATTTATCTCAATACACAACTGAAACACTTATTAATTATTATGATTTTACTTCTCCTATTTATATAAAAGGTAATATATTGACTACTAGTGGCAGTTTAGTTGATGGTGTTATCCAATTTGCTGGTGATTCCAATGGTAATGCTTATTTGGAAAACAATAATTTTGATACTGTAAGACTCACAGGAAGTAAAAATAAAGCTTACCTCAAGGGTAACATTTTTAATATGTCGGATTTGGATAACATGGATATTGTTTGTAATTTATTTTCAGGCAATTCTTTAAATTTTCAAAGCTCTTTACCGAGTAGTGATAATTTTAGAGGAAATCTGCCAATAGGAACAATTTTGCATAGTACAAGTGGTAATGAAATTGGATGGGTTAAAGTTAGTTTTGGAAAACCAGGTACATGGATTACTATTCCGCAAATAATAAAAAGGTACCGGTAATTTGATAGTTTAGGAGCAGTAAATATCATAAATGTAATTATTTTGGTTAAAAACTTAAAAAAGGTAATAGTTCCATATGATTGATAATATAAATTATTCATATTGATAATATCAATCATCAATAACATTTTAAAAACAATATAGAAAGGTGAGGGTAAAGATGGAAGTGAATGAAATTGACTTTAGTAAAATTATCCAGTTAATCAAGAAAAAACTCATATTGGTTATAGCAATAACATTTATATGTGCAGCTTCCACTGCTTTTGTAAGTTATTATGTAATGAAGCCTGAGTATAAGGCGGATATATCTGTAAGAATAGGTGCTGCTAAGTCAGCTGACGGTAAAACTACATTTGTGGGAAGTACAAGCAGTATTGCCTTGTATCAACAACTGGTTAGAACCTATAGTGTTTATGCAAAGTCAAGATTACTTGCTGCAGATATAGCTACAAAACTTATGCTAGACAAGACACCGGGACAGGTTATGGGCATGATAACTGTAACTCCTGATGAAAATACACAATTTATTACAATATCAGTGAAGTCAGGTAATGCTGATGAGGCTCTGAGAATAGCTAATCAGGCGGCAAGGTCATTAAAAAGCATAGCTATGAATATGGAATATGGTGACTCAGTTCAGCTTGTTGATGATGCTCAACTCACTAATACTCCCCTAACTTCTACCAGGATCAAGTATATTGCAGCTGCTTTTATTTTCGGGGCAATCGCTTCATTTATATTGATATATCTAGCTGAAAGCATGGATAGAACTGTAAAAGATCCTGAAAAGTTAGAAGCTATTACAGGAATCTCTGTTGTGGGCAGTTTGCCAAAGGTTAAAAATAGAGAAAAGAAAAAGTATATGGATGTGCTTCAAGACTCGAATTCAGTTATTTTAGAGTCATACAGAACATTAAGAAATAATTTGCAGTGTTCATTAATTAATAAGGATTTAAGGATAATTGCAGTTTCATCCTGCTTTCCTGCTGAAGGGAAAAGTACAGTTGTTTCAAATCTGGCAAAAATTGTGGCTGAATCTGGAAAGAAAACACTGCTTATAGATTGTGATTTAAGGAAACCAACAGCTCACATGAGATTTGGCCTTTCAAATTCCCATGGGCTTACGTCTCTGCTTCTTAAGGAAAGTACCATGCAGCAATGTATATATGATACTGAATTAGATAATCTTAAAGTAATTCCCAGCGGACCCATAGTTCCAGACCCTTCAGAAATGTTAGGCTCAGCCAGTATGAAGGAGCTTTTGGAAGAAGTACGGGGAGCTTTTGATTTAATACTTTTAGATACATCCTCAATATTAACTTTTTCAGATGCTCTTGCAATGATAAATTCTATAGATGGAACACTGCTGGTATCAGTTTACGGATTTACTGAAAATGAAGCAGTTTTAACGGCAAAGCATGCCTGCGAGAAGTCAGGGGCAAAAATAATTGGAATAGTTGAGAATAAAATTCCTAGGAGTGCAAGCCATTATGGCTATGGTTACGGATACAGCAGTAAATATCATAACCCTCATTATTCGCATTAAAACTGGAAAAGGTAATAGTTCCATATGATTGATAATATAAATTATTTATGTAGATATTATCAATCATCAATATAAATGCAGAGTTATAAAAAATAAAGGGGGACTGAGAGGGCTTTGTATAAGGATATTATAGGAGCTATACATGAGGAAGGAAACAACGGGCGTTATGATTTTTTTAAGAGAGTTATTGATGTCTGCTGTTCTGCAGTTGCAATTATTGTATTGAGTCCATTATTCCTAGTAATAAGCATTATTATCAGATTAGATTCTAAAGGTCCTGCATTTTTTTCTCAGGATAGAGTTGGACGGAATGGAAAGGTATTCAGGATGTATAAGTTCAGAAGCATGATTGTAAATGCAGAAGAACTTAAGGAAGCACTTTTGACGGAAAACGAAATGTCTGGACCTATGTTCAAGATAAAATCTGATCCAAGAATAACAAGCATAGGCAAATTTATAAGAAGAACAAGCATTGATGAACTTCCTCAGCTTTTCAATATATTAAAGGGAGAAATGAGCCTTGTGGGACCCAGACCGAGTCTTCCTAATGAGGTGGAAAAGTTTGAGGAGTGGATGCTTAAAAGGCTGAAGGTTAAACCAGGGTTGACTTGCTATTGGCAGGTTATGGGGAGAAGTTCAATAGACTTTGAGCAGTGGATGAAGCTGGATATCAGATATGTGGAAGAACGAAACTTACTTTTGGATATAAAACTTATATTAAGCACATTCAAGGTGTTATTGGGAGATGAGAATGCTGGTTAAGTTTTCTAAATGGGGTATAAACGGCAGAAAAAACACTGGATTAAAAATTGCAATGATTGGACACAAGCGTATCCCGTCCAGGGAGGGTGGAATAGAAATCGTTGTAGAAGAACTATCCACCCGCTTGTCAGCTGCAGGCAACATAGTTCATGATTATAATCGAAAAGGCCATCATGTCTCAGGCAAAAGCTTTGAGGGAGAATACAGTTTTGGCAACTTAAAAGAATATAAGAATATTAAAATTATCACCATACCTACTTTTCAAAATAGAAAACTAAATGCACTTGTGTATTCATTTTTAGCGACACTCCGCGCTCTGTTTGGGGGTTATGATTGTATTCATTATCATGCAGAGGGCCCCTGTGCTATCTTATGGCTGCCGCATTTGTTTGGTATCCGTACAGTGGCAACGATTCATGGACTTGATTGGCAGAGAGCCAAGTGGGGTGGATTCGCTACCAGGTATTTAAAATTTGGTGAGAAAATTGCTGCAAAGTATGCAGATGAGGTGATTGTTCTCTCGAGAAATGTTCAGAAATATTTCCTGGACACATACGGAAGAAAAACTAGTTTTATACCAAACGGTATAGAAAAACCGGAAATTAAAGGGAATGATATTATCTATGAAAAATGGGGTTTAAGGAAAGATGAGTATATGTTGTTCTTAGGAAGGATTGTTCCTGAGAAAGGACTTCAATACCTTATTGATGCTTATAAGGGTGTAGACACATTAAAAAAGTTAGTAGTTGCAGGTGGCAGCAGCCATACCGATAATTATATGGAAGATATGAAAAGGAAAGCATCAGAAGACAACAGAGTAATTTTTACAAACTTTGTTCAGGGAGAAGAATTGGAAGAGCTATACAGTAACGCGTATCTGTATATTCTCCCATCAGATTTGGAAGGAATGCCCATAAGTTTGCTGGAGGCCATGAGTTATGGTAATTGCTGTGTGGTATCAGACATTCCTGAATGCAAAGAGGTTGTTGAAGATAAGGCTGTTACATTCAGGAAGAGTGATGTTTCAGATTTGAAGGATAAGCTGGAATGGCTAATACAGAATCCAAGCATTGTATATGGATACAAAAGTGCAGCGTCTGAGTATATCTGTGGTAAATATGATTGGGATTCAACAGTAGAAAAGACAGTAAAATTGTATAAGAAGCAACTTAAGGTAGTTAGTTATTTTAATGAAAACGAAGGTGTATAATGAAAATTTTAATGGTTAATAAGTTTCTTTATCAAAATGGTGGATCGGAGACATACATCTTTAGACTTGGAGATTATCTTAAAACCTAGGGCATGAGGTTGAATATTTCGGTATGGAACATGAGGGAAGAGTAGTGAACAACAGTGCTGTAAATTATACTTTCAATATGGATTTTCATTTGTTAATAGGTTGGGTGAGATTTAATGTATGATTATTTAATAGTAGGTTCAGGTCTATTTGGTTCAGTTTTTGCATATGAAGCAAAAAATAGAGGAAAAAAATGTCTTGTAATTGATAGACGAGGCCATACGGGTGGCAATATTTATACAAAGGAAATTGAAGGGATTAATGTTCACCAGTATGGAGCTCATATATTTCATACAAGTAACAAAAAGGTATGGAATTATATTCAACAGTTTGCAGAGTTCAATCGCTTTACAAATTCCCCTATTGCAAGATATAAAGGAGAACTTTATAACTTACCCTTCAATATGAATACCTTTAGTAAACTATGGGGTGTAGTTACACCTGAAGAAGCAAAGGGGAAAATTAAGAAGGAAATTGCGGAATCGGGAATTGTTAATCCAAAGAATCTAGAAGATCAGGCAATTAGTCTTATTGGCAGGGACGTATATGAAAAGTTGATTAAGGGTTATACTGAAAAACAATGGGGAAGGAGAGCAACTGAGTTACCGTCTTTCATTATAGAAAGATTGCCGGTACGTTTTAGCTATGATAATAACTATTTTAATGACAAGTATCAGGGAATTCCAATAGGTGGATATTCCCAGATTATAGAAAAAATGCTGGAAGGCATTGAAGTAAGACTAAATACTGATTTCTTTGCCCATAGAGATGAGCTGGAAGCAATAGCAAATAAGATTTTATTTACTGGTATGATTGATGAATATTATGGGTATATCTTTGGCGAATTGGAGTATAGGTCCCTCAGATTTGAGACAGAGGTTTTTGAAGAAGAAAACTTTCAGGGAAATGCGGTGGTAAATTACACAGAACGAGAAATACCTTATACTAGAATTATCGAGCACAAGCATTTTGAGTATGGCATACAGCATAAGACTGTAATTACAAGAGAGTATCCTGTAACATGGAAGCGCGGTGATGAACCATACTATCCAGTAAATGATGATAAGAATAATCAGCTTTATGATCAATATAAGGCATTGGCTGACAAGGAAAAAAGGGTTGTTTTTGGTGGCAGGCTTGGTATGTATAAATATTTTGATATGCATCAGATTATTGAAGAAGCATTAAACTGTGTAGAAGGAGAAATAAATTAATGACAACTGAAAATAAGATAATAATAGTTACGCATAAAGATTATATAATGCCAAATGATTCATTATATCTACCAATCTGTGTTGGAAAGGGAATTGAAAAACTTAAAACAAAGTTTCAGTCTGATAATGTAGGCGATAATATTTCTCAAAAGAATAAAAAGTATTGTGAATTAACAGGTATTTATTGGGCTTGGAAAAATATTAAAGCTCCATTTATCGGTATAGCACATTATCGTAGACATTATACCCTTAATAAAAAATCTACCAGCATAGATGATGTTTTGACATCAGAGCAATTGGAGTGCTTATTAAAAGAAGCACCTATCATAGTTCCAACACCTAAAATATATCCTTTTTCTTCATTGAAATCCCATTATATTAATTCTAAAAAAGGCTATGGCAATGTGCATAAAAAAGATATTGAAATATTAGGCAGTGCAATAGATAAATTATTTCCAGATTATAAGAATACATTTAATAAAGTTATGTCAAATAAAAGAGCACATATGCTGAATATGTTTATTATGCGTCATGATTTATTTTCAGATTACTGCCAATGGTTATTTGACATATTGAATGAAGTGGAAAGAGAAGAGATGATGAGGGAAGATCAATTCAGATATATTGGTGCGTTAAGCGAGTTTATGTTAGAAATCTGGCTTACTCATAATGATTATAAGTATAAGGAAGTATATCTTCTGGAGTTAGAGAAGCCGAGTATTATAGATAAATGTTCATGGATTATCATAAGAAAATATTTTAAAAAGCCTTCAAATATATTTGGGGCAGACATACGGACATAATTGAATAATTATATGAATAGATTGGTGAAAATATGAAGATTTTAATGGTTAACAAATTTCTTTATTTAAACGGTGGATCCGAGACATATATCTTTAAACTTGGGGATTATCTTAAAGCTCAGGGACATGAAGTTGAGTATTTCGGTATGGA
The DNA here is from genome assembly GCA_040217795.1 of Clostridiaceae bacterium. Taxonomy (GTDB): domain Bacteria; phylum Bacillota; class Clostridia; order Clostridiales; family Clostridiaceae; genus Clostridium_T. Next base: position 103,194 of record JBEHWK010000002.1, read on the forward strand.
ACATGAGGGAAGAGTAGTCAGCAACAGTGCTGAAAGTTATACTTCCAATATGGATTTTCATTCCGGAGAATTACAGAAGTTACTTTATCCTTTCAAGATTATCTATTCTGCAGAAGCCAGAAAGAAAATCAGAAAGGTTTTAGATATGTTTCAGCCTGATGTAGTGCATCTTAACAATTTCAACTTCCAGCTGACACCGTCCATCATATATGAAATCAGGAAGTATGAGAGGCAGACAAAAGGCAAAGTCAGGATTGTATTTACTGCCCATGATTCACAACTTGTATGTCCTAATCATTTGATGAAAAATCCTGGGACTGGAGAAAATTGTGAGAAATGTCTGGGCAGTAAATTCATGAATTGTATTAAAGGAAAATGTATTCATGGATCTGCCATGAGAAGCGCAATTGGTATGGCTGAGGGTTACTTGTATAAATTTTTAAAAACATATAGGTATATAGATGCCATTGTATGCCCAAGTCAGTTTTTGGCAAACAAGATGAATTCAAATCCTTTATTTAGAGATAAGACAATTGTACTTCATAACTTTGTTGATGATGCTGAATGGAAAGATGTAGAGAAAGAAGATTACATCCTGTATTTTGGACGTTTCTCAGAAGAAAAAGGAATAAGAACCTTGATTGATGTTTGCAAGTCACTTTCCCATATTAAGTTTATATTCGCAGGAACCGGCACATTGGGAAAAGAAATTGCAGCCGTTGACAATATAAAGAATGTTGGTTATCAGACAGGTGAGGCTCTAGAAATGCTAATCAGAAAAGCACGATTCAGTATTTACCCTTCTGAATGGTATGAAAACTGCCCCTTTTCTGTGATAGAATCACTGAAGTATGGAACTCCGGTTCTTGGAGCGGACATAGGCGGGATTCCTGAGCTGATTGAAGTGGGAAAGACCGGGGAGTTGTTCAAGAGTGGGGATGCTGGTGAGTTGAAGAAAAAGATAGAGATTCTATGGAATGACAGGACAAAAGCTTCGGCTTATTATGAAAATTGTAAAGGAGCTAAATTTGATACCATTTCAGATTATTGTGTGAAGCTTATGAAAATATATAAAGGCTGATAATTCAGCCTTATCCGTTAAATTGTATAGTTTATAAAGAGAGGATAAAATCATGGGAAAAAGAAGATTGTATGGAACAGTAATAGTTACTTACCGATGTAATGCACACTGTAATATGTGTGACTGTTTTAAGGACCCTACTAAACCAAGTGAAGAAATTACGTTAGGTGACATAAAGAAACTTCCGGAGATGGCATTTACCAATATTACTGGCGGCGAGCCTTTCATCAGGCAGGATATTCCTGAAATTGTAGAAGAACTTTATAAGAAATCTGACAGAATCGTTATATCTACTAATGGTTATTTCACAGATAGAATCATTAACCTCTGTAAAAGATTCCCGAAGGTTGGTATACGTATCAGCATTGAAGGACTTCAGAAAACAAACGATGCCATCAGGGGTATTCCCAATGGTTTTGAGAGAGGGTATACCACATTAAAGACTCTTGTGGAAATGGGGCATCCGGATGTTGGGTTTGGTATGACAGTCCAGGACATGAACTGTGAAGACCTGGTTCCGTTGTATGAACTTTCTGATGAACTTGGTATGGAGTTTGCAACAGCAACTCTCCACAATTCATTCTACTTTAGAAAGACAGATAACAAAATTGATGATAAGTATCATGTGGCTCGGAACTTTGAAAAACTGATCAATAAGCTGCTCCAAAGCAAATCACCTAAGAAGTGGGCGAGAGCATACTTCAACCATGGACTTATTAACTACATTTATGGAAACAAGAGACTGCTGCCATGTGATATGTCAAGGGATGCATTTTTTATTGATCCCTTCTGTGATGTCATTCCTTGTAATGGCATGGAAAAGAAGGCCGTCATGGGTAACCTTCATACACAATCCTGGGATGAATTATGGAACTCTGACCAGGCAAGTGAAGTCAGAAAATGTACCAGGGGATGTGACAGAAACTGCTGGATGATTGGCAGTGTTTCACCGGCAATGCATAAATACATTTGGGTTCCTGGCTGGTGGATTCTCAGGCACAAGTTTTTAAGTGGCGGAAAATACAGGTTAAGTGAGAACAGCTTCATTTCAGCACCGTAGAAAAATAAGAAATAGAAAGTTATGAGAAAATTTGGTGATAAATTTTCCATAGGTATAAAATTCAGGAGGAAAAGAATGGACAATGATAGATTAGTTCGGTTGGCACAGATGGATCTATTACTGGAACTTAAAAGAATCTGCCATAAGTGTAATATTAATTATTTTTTAGCTGGAGGCACTTTGTTAGGTGCTATAAGACATCAGGGATTTATTCCATGGGATGATGATATTGATGTTGGGATGCTTCGTAAAGACTATGATAAATTTATTAAAGCTTGTTACAGTGAACTTGATTCTGACTATGGACTTTATGATTGGAATATTGATAAAAATTCACCGGCACCTTTTCTGAAAATGAAAATAAAAGGCACGCACTATGTTGAGTATTTATCTAGAGACAGCAGCATGAATGATGAGATATATATTGATATTTTTCCTTTTGACAATGCACCGGATAGTATTTATAAACAAAAGATGCAAGCAATAAAAGTGTATTTGTTAAAAAAAATACTACTTTTGAGGTGTGGATTCTCAATAGATGAAAATAAAAAAATATATAAATCCATGTTATATAAAATTCTATTGGCTTTTTCTAAAATACACTCTGTAGCAGCCTGGAAAAAGAGGTTTATTAACGTAATAACAGAATACAATAGTAAAGATTCATTATATGTAGTTAATATGTGCGGAGCATATTCATATAAGAGATCAATGAGAGAGAAATCAATACTGGAGCATTTTATAGAGAAACCTTTTGAAGGACATAACTTTCCTGTACCGGAAAATTATCATCGATATTTATCAGAAGTATACGGGGACTATATGAAACTGCCGCCGGAAGCTCAAAGAGTCAGTAGGCATGGTATTTTGAATATCGATTTAAATACTTATAAAATCAGGAGTATATGAATACAAAAAGTAGGTTGATTAAAGTGAAATTAAATAAAAGAGTTTTATTCCCCCTTCTGGGAGTATATGTAGTTTGTTTGATGATATGGGATTTTGCAATTGAATATAAACTAGCGTTAATTTTGTTGGTAGGAGTTACATTTTTATTCGAAAAGGTGAATTTATTTGCTCGTCCTCACTTTTATGAGATTACTTATGCCATATTTATTCTTTACTTTCTGCTCCATACCTTTTGTGACTTTTCTATAGCGCCTGATATATCTTATGAATATATTCCAACGCTGCTTATGAATTTAATTGCAATAATTTGCTGTATAAAAATTATAAATACCAGAGATAGAATAATAAGCTTAATGAAAATCATGATATTTGTAACAGCAATATTGTGTATATATATTATGATTGTTGATAGAAGCAGGATTTTTTCAGGTAATTTAGGTACACTAGTTCATAAACCATTTAGCAGTCAGAAATATGACCATAACTCAATACCAATTTTTTGTGCATATTCACTGATGTTTTTGGGATATTTCAGAGTAGATAAAATTAAATTTAAATATAATTATTTATTTACTTGTTATTTTCTTTTGTTTATTATTCTTTCTGGGGCACGAAAAGCTTTAATACTTGCTTCAATAGGTTTGATAATTTATCCGTATGTATTTTCTGGAAAACGAGAGAATTCTGCTAAAAAATTATTTAAAATTGTAATTGCCTTACTAATATTTTATATTGCATATTATTTGATAATGAACAATGAATTTTTATATCAAATGATAGGGCAGCGGATAGACGGAGTTGTTTCAGGTCTGGAGGGTGGTGATTATACGGAATCCTCTGCAAGAACCAGATCAATAATGATTAACACAGGAATAGAGTTAATTAAAAATAATTGGTGGGTTGGTTATGGGTTAGGCACATTCAAAACTTTTCCAGGCAGTTTTGGTACCTGGGCCCATAATACTTATATTGAATTAACTGTTTCGGGAGGAATATGGGCTACTATTATTTATTATTTATTTAATATATATGCGACAATTGTTCTCTATAAAAGATATAGATACGATAAATTAGGTGCTATGTTTTTTTGTATAACCCTTTACATGTTTATAAATGATATGGTAGCAGTTTCTTATTTGCAGAGATCAGTAAATTTGTTATATTGTATGATTAATGGGTATATAGTAATAAATGATGTTAGTAAGAAACAAAGTTCCAAAAAACTGGTCAATTAATGTAAATAAGCAAATTGACAAGGTTTACATTTATGTATTTAAGGCTATTTGGATTAAAGGGCCTCAGTCTTTGCCGGAGTACAGGCCCTTTCAGTCATGTGACTAACAAACCAAAGCAATATGAATATGTAAGAGGAGTAGTATTATGAAAATAAATCAGCTTAAAGCGGGAGCATTTTTATCATATATTACAATTGCATTAAATACAATTATAAGCTTGATATATACACCATTTATGCTTAATATGATGGGAATATCAGAATATGGATTATATTCATTAACTGCATCTATAGTCGGATATCTTACAATTCTTGATTTTGGATTTGGTAATGCTGTTATAAGATATACTGCAAAATATAGAGCAATGAATGAAAAAGAAAAAGAATATAATCTGAACGGTATGTTTCTGGTCATATACACAATAATAGGTGTAATAACAGTTTTTGCTGGATTTATTTTATACTTTAATGTAGGGAATCTATTTTCAGTAACAATGACTCCTGAAGAAATTAAAAAAGCAAAAATTTTAATGTTATTACTTGTTTTTAATTTGGCAGTATCATTTCCGCTAGGGATATTCAGCTCTATAATAAAAGCTTATGAACAATTTATTTTTTCCAAAGTCATTAACATAATAAGACTTATAATCAGTCCATGTATAATGATTCCACTATTAATTTCAGGGTATCGTTCCATTGGGATGGTAATGGTCACAACCATTTTGAATATTTCAATTTTACTTTTAAATATGTGGTATTGCCTTACAAAACTAGAAGTCAAGATTCATTTTAATAATTTTGATTTTAGTTTATTAAAGGAAATAACTGTTTATTCCTTTTATGTATTTTTATCTGCTATTGTTAGTAAAATAAATTGGGGTTCGGACAAATTTATTTTAGGAATGATGTCTGGTACGGCAGCGGTGGCTATATATTCGGTTGCAATGCAATTCAGCGGTTACTATATGTCTTTTTCAGGAGCTATTACAGGTGTATTTTTGCCTAAGTTAACAGCAATGGTTGAAAGAAAAGTTTCAGATAAAGAATTATCTGATTTTTTTATAAAGATTGGAAGAGTTCTATATATTATTATGGCGTATGTCCTATGTGCATTATTACTTTTAGGACAAGAATTTATTAATGTTTGGGCTGGTAAAGATTACAGCAGTGCTTACTATATTATGGTGGTATTAGTTATTCCGGTGACAGTACCATTAATACAAGACATAGGTATTCCAATATTACAGGCGGAAAATAAACAAAAGTTTATATCCATAACTTGTTTTTTTACAGCTGTTTTAAATATTGCATTAAGCATACCATTATCAAAAATATATGGGGGAATTGGATGTGCCATAGGAACAGCTATTGGACTGACAATAGGAAATATTATTATTACAAATATTTACTACTATAAAGAGGTTCATTTAAATATTCCAAAGTTTTGGAAGGAAATATTTTTAATGTCTATACCAGTTGTCATTTCTTTTGTTTGCAGTTTCTTTATAAATAGTTTTATAGTTGGAAATGGATACATTTATATACTAATTAAAGGAGTTGTATTTACTTTGATTTATATTACTCTAATGTGGTTTATGGGAATTAATAAATATGAAAAGGAATTATTTATATTTCCTATAAGGAATATAAAAGCAAGAAATGGGAAGTGTAAGTTTATGCAGCATTTCAAGAAATTATATAATATCCGTCAGATAGAAATATAATTTTGAAAAATGGAGAAATCTTAAGACCAGCTATTTATGAAAGGCGCCCCTTATATGAGACAGTATGGTAAACTGTAAATAATATAGGGGGTGTTTTAATTGCTTAGTGGAAGCTGAATAAGAATATTCTTAAAATTAATAAACACTCACAGTATAAATTAACTGCAAGTGTTTATTGTTAAGTCTATTTTTCCTCATACATCATTTTATAATAATTCTTATAATCACCTGAGGTTACATTATTTATCCAATTCTTGTTATTAAGATACCACTCTATTGTCTTAACAATTCCAGCTTCAAAGGATGTTTCAGGATACCACCCGAGATTTTCCCTTATCTTTGCAGGATCAATAGCGTATCTTCTATCGTGGCCTTTTCTGTCATCAATATATTTTATAAGGTCCTCTGTTATTTTATTATCCAGATTATTATGGAGGTATTCTATGACAGTCCTGACAATCTGGATGTTTGTTCTTTCATTGTGACCCCCTACATTATAAACTTGTCCTTCAACCCCATTTTTCAGAACCATGTCAATAGCCTTGCAATGGTCCTCCACATACAGCCAGTCTCTTATGTTAAGGCCATCCCCGTAAACAGGAATCTCCTTGTGGTTAATGCAGTTGTTTATTAACAACGGTATCAGCTTTTCAGGGAAATGGTATGGACCATAGTTGTTTGAGCATCTTGTTATTGTTACAGGCATATTAAATGTGTTACTGAAGGCCTGAACCATAAAGTCAGCTCCTGCCTTGCTTGCTGAATATGGGCTGTGAGGGTCAGATAGTGTAAAGTGACGTATGAAAAAACGCTATTTAAAAAATTAGTCTTAAATTTAGTTATAAAACCCATTAAGTGGTTTTATTCACCAGTAAAATGCTATTTAAGGGCATGCAAAAAAAGACCTTCGGTAACGGAGGCA
>JBEHWK010000003.1:0-94509 GCA_040217795.1 Clostridiaceae bacterium
AACAGTAATAAGAGCATTAAGAAATGCATATGTAGGAAGAAAACTTAAGAAGAGAGACTTCAGAAGTCTTTGGATAGCTAGAATAAATGCAGCAACAAGAGTTAATGGACTTTCATATTCAAAATTCATGAATGGAATTAAATTAGCAGGACTTGACATAAACAGAAAAATGTTATCTGAAATTGCAATTAATGACCCAAAAGCATTTGCAGATTTAGTTGAAATTGCAAAAAAACAAATTAATGGATAATTAAAATGCGGCTTAGGTCGCATTTTTTTTTATTGATAGGTTTTTTGGTGTATAATGTATATATAGGATATAATCATTAAAACTTGAGGTGATTATAATGCAAAATAAGCTTACAAAACATATTAAATTCAGTGCTGTACAAATTCTGGCTCTGGGTTTTGCAATAGTGATTTTTATAGGCGGGATAATATTATCACTACCTGCTTGTTCTGCAGATGGAAATTATACCAGTTTTATCGATGCGGTATTCACATCAACCACCTCAGTCTGCGTTACAGGACTGGTAACGGTAGATACAGGAACCCACTGGAATTATTTCGGTAAAACAGTAATAATGTTACTGATTGAAGTGGGAGGCTTGGGGTTCATGTCCTTTGCTACTTTGATTGCAATTTTGATTGGTAAAAAGATTACTCTGAAAGAAAGGCTTTTAATGCAGGAAGCTATGAATACCTTCAGTTTTCAGGGAATAGTTAAAATGGTGAAATATGTACTTGCATTTACTTTTTCAGTGCAGATTTTAGGTGCAATTATTATGTCGACTCAGTTTATTCCGGAACATGGATTCCTGAAGGGTGCATACTACAGCATATTTCATTCTGTTTCTGCTTTTTGCAATGCAGGGATTGATATAATAGGAAATTTCAGATCGGTGACAGTTTACAGCAGTAATCCTGTAATTCTTCTTACTATAAGTTCTCTGATAATAATAGGAGGGCTGGGGTTTACAGTCTGGGTAGAAATATATAATTATAAATCACTGAGAAAGATATCTCTTCATTCAAAAGTGGTTATTTTTGTTACTGCGGCCTTATTGATAGTCGGAACTATACTAATGTTGATTTTTGAATGGAACAATTCATTAACTATGAAAAATTTTTCTATTGAGGATAAGATAATGAATTCATGGTTTGCAGCTGTTTCTCCAAGAACTGCAGGTTTTAATTCTGTGGCTACTGATGGAATGACAACTGCTGCCAGACTTTTAACAATTATTCTTATGTTTATAGGGGGATCGCCCGGATCTACAGCGGGAGGGATCAAAACAACCACTTTAGGCGTGCTGGTTTTGACAGTAATCGGTGTAATCAAGGGGAAGCAGGATACTGAAGTATATGGAAGAAGATTTTCAAAGGATCTTGTGTATAAGGCTTTTACAGTATTTTTTATAGCTATTTCTTTAGTAATATTCATGACAATGCTGCTTTCAATAACTGAAGCAAGAGCTTCTTTTGAATATATACTTTATGAAGTTACTTCAGCTTTCGGCACAGTTGGATTGACTTTAGGACTTACGACAAAGCTCTCATGGATGGGTAAGGTTATCATAATCATTACTATGTACCTGGGAAGGGTAGGACCCCTTACTGTTGCATTTGCTTTAACAAACAATAAGAACAGGAAATCAATCAGATATCCGGAAGATAAAGTATTAATAGGATAGGGGTGCAAACATGAGAAAGAAACAATTTGTAGTTATAGGACTTGGAAGGTTTGGAGCTTCGGTGGCAAAGACACTTTATAAAATGGGACATGATGTGCTGGCAATAGACAAAGATGAAGATGTGGTTCAGGATATATCTGATTCTGTAACCCATGCAATTCAAATGGAGGCCACAGATGAAAGTGGGTTAAGGTCAGTAGGAATAAGAAATTTTGATGTGGCAGTAATTTCTGTTGGGTCAAACATTCAGGCAAGTATTATGGTCACTTTATTAGTTAAAGAAATGGGAGTTAACTATATAATATGCAAGGGTAACAGTGAAATTCACGAGAAGGTGTTATACAAAATAGGTGCAAATAAGGTTATTCAGCCAGAAAAAGATATGGGTGTGAGAGTTGCTCACAATTTAGTGTCTTCTAATATTCTTGACTACATTGAACTTTCGGATGAATACAGCGTTATTGAAATAGAGGCTGCTCCAGGGTGGTGTAACAAAACTTTGAAGGAATTGGATCTGAGAAGTAAATATGGAATAAATGTTATGGCTATCAGAAAGGAAGAAACAGTCAATATAGCTCCTGCTTCGGATATTATAATCAATGAAGGAGACGTAGTGATAGCAATAGGTTCTTCTGAAAATTTATTAAAATTAGAGGATTATATTACAAAGAAGAAATAGAGAGGTATAATGTTTTGATTAAAATAGAAAGTAAAGAAAATTCTGTTTTCAAAGATGCGAAAGCTCTAAAAAATAGAAAAGAGAGAAGGAAAAGAGGTAAGTTTTTAGTTGAAGGGTTCAGGTTTTTATCGGAAGCTTTCAGAAGCAGGTGCAATGTTGAAGCTATATTCATTTCTGAAGATGAGAAGGAAAAGTTTGATGAATATTTTGCTAATGCAGATTTGACAGATACTACGGTTTACCTTATGGAACATAAGCTTCTGCAGTCTCTTTGCAGTACAGAAACACCCCAGGGGATAGTCGGGATAGTTGAGATAAAAAGTCCCGAGATAAAAAAACATGGTTTCTATGTTCTGTGTGACAAGGTTCAGGACCCGGGAAATTTAGGAACTATAATCAGGACTGCGCACGCTGCAGGTGCCTCAGGAGTCATTATCACAAAGGGAACAGTAGATCCATATAATGATAAGGCTTTAAGAGCTACCATGGGGTCTGTTTTTCACATTCCTGTAATTGAAGACACTGATTTGGAAGTGTTAAAAATGTTAGGCCGTGAAAAATATGATATATTAGCTGCAAGTCTCGAAACAGATAAAGACTTTTTCCAGGAAGACATAACAGGAAATCTTGTGATTTGTGTTGGAAATGAAGGGAATGGATTGAGTAAAGAAATTTATGATTTATCCAATAAACTTGTAAGAATCCCAATGCCGGGAGGAGCGGAATCACTGAATGTATCTTCAGCTGCAGCAATAATGATTTATGAGAGAATAAGACAAAATATTACCAAAGGTATTGAATTTTAGTTTGTTTATTAGTATAATCTTTATTATAAAATTTATAAATAAGGTTTTAAGTTAAGTTTAATAATTAGAACCTTAAATACAGACTGAGAATGAGGAAGTAGATTTAACAAGCTCTTAAAGGGAGAGAAGGTCTTAGACTGAGAGCCTTCTTATGAGATTTTACTTTGAAGTTCCCTCAGGAGTCCTGGCGGTGAAATAATAGTAGTCGTCAGCGGTTTTAAGACCGTTATTTTAATGAGATGACATTTTGTCAATTAGGGTGGTACCGCGGATACCCCGTCCCTTTTTTAGGGACGGTTTTTTTTATTGTCCGGGAAAGTGCATTGTTTTTATATGATAAAAAATGCAGGTAAGCTGTGCTCCATAGAGAAAGTGACGAAGTCACTCTTAGTATGTCCAATTATTATGTGTCAATTTGGGATAAGATTTAAAATTTCCCTTATTTGAAGGTTTTAAATGAAAGTTTAAAACTCTATATATGTTTACAGTTAAGAAAGGAGAATTTCTAATGAAAGATAGGTTGTTTGAAATAAAAGAGGCTGCATTAGCTGAATTGAAAAATGTAAATGTTTCTTCAGATGCAGAAAATCTGAGAGTAAAGTATCTTGGTAAAAAGGGAGAACTTACTTCCATTTTAAGAGGAATGGGAGGATTAAGTGCAGAAGAAAGACCACTTATCGGAAAGCTTGCTAATGAAGTGAGAGCTGAGATAGAAGAGAAAATTGAAGAAGTTTCAAAATCAATTAAAGAGAAAGAAAAAAAGGCAAAACTTCAAAGCGAAGTTATAGATATTACAATGCCTGGAAAGAAAAGTGTAATAGGGAAAAGGCATCCGTTGGACCTGACACTGGAATCAATGAAGGAAATCTTTATATCTATGGGATTTACAATAGAAGATGGTCCGGAGGTTGAACTTGACTATTATAACTTTGAGGCTTTAAATATCCCTCAGAATCATCCTGCAAGAAGTGAACAGGACACATTCTATATAAACGATAATCTGGTATTGAGAACCCAGACTTCTCCGGTACAGATAAGAGTTATGGAGAAACAGGCTCCTCCTATTAAAATGATATCACCTGGAAAAGTGTATAGAAGTGATGCTGTCGATGCAACACATTCACCAATTTTCTACCAGATGGAAGGATTGGTAATAGACAAAGGAATAACATTTGCAGATTTAAAGGGTACTCTTGAATTATTTGCAAAAAAGATGTTCGGGGATAAGGTTCAGACAAAGTTCAGACCGCATCATTTCCCATTCACTGAACCTTCAGCAGAAATGGATGCTACATGTTTCGTCTGTGGAGGAGAAGGCTGCAGAGTGTGCAAAGGTTCAGGCTGGATTGAGCTGCTTGGATGCGGAATGGTACATCCACAGGTTCTTAGAAACTGCGGAATTGATCCGGAGGTTTACAGCGGATTTGCATTTGGTTTCGGAGTAGACAGAATGGTTATGCTTAAATATGGAATTGATGATATTAGACTTTTATATGAAAGTGATATGAGATTTTTAAATCAATTTTAATCAGGAGGGAGAATTTTCATGAAAGTACCAGTTTATTGGCTTAAAGATTATATGGATATAGATATCAATGGAAAAGAATTAGGAGACAGATTGACTCTGTCCGGTTCAAAAGTTGAAGAGGTAATAGTATCAGGTGATGAAATCAAAAATGTAGTCACAGGGAAAATACTAAAAATAGAACAGCATCCTGATGCTGAAAAATTAGTAGTTTGTCAGCTTGACGTTGCTGCCGGTGAACCTGTTCAAATAGTAACAGGTGCTAATAACATGAAGGAAGGGGACATAGTTCCTGCAGCTCTTCATGGAGCAGTACTTCCTAATGGGCTTAAGATTAAAAAGGGCAAATTAAGAGGAGTAGTTTCTAATGGAATGATGTGTTCTGAAGAGGAACTTGGAATTGCAGGAGAAAATGAAGTTCATGGATTGATGATATTGAATCCAGACACACCTATCGGCAAGGATATTAAAGAAGTATTAGGTCTTAATAAAGAAATAATAGACTTTGAAATAACTTCAAACAGACCTGATTGCTTAAGCGTTACAGGCATAGCAAGAGAAACAGCGGCAACATTGGGAACATCTTTTGAAATGCCAGACTTTAGTTATAATGAAACAAATCCTAAAAATATAAATGATGAATTAGAAGTTACAATCAAGGATACTTTATGCAAAAGATACCTTGCAAGAGGAGTAAAGAATGTTAAAGTGGCTCCATCACCTGCATGGATGCAGGAAAGGCTGACTGATGCAGGTGTAAGACCTATAAATAATATTGTTGATATAACAAATTTTGTAATGCTGGAACTTGGTCAGCCAATGCATGCTTTTGATAAAAGAGAAATAAGCTCAAATCATATTATAATTGAAAGAGCAAAATCAGGAGAAAAGTTCACAACTTTAGATGAGATTAAAAGAGATTTGGATGACACTATGCTTTGTATCAAAGATGGAGGTACAACTATAGCGTTAGCTGGTATTATGGGAGGTCTGGATTCTGAAATTAAGGAAGATACTTCAGAAGTAATCTTCGAATTTGCGAATTTTGATGGAACTAACATCAGAGTGAACTCTAAAAAGTTGAACTTGAGAACTGAAGCTTCTTCAAGATTCGAAAAAGATATCGATCCTAATTTAGTGGAATTGGCAGCTAACAGAGCATGTGCATTGGTTCAGGAGCTTGGCTGCGGTGAAGTTATGGAAGGAACAATAGATATTTATCCGGAAGTAAAAGAGGAAAAGGAAATGGCTGTTTCCTCAGTATGGGTTAATAAGTTCTTAGGAACAAAAATATCCAAAGAAGATATGAAAAAATACTTGGATAGGCTGGAGATTAAAACTGAAGTATATGAAGATGACCTGATAATTAAGATTCCTACTTTCAGAATAGACCTGGATATAAAAGAAGATATTGCTGAAGAAATAGCAAGAATATATGGATACAATAATATACCGGCTACAATCAGTGCAAGCACTACTGAAAGAGAACCGAAGTACAGAAAGGAACAGCTTGATGATCTGCTTATCGAAACATTACTTTCTTCAGGTATAAATCAATCAATAAGCTATTCTTTTGTTTCACCTAAGGTTTTTGACGAAATTAATCTTCCAAAAGACAGTGTTTTAAGAAATGCAGTTAAAATAAAAAATCCATTAGGGGAAGACTACAGTATTATGAGAACTACTACTGTTCCTTCAATAATGGAATCCTTAAAGAGAAATTACTCAAGAAGCAACGACTATGTAAGACTTTTTGAAATAGGCAGAACATATTTTCCGAATGAAGATGAGAAGTCTCTTCCTAAAGAAACAAACATTTTAACAATAGGAATGTATGGTGAATGTGATTATTTAGATCTTAAGGGTGTGGTGGAAAACATTTTGGATGCGTTAGGAATCAGAAAGTTTTCATTGCAAAGAGAACTAGACAATCCTTGTTATCATCCGGGAAAAACTGCAGCTTTATTCATAGGAAAGCAAAAAGCAGGGGTATTTGGTGAGATTCACCCTGACCTTCTTGAAAATTATGAGATCGATACTCCAGGATACATGGCAGAATTAAATCTGGATATGTTATATGAAGCAGCTGACACTGTGAAGGGATATAAAGCACTTCCTAAGTTCCCTGCTGTTTCAAGAGATATTGCATTATTGGTGGATGATGCTGTATTAGTTGGAGAAATTGAGGAAACAATTGTCAAAGCCGGAGGAAATATTGTAGAAACTGTAACTTTGTTTGATATTTATAAAGGAAAGCAAATCCCTGAAGGAAAGAAGAGTATAGCTTATGCTATTTCATACAGAGATGAGAACAAGACTTTAACTGATAAAGAAGTAAATAAAGTACATGAAAAGATATTGAGAAGCCTGGAATATAAACTTGGTGCACAACTGAGATAATGTATTAAAGTTAAAACTTAATTGGCTCCTGACTATATTATAGTCAGGGGCTCATTTATTTGATTTATAGGAAATTTTTATTTTATATCAGCTAACTTTAGACCAGTAATTCAATTTTTATAAAATTATCTAAAAATGAGGGAGCAGATTATGGACGAGTTGATAGTTTTAGGAACAGGAAATGCAATGGTGACCCGATGTTATAACACATGCTTTTCTATCTATAATGGGGAAGAATATTTTTTAGTTGATGCGGGAGGAGGTAACGAAATCCTTAGAATAATGGATAAGGCAAAAATAGGTTTCAATAAAATTCATAATATTTTCGTAACTCATGGACATACTGATCACGTTTTAGGAATTATATGGGTTATAAGAAAAATTGGAACATTAGTACTGAATGGTAAATATGAAGGTGATTTGAGTATATTCTGCCATGAGGAATTAATACATACTATAAAAACAATTTCAGAACTTACATTGCAAAAGAAAGTAACAAAGCTGTTTGGTGACAGAATCCATATGAAGGCTGTATCGGATGGAGAAACAAGGGAAATAATGAATTATGATGTTACTTTTTTTGATATACACTCCACTAAAGCAAAGCAATACGGGTTTACAACAAAACTATGCAATGGGAAGAAGCTAACGTGTTTAGGAGATGAACTGTATAATCCTATTTGTGAGCAATATGTAAAAGATAGTGACTGGCTGCTTTGCGAGGCTTTTTGTTTGTATGGTGAAAGGGACAAGTTTAGACCTTATGAAAAACATCATAGTACCGTAAAAGAAGCATGTGAACTTGGAACAGAACTTAAGATAAGGAATTTAGTTTTATGGCATACAGAGGACCGGAATATTGAACGACGAAAGGAACTATACACAAAGGAAGGCAAAGAATATTATAAAGGAAATTTATATGTACCAGATGATTTGGAAAAAATAAATCTCAATTAACTGAGTTTTATAAACATTTATACTTTAAGCAATTCTATAAACCTTAAGAAAGCAGGATGCTATAAATATTGAAACTGAATAAGAGATAATTGAAGAACGGTATCATCATGAATATGGCTGATTATAAAAATATAATTTATGTTTAAAAAGCATATGTAAGAAATACCCTGGAACCCCTGGTGAGGCAGCAGGGTGTTTTTTTGCTATAGTAATATGCATGAAAACGTAAATATGAAAAATGAGTAATTCCAGGGTTAAACTGATTGAGTCATAATACATTAAAGCCTGAACTTCTGTTAACTAAAATAAAAAAATGATATAATTATTATAAGGAATGACGGTCATAAAGCATACAATAATGAAAAGGGAAGGTGAGTTGAATGAAAAATTTTTATGGAAAAGTGAAGCTCAGCATGTTCCCCAGAATTATAGCTATCATTATTGCACTATTTTTATTGGTATTTTCTTTTGATGTCATAGGAACCGGGAATAATATTTTTGAAACAATATTGGCCTTTATTATGCACTCATGGCTCTCAATACTTATAATTCTTTTAGCGGTATTTTGGAGAAGGTCTGACAAAGAAAAATAAGAATAGGTATGATCATTCAGGTAAGAATATAAATGAATTTGTAATGAATATCAGGGGGAAGGGCGATGGTGATTTTAAATTTAAAGAATAACATAGTGAACGTTAGAGCGTTGTTCTATTTTTATTAGGGCTTTTTAGCAATAATTGGGGATAGAACATTTTTATTTAAGGAGCATAAGGATAGTGAGAAAATAGCAAAAAATATAAGATTATTTTTATGAAGGGTGTGGTAACATGACGAATTATGAAAAATTGTTCAGTTTCACAAATTATTTTAAAGATGAGGGAAATTTGTTTTGTTATTGTCTTTCAAGTAAAGAAAGTTCAAGTGAATGTCGACAAAGGACACATCTAATTTATGAGAATGAACTTAATGATTTTATTGATGAAGTGTATAATAGTGGCTTAATGAGACAGGACTACAATGAGTATCTGGAATGTAAAATCGGAAAAGGTAAGGATATATCAAAGTTTATTGAAAATTCTGATATTGAAACTTTAAGAGCTATATTAACGTATTATGTAAGGCAGGAAAGATTCTATGATGGATTCTGGGGGATAGCTGCAAAGGAAGGGGCATTCCTTAAAATTCTTGAAAGATTGAGAGGGATTTCAGAGGCTTAGTAATTTGTATTTGTTCACATTACATAAAAATTACAACAAAAATAGCCATGTTAAGTAATTAATGAATTGTAATTGTACAAGTAAGCATATATAATAATATAATTGATAAGTGTAATTTTCAGGGTAGACTGAAAACGTTCAAAGTGTTCATAAAATACTAAATATATGAGGTGCAGAGAAATGGAAAATAATGATTTGGAAAAATATGAAAAAGGCCTACATAAAAAAATAAAAGAGTCAATTGACCCGGAATTATATACTAAATACCAGGTAAAACGTGGTCTTAGAGATATGGATGGAAAGGGGGTTCTTGTAGGATTAACGGAAATAGGAGAAGTACATTCATATATTATCGATGAAAATGAGATGATTCCTATTCCGGGAAGTTTAATGTATAGGGGAATAAACATAGAAAATATTGTAGACGGATTCCTGAAAGAAGATCGTTTTGGATTTGAAGAAACCTGTTATTTATTACTTTTCGGAGAATTACCCAATAAACAGGAACTTGAAAGTTTTAATCAGCTTCTTGCAAAATATAGGACACTTCCAGAAGATTTTGTGGGAGATATGATATTAAAGATGCCTAGTAAGGATATAATGAATTCAATGGCCAGAAGTGTACTGAATCTTTACAGTATTGATGATAAAGCCGATGATATCTCAGTTGACAATGTACTTATGCAGTGTATTAAGTTAATTGCTTGTTTCCCGCTGCTGGGTGTATATGCATATAGCGCACTTTCCCATTATCATAGAAATAAAAGCCTTATTATTCATAATCCCCAGCCTGAGTTAAGCACCGCTGAGAATATTCTTCACATGATTAGACCTGATAATAAGTACTCAAAACTTGAAGCTGTGCTTCTGGATCTTGCACTTGTGCTTCATGCTGAGCACGGAGGCGGAAACAATTCAACTTTTGTTACTCATGTTGTAACGTCTTCAGGATCAGATACATATTCTGTAATTGCAGCGGCACTTGGTTCATTGAAAGGGCCAAGACATGGGGGTGCAAACCTTAAGGTGGTAGAAATGTTTGAAGATATGAAGCAGAATGTCAATGATTGGAGTAATGATGAGGATGTTGAAGCATATCTTGAAAAGCTGCTAAGAAAAGAAGCTTTTGATCATGCGGGGCTTATTTATGGAATAGGACACGCAGTTTATTCAATTTCCGATCCTAGAGCTGTTATTTTTAAAAAATATGTAGAAAAGCTTGCTAAGGAAAAAGGAATGGAAGATGAATTTAATCTTTATGAAAAAGTTGAAAAACTGGCTCCTGAGGTAATGAGAAGAGTAAATAATATCAACAAGAAAATCAGTGCAAATGTTGATTTTTATTCAGGTTTTGTGTACAGAATGATGGGTATACCACTTGAAATGTTTACTCCTGTTTTTGCTATTTCCAGAATATCAGGGTGGAGTGCCCACCGAATCGAAGAATTAGCAAATAAAGGCAAGATAATAAGACCTGCATATAAATGTGTCAAGAAGAGAAGAGAATATGTTTCTATTGAAAGCAGATAGAACTTTTATTGAAATTAATATATACGAACCTCTATAATTTAAACTGATGATTGAAATAATGATGTAAAAAATGATAGAATAGAGATATTAAATGCAAACCAGTGATAAAAAATGTTGAGGTAAGGTGAGGTTATGGGGTATATATACAAAAAACTTGTAGAGTGCGATGGTAATCTTTATTGGGAGAAGTGGAGCAATAAGATTTATGAAGACAGGAATGAATTAAAGAAACTTCTTGAAAATGAAATTGATTCCGGAAATACTCAATATCAGTTGATTGATTATGAAATAAGAGAGAATGATAATTAACAGGATTATATGATAAATTAAGGGGACAGCCTTTTGGTATAAAGGACTGTGCCTGTTTTTTTTTACTCTTTAGGAAATTATAAAGTTTTAAAATTGTGGATAACTAAAGTATATCCCGATTATTCTCAGTCTGGTTAAAGTCCCTAAAGAGTAAAAAAGAGAATTTGTCGCCTGCCAGATTTTCCTCACATACGTTCGGAAAGGCAGATGCGAGAAAAAAAATCGACGGCTCATAATCGCCTTGGCGATTTTTTTATCGTATAGAAAAGTGCCAATTGACCTTCATTTTAGTTCAATTGGCACTTTCCTCAAGTTTTCAATTATCTGATTTTTTGTAACACAAGTCCTGTACGGCTTGGTGAGTAAATGACTATGCCTGCGCTGTCATTATGA
The DNA here is from genome assembly GCA_040217795.1 of Clostridiaceae bacterium. Classification (GTDB taxonomy): domain Bacteria; phylum Bacillota; class Clostridia; order Clostridiales; family Clostridiaceae; genus Clostridium_T. The sequence continues at coordinate 11,511 of JBEHWK010000003.1, forward strand.
TCATGCAGTTTTCTGGTTGTATATACTACTTCCTTGTTTATACGGTTCTTTCCGCCGAAACTTTCGTCATCAGTGCTGAATATAACTTTATATTCTCCATCCTCATGTGTAGGAAGGGCGAATTCAGCGAAGGAGTTTGACGGATTAAAGTTTAACAAGAAAATAAGTCCATTTTTCTTATAGGCAATTATTTTATTATAATCATCAATCCATAAACTGTGAGAAGCTTCTCCAAGCAGTTTGTGATTTTTCACTAAGGATATCATATCCCTGTCAAATTTGTACAAATACTTATATTTCAGGTAGTCAGCGTCTGCAAGGCTCCATTGTCTTCGTGCATATTTGTAGCTCCATCCGTTTCCTTCCCTAGGGAAATCAATCCATTCAGGATGCCCAAATTCATTTCCCATGAAGTTCAGGTAACCATCCCCGCCAAGAGTGATTGTACTGAATCTTATGAGTTTATGCAGAGCAATGGCTCTGTCTATAATTAAACTGTCGTCATTTTCTGACATGTGCCAATACATTTCCTTGTCAGCAAGATGGAATATGATAGTTTTATCTCCTACCAAAGCCTGATCGTGTGATTCTGCATAAACTACTCTCTTTTCTTCAGGACGTCCTGAAGTGAGTTCATGCCACATTTTCCACATGCTCCAGTTTTCGTCAGATTGTTTACTAAGAGTATTTATCCAAAAATCAGGTATTCCCATAGCAAGCCTGTAGTCAAATCCAATTCCGCCATATTCAATAGGGAGGCACATTCCAGGCATTCCGCTCATATCCTCCGCTATTGATACGGAATCAGGGCGTATTTCCTTTATTAATTCATTTGCAAGCTGAAGATATGTTAGGGCATCTATATCTGTATTCAAACTGAAATATTTATTATAATTATCAAAGTTTTCCCCAAGGGCATTATTATGATATATCATTGAAGTAATTCCGTCAAAACGGAATCCGTCAAAGTGGTATTCATCGAGCCAGTATTTTATGTTTGATAACAGGAAGTGTATTACTTCATGTTTACCATAATTGAACAACTTTGAATCCCAGGCTGGGTGGTTGCCTCTGGCGCCAGAGTGGAAGAATTGATAATCTGTGCCATCAAATTCATTTATTCCTTCACATAGATTTTTTACAGCATGTGAATGTACAATATCCATCAATACTGAAATTCCATATGAATGGGCAGTGTCGATTAATTCCTTAAGATCATCAGGTGTTCCGAACCAAGATGATACTGCAAAGAAATTAGATACATGATAACCGAAGGATGCATAATAAGGATGATTCATAACAGCCATAAGCTGAACAGCGTTGTAGCCAGACTCTTTTATTCTTGGAAGTATATTTTCGGTGAATTCCTTAAATGTACCTATTCCTTCTTTTTCTTGAGCCATACCTATGTGTGCTTCATAAATACATAATTGTTTTTCGGAATTAGCTTTGAAATTTTGGTCACTCCACTTAAAGGACTTAGCTGGATTCCAAATTTGTCCTGAAAAATCATGAGTTACAGGATCTTGTTTTGTACGGCGTATATATAGTGGTATTCTGTCGTGGGACTCCCCGTTGGCAACAACTCTTACCTTTACAGCTGACAGATGCTTAAGTGCATCCTTTCCTGGTAAAAATATCTCCCAGCACCCGTTTTCTAACTTTGAAAGAGGATGGGATGTCGGATTCCATTTATTAAAATCACCTATTAAATAAAGTTCATCTGCATTTGGTGCCCATTCCCTGTAATACCATCCATCTTTAGTCATGTGAAAACCAAAAAATAAATGCCCGTTGGCAAAAGATTTTATAGTTCGTTTTCTGCCAAGTAAAGCTTTTCTAACATTAGTGTAGTTGTCCATTCTTAGCATAAGATCATTTTTAAAAGGACTAAGCCATGGATCAATCTGTAAAATTTTCAATTCAGATAGTGCATCATTATTTTTCATTTAAAAACTCCTTTCGTAGTTCACCTATAAGCTTTAGTAAAATTTTTATTTATTTTGCAGACTTCGGATATTAAGAGTAATTTTCTTTAATGGTGATTTTAAAGTTTTAAATTTTACACTTCATAATCAATTTTACAGTATCTGGGTATCAATGTAAATATAAGTTTTAAAATAAATTTTTTTGTAGAAACATATAATAATACCATATTGACTAAATTTGTTATATGGTAAAACTTCCTGCATAAAAAGCTAAATAATTGACAGCAAAGAGTTAATTATATAAAATAAGTTTATGAAAGCGTTTGTTTGAAGTATTAGGTAGAGTAGGATGTGATTGTATGAATGTTACTATAAAAGATGTGGCAAGAGAATGTAATGTATCTCCATCCACTGTATCAAGGGTTATTGCCGGAAGCCCAAGAATAAGTGCAGAAACAAAAGAAAAGGTACAGGAAGCGATAAAAAAATTAAATTACCATCCCAATATTATTGCCAGAAGCCTGGCAAATAAAGCCACAAAGGTAATGGGGCTTGTTTTGCCAAGTGGAGAAGAAAATTTACTGGAAAATCCATTCTTCATTCAGGTGATGACTGGCATAAGTTCTTATGCCAAAAAGTCAGGGTATTATATTATGTATACTTTTTGTAAAACAGAAGAAGAGGAATTAAAAACTATAAAAGATTATGTCAACAGCAATCTAGTGGATGGAATAATTCTTTCAGTGGTGAGAACTGAAGATAAATCCGTAAAATATCTTCAGGAAAGAGAATTTCCATTCGTGGTAATAGGAAGACCTGAGGATACCAAAAATATCCTTTGGGTAGATAATGATAATTTTCAGGCTATGTATAATGTTGTAAACAAATTGGTGCTGAGTGGACATAGAGAAATAGCGTTTATAGGAGCAGGAAGAAAACTGAATGTTACCAGTGACAGGTTGAGTGGGTATATGCAGGCTCATAAAATTCACGGACTTGATATTAACAAGGATATAATCGTTGAGTTAGAAGACTTCAAGGAAAGTTTAGCTTATGATGCAATGAATGAAATGCTTAAAAACAATAAAATTTCAGCAGTAGTCACAACTGATGATCTTTTGGCCATGGGTGCAAACAACTGTCTGAAGGATAACCATATCACTGATGTAGCCATAGTTGGATTTAACAATATCCCCTTAGCAGGGTATCAGAAACCTTCCCTGACTTCTGTAGACATCAATGCAAAAAAAATTGGACAGTATGCTGCAAAACTTTTGGTAGATAAACTGCAGGATGATGTTAAATTAGGTCACTATATTGTCAATGTGGATCTGGTGGAAAGAGAATCCACTAAATTTTAATATATATAAGAGTATTTCATGTTAATAATCTGGATACTCTTATATTTTTTTCTATTAATGGGTCAAGCTATTGACAATCCTTTTGCCAAAAGATATAATTTAGCCATCAGGACAAACGGTTGCACAAATGTTAACCCCTCAAAAATGACAGTGTGCAGCCTTAAGGACTGATTTGAAGTAAAGGTTTTAGAAAAGACCTTAAAATGAGGAGTTTAATATGAAATTATTGACTTTAAACAGCCATTCATGGATGGAGGAAAACCAGAAGGAAAAAATTAAAATACTTGCTGAAGCAATAAAAGAACTTGATTATGACGTAGTTGCACTTCAGGAAGTAAATCAATCATTAAGTAAAAAGCTGGTTTGGAGCAACGTAAGAGAAGATAATTTTTCAGTACTTTTATTAGATGAGTTGGAGAAGTTAGGTTGTTCCGGTTACAATATGTGCTGGGAGTTTTCCCACTTGTGTTATGGGACCTATGAAGAAGGGATAAGTATAATAACAAAGCATAAAATACTGGAAGAAGATATATCTCGGTTTTGCATAAGCGCTTCAAGAGACATAAGTATTCCAAAAACCAGGAGAGGAATAAGAATTTCTATTGAAATTGAAGGGGAGATGATTGATTTTTATTCTTGCCATATGGGGTGGTGGAATGATCAGGAAGAGTCTTTTAAAGGACAGGCGGATAAACTGTTAAGTACAATGAACAAGGACAGGTTAGCTTTCCTTATGGGTGATTTCAACAACGATGCGTTTGGCAGAAGTGAAGGATATGATTATTTTATCGAGAAAGGTATGAAGGATACCTACTGGATGACAAAAAACAGAGACGATGGAATGACTGTAGAGGGTAAGATAGCCGGGTGGGATTTAAACAGAAAATCCCTGAGGCTTGACTGGATTCTTGCAAATAAGGAAGTGGATGTCCAATATTCGAAAGTAGTTTTTAATGGTAAGAACAAGACAGTTATATCTGATCACTATGGAGTGGAAATAGAAGTAAGTTTGGGAGGCATAAACAATGAGAAAAATTAAAGCATGTTTATTTGATCTGGATGGGGTGATTGTAGATACTGCTAAATATCATTATTTGGCATGGAAGAGGTTGGCGCAAGAGCTTGGATTTTATTTCTCAGAAGAAAATAATGAAAGGCTTAAAGGAGTCAGCAGGATGGACTCGCTAAATATTCTTCTGGAGACAGGAGGTGTAACTCTAATTGACGAAGATAAACTCAAGGCGGCAGAAAAAAAGAATAACTGGTACTGTGAATATATTCAAAAGATGACTGCTGATGAAATTCTTCCAGGAGCAAAAGAGTTCCTTGAATGCTTAAGGGAAAAAAATATTAAAATTGCATTAGGATCTGCCAGCAAAAATTCTATGACAATACTTAATAATCTGGGATTAGTTGACCGCTTTGATGCCATTGTAGACGGTAACAAGGTGAAAAATGCAAAACCAGATCCTGAGGTATTCTTGTTGGGGGCGAAAGAGCTTGGTGTGGAGCCTCATGAATGTGCAGTTTTTGAAGACGCAAGGGCTGGCATTGAAGCTGCTGCAAGAGCAGGTATGTACAGTGTTGGTATAGGTGATCCAAAGATATTGGACAATGCAGATATAGTCATATCTTCTTTAAAGGAAATGACATTGGATAAATTAAATTTATAATTATTGGAAGGGAGATTAATCATGAAGCAATATTTAAAGCTGGATGAATGGAATATAATTGAAGAGGGGTTCAATGAGGAGAACCATGAAATATCTGAAGGTATTTTCAGTATAGGAAATGGATATATGGGACAGAGAGCTAACTTTGAAGAAAGATACAGCGGAAAATCTCTACAGGGAAGTTATATGGCAGGAGTATATTATCCTGACAAAACACGAGTAGGATGGTGGAAGAACGGATATCCGGAGTATTTTGCGAAGGTTTTGAATTCAACAAACTGGATAGGAATTGACATTGCTGTTGATGGTAACGTTCTAGACCTTGCTGCGTGTGAAGTAAAGGATTTTACAAGAATACTGAATATGAAAGAGGGATACCTGCACAGGATATTTACTGCAGTTTTGCCTGAAGGAAAGATGATTAAAGTTGATGCAAAGAGATTTGTAAGTATAGTTCGAAAGGAAATAGGGGCTATAAGGTATTCTGTAACTCCCTTGAATTTTGACGGTATACTTACAGTGACTCCTTACCTGGATGGAAATATTAAAAATAAAGATTCAAATTATGATGAAAAATTCTGGGACGAAGTCCCAGGGGAAAGTGAAGAGTGCATAGGATCAATTACAGTAAAAACAAAAAAACTTGATTTTTATGTGTGCACTTCAATGAAATATGATATTGTTCAAAATGGAAGTAAGATTGACCGGGATGTTTTGTTCATGGAAAAAGAAAAATTTGTGAGCCAAACTGTTGATATAAGCATAAAGAAGAATGAGGAGACTGTAATTTACAAGTATGTTTCAGCAGTAACCTCAAGGGATCACAAACCGGAGGATCTGTATGCTGTAGGTGCTGAAATCCTTGAAAGGGCATATGAAAGCGGTTTTGATAAGTTACTTAATGAACAAGCCTCTGCATGGAGTGAAAAATGGAAAGAAAGTGACATTGTTATCGAGGGAGATGTTTCAGCTCAGCAAGCAATAAGATTTAATATATTTCAGTTAAACCAGACTTATACAGGGGAGGATGACAGACTGAATATCGGGCCAAAAGGTTTTACAGGTGAGAAATATGGCGGAAGCACATACTGGGATACAGAAGCCTACTGTTTACCTTTCTATTTAAGCACAGCTGACCAAAGTATAGCAAGAAATCTGCTGATTTACAGATACAAGCAGCTGGAAAAGGCAAAAGAGAATGCAAAGAACCTGGGTTTTACAAAGGGCGCACTATATCCTATGGTTACCATGAACGGGGAAGAGTGCCATAATGAGTGGGAAATAACCTTTGAAGAAATACACAGAAACGGTGCTATTGCATATGCAATATACAACTATGTGAGCTATACAGGAGATAAGTCATATCTTGATGAATATGGAATTTATGTTCTTGCAGAAATCTCAAGATTCTGGGAGGAAAGGGTGAGTTTTGCACCTCGTAAGGGCAAGTATGTAATGTTAGGAGTTACCGGACCTAATGAATATGAAAACAATGTTAATAACAACTGGTACACAAACAGAATAGCCTCATGGACAATGGAGTATACAGGTGAAGTTATTGAATATTTGAAGAAGGAAAAGCCGGAAAGATATGCAGAAATAGAGAAAGAATTAGGAATTAAGGAAGAAGAATTAAGCAAGTGGAAGGATATAGTAAGCAATATGTATTATCCTGAGGATGAGGAATTGGGAATATTCCTTCAACAGGACGGGTATATGGATAAGGAACAGATACTGGTAAAAGACTTAGATCCTAAACATTTGCCGTTGAATCAAAACTGGTCATGGGACAGAATTCTGAGATCATGCTTCATAAAGCAGGCTGATGTACTGCAGGGACTATACTTTTTCCAAGATAAATATGATTTAGAATCTATCAGAAGAAATTTCGAGTTTTATGAGCCAAGAACAGTGCATGAATCCTCTTTGTCTCCTTGCGTTCATTCAATTCTTGCAGCTAAATTAGGAAAACAGGAAAAAGCCTATGAGATGTATTTAAGAACTGCAAGACTTGATTTGGATAATTATAACAATGATACAGAGGATGGATGTCATATTACAAGTATGGCTGGAACCTGGATGTCAATAGTAGAGGGGTTTGCAGGTATGAGAATAAGGGATGGAAAACTTTCTTTAAGTCCGTTTATTCCTGAAAGATGGCAAGCATTCTCATTTAAGCTTATGTTCAGAGGTGCGTTGCTTAAAGTAAATATAAATAAAGATGGTGTTATCGTATCTAATGAGAGCAGTGAAGAAATAACAGTAACTGTAAATGGCAAAGATTATAAAGTTAAGGGTCAGACTGAAATAGCAGCATAGTATTTTTTAAGAAGCAGGAAGATGAAGATTTTCATTCTTTCTGCTTTTTTGTGCAAATGAAAATCTCAAAAGACATAGAAACAATGAGAAATTTGCACTAAAAATACATGATTATGTGCAAAAATAGAGGGGAAATATAGGAATATTTATCAAAATATTTATGAAAACGTATTGACTGACGATGGATACAGGCTTATAATTAAAAATGTAGTTCAAACGTTTGCACAAAAAGAAAGATTATGAGGGGGAAATTAAATGAACAAGTACATTAAAGCATTTGCTGCAACTATGTCAGTGTTAGTATTAACAAGTTCTCTTGCAGCATGCGGAAACAAAACAACAAGCAGTAAGGAAATAACAGTATGGTCCAGACTTAACGGTAGTGACAAGGAAGTTGAAGCTGTAAACAAGGCAGCGCAGGAATGGGCGACTAAGAATGGAAAGAAGGTTAAGGTTGTTTCGGACAAGTCAGAATTCCAGGCATTCTTACAAGCTGCAAACAGCAGCCAGGGACCGGATGTGGTATTCGGAGTACCGCACGATAATCTTGGAACCTTCTACAAAGCAAACCTTTTGGCTGAAGTCCCATCAGGATTAATAGACAAATCAAAATATAATCAAAGAGGAATTGAGTCAGTATCTTTTGATAATAAATTATATGGGGCTCCAATATCTATTGAAACTGCATTACTATTCATTAATACAGATAAAGTTAAAGAAGCTCCAAAAACATTTGAAGAGTTAAGAGAAAAGGCAAAAACTTTAGGGTTTAAATATGATATAAACAATATTTACTTCAGCTTCCCATTTGTGGCAGCAAATGGAGGGTATGTATTTAAGAGCAACAATGGAGTTCCTGATGTTAATGATGTAGGAATGGGCAATGAAGGGGCTATAAAAGGATATCAGATACTACAGGACTTAGTGCAAAAAGATAAGCTTATGCCTGCAGATATAAAGGGTGATATGGCTAAGGGTGAATTCCAAAACGGAAACACTGCTTTTTATATAGGTGGACCATGGGATATTGACGGATTCAAAGAAGCAGGAGTTAAGTTCCAAGCTGTTCCGTATCCAACCCTAAATGGAAATCCAATGCCTGCATTTGTAGGTGTACAAACTGCTTTTGTAAATGCTAAGAGTACTGCAAACAAAGATGACTGTTTTGCGCTAATGAACTACCTGGTTGAAAATACACAGGAAGCATTATTCGATATAAATGTAAGGGTTCCTGCATTAAATTCAGTTGCAGAGTCTTCAAAAATTAAAGATAATGCGGTTGCAAAGGCTGTTTTGGATCAAGCAAAGAATGGTGTTGTAATGCCTAACGTTCCAGAAGTACAGTCAATGTGGAAAGTAAACGATTCTATGTCACTTTTAACAAGCGGACAATTATCAGCAACAGATTTTGCTAAAAAAGTTTTAGCAGACATCAAACAAGGCATTCAACAGCAAAAATAACCCAATAGAAAGAGGAGAAAGAGATCTCCTCTTTCTGAATATAATACGAATCAAAGTAATGAAAGGGGGGTTCGGCTTAAGTTGATTTCCTGAATTAAGCCGAAATATTCAGAATGAGAAATGCAAGCGAGGTTTTTAAAAAGAGAGATTCAAAGATATTCGATAAAATAAGGCCGTATGCTTATTTGTCACCAGCTCTTATATCAATTTTTATTCTTACGTTTCTTCCTATAGTATACACATTATATATTGCATTCACTAACTATAATCTGAATCATATAGATAATTATTCATTAGTAGGTTTTGAAAATTTCAAATACATACTTAATGGACCATTAAAAAATATATTTATTCCTGTTTTTGGATGGACAATCATTTTTGCAGCTATATCAACACTTGGACCGTTTCTTTTTGGACTTGTAATAGCTATGATGCTTAACAACCAGCATATGAAAGAAGCTCCAGTGTACAAGGCTATATTGGTATTGCCTTGGGCTTTGCCTGCAACAATTGCTGTACTTGCATGGTCAGGATTGTTTAATGCAGAGTATGGTGGAATTAATGTAATCCTTAAGTCATTGCACTTAATCAATAGCCCTATTCCATGGCTTTCAAATGCAAACTGGGCAAGGGTAGGATTGATTCTTGCAAACCTCTGGCTGGGGTTCCCATACATGATGAATGTAAGTTTAGGGGCGCTTTCTTCAATACCTCCTACTTATTATGAAGCAGCGGACCTTGATGGAGCTTCAGAATGGCAGAAGTTCCTGAAAATAACTTTACCTACAATAACAGATACAGCCTTACCGCTTCTGATAAGTTCATTTGCATTTAACTTTAATAATTTCGGTTCAGCATACCTGATAACAGGTGGAGGACCAGCAAGGCTTGATACTCAATATGCAGGTTCCACAGATATCCTTGTAAGTGCAGCTTATAAAATGTCATTAATCTACAATAGATACGACCTGGGTGCTGCATTAAGTATAATTATATTCCTGGTAATAGCTACTGTAAGTATAGCTCAGATGAGGATGACAAACGCATTTAAGGAGGTTAACTAATATGGATTTTATTAAAAGTAAGATAGTCACAAGCAATGAACAAAAACTTACTTATGAAGAAAAGCTAAAGCCCAGAGAAGTGAGGAAATTATGGATTCAAAGAATCTTTATGTGGATTATAGTACTTGTTACATTGTTTCCTATAGTATGGATAATTTCTGCATCTTTAGCTAAAGGACAAGCATTTACCCAGACAAGTCTATTCCCTAAAAGCATTACTCTTGATAACTATGTCAAGTTATTTCAAAAGACAGGTTTCTTAACTTGGGTTAAAAACAGCATGATAATTTGTTTGTCAGTTTCAATTATTCAGTTATTGATGACAAGCACAGGAGCATATGCTTTTTCAAGAATGAAATTCAAAGGGAGAACATATGGTTTGATGTCTTTGCTTATTCTTCAGATGTTCCCTGGACTTATGTCAATATCAGCAATACTGGGTATAGCATATAAATACGATCTTATGGATAAGATGTTGCCATTAATTCTTCTCCTTGCAGGAGGAAGCGCATTTAATATATGGCTGCTAAAAGGATATATAGATGGTATTCCAAAAGAACTGGACGAAGCTGCAATGGTAGATGGTGCAAGCCATTGGCAAATATTCTGGAATATAATAATGCCGTTGTCAAAGCCAATGATAGCAGTAATATTTCTGTTCTGCTTCATTGGAATATACAGTGAGTTCCCATTGACAAGTGCCCTCATAAAAGATCCGGCTAAATACACTGTAACATTAGGATTAAGAAACTTTATTAACAATCAGTTCTCAGCAAACTGGACACAATTTGCTGCTGCTTCAGTTGTTGCATCACTTCCAATTGTTGTTGTATTTCTGGCACTGCAGAAATATATCGCAAAAGGTTTGGTTTCCGGTGCAGTAAAAGGTTAATGTAAGAACTTTTTTGGAGGTTTTAAGAAATGAATAAGTTTGCAATATTTCATATATCTGATGTACCATATGCTTATGGTATAGATGATGAAACGTTAGTTGTAAGAATAAGATTTGCAAGAAATGATATAAAAAAATGCAAAATTCACTATAAGGACAGATACGACTGGGATAAGATGAAATCATTCTCAGAAAAAGAAATGGAATTAAAAGAGTATACTGACTTGTTTGAGTATTATGAAACAGAGATTTCAATTGATGAAAAAAGGTTCAGATATTATTTTGAGATTTATGACATGGAAGGAAAAACATATTATTATAACGAACGCGGCATACAATCAGGAAGTGTCGAGGAAACCAGGTCATTCCAATTTCCCTATTTATGCAAGGCAGATGTATATAAAAGTGTAAATTGGGCGCAGGAAGGAATTGTATATCAGATATTTCCAGACAGGTTCAATAATGGAGATGAAAGCATAAATCCGGAAGATGTATCTCCTTGGGGAGACGATGTCACGAGGGAAACTATGTTTGGCGGAGACTTACAGGGCATAATTGACAAAGTACCATATCTGAAGGATCTGGGTGTTACTATCATATATCTTACACCTATTTTTCTTTCAAGCACAAACCATAAGTATAACACCTGTGATTATTACAAGGTAGATCCGTGCTTTGGTGATATAGAGAAGGCAAAAGAATTGGTGGATAAATGTCATGAGGCTGGAATAAGAGTAACCCTTGATGCGGTATTTAATCACTCTGGAAGTGACTTCTTCGCATTTAAGGATGTCATTGAAAAGGGTGAAAAATCAAAGTATAAAGATTGGTTCTTTATAGAAAGCTATCCGGTTGATGCAGAAAAGGTAAACTATTTAACTTTTGCTGAAAGCATATCCAATATGCCTAAACTGAATACTCAAAATCCTGAGGTTGTTGACTATCTGTTGGGGGTTGCTAAGTACTGGATAAAAGAGATAGGAATAGACGGCTGGAGGCTGGATGTATGCGATGAGGTTGACCATGCATTTTGGAGAGAATTCAGAAAAGCTGTAAAAGATGCAAACCCTGATGCTTTAATAATAGGAGAAATTTCTCATGAATCCAGTTCTTTCTTAAGGGGGGAACAGTTAGACAGCATTATGAATTATCCTTTCAGGGACTTATGCCTGGACTTTTTTGCTAAAGGAGTTATAGATTCACAGGAATTTATATATGGGTTAGCAGATCAGAGGGCCAGATATATGGATGGCATTAATAAAACAATGTTTAACCTGTTAGGAAGTCATGATGTTGCAAGATTTTTGACTGAGTGTGATGGAAATGTTGAAAAGTTAAAACTTGCGGTAGCATTTAAATTTACTTATATAGGAATACCTTATGTTTACTATGGTGATGAGGTAGGCGTTGAGGGAGAAAATGACCCATACTGCAGAAGGTGCATGATATGGGATGAAGATAAACAAGACAGAGACTTATACGAATTTCATAAGAAGTTAAGTGCAATAAGAAGAGAAAATAAATCATTAATATATGGTGAGTTTATGCCTTTATACTTTGACGATGGGGTAGTAGCCTACAAGAGAATTTGCAATGATGAGGAATGCATCTGCATACTTAACAATTTTAATGGCAAGAGAAATATTGAAATTGATATATATGGAAGTTACTCAGATATAATGGAAAGCGAAGAGGTGAAAATAAATAATGGAATTACCTTGAATCCATATGAGATAAAAATTTTAAGAAAATATAAGTATTGATGACCTGGCATAAAAAGTCCTCTTTTGAAGTAATCAAAAGAGGACTTTTTAACTTTTGAATAATTTTTCAGTAATTAATTATTAAGAGGAAAAAAATATATATAAGCTTTGAAATATGACGCCATATGGGATATAATGGTATTTAAGATAATAAGTAATGAAGTTGGAAACTATTGGCATGAGGGCTGTTTAATTGATAAATTAAAGTCATTATGTTAAAATCAGTTTATAAAAAATGTTCTTGAGAGGTGTAATATGGCGGCTGTTACAGTAAAAGTAAATGGGTTTGAATATAATTTAAAAGGTGAAGAGGATGAAAAGTATTTAAAAGGCATTGCAGAATATGTTAACAGCAAGATAAAGGAGTTAATTGAGAAGAATCCAAAACTGAATGGTTCTTCTGCAATTGTTCTGGCTGCGATAAACATAACTGATGAACTTTTTAAGGGCGATATCCAATACGATAACCTGACAAAGGAATTCAAAATAATAAAGGGTGAAAATATTAAATTAATGAATAAGATTTCAGAGCTTAAAGATCCTGACAATATAATAAAAAATGCAAAAAAGGAAGTTGAGAGCTACAAGAGTCAATGTGAAATTATGGAGGAACAATTTAAGAAGTTAAAGGAGCAGAATAAAGTTCTGATAGATAGGAATAAAGAGATAAATTATCAGCTTCAAAGTTACAAATACAGAGTTTTGGATATGGAAAAAAAGTATATGGACTTACAATATAAATTAGTAAGTGCCCAAACAAAAGATAATGTGCTTTTAAGAAACAAAAAATAAGTTGAAGTTAAAGGAGCAGCTGAAGGTTCTGATTATTAGTCTGAGATCTTAACGCTCCTTTTTTAGCGTATAAGAGTGACGAAGTCACTCTTATACGCTAAAATTAATATGAAACCTAATAATTATAAACAGGAGATGAAATGATGAATAAAATAGAACTACTTGCGCCTGCCGGAAGCTTTGAAAGCCTTTATGCTGCGGTAAACAACGGTGCAGATGCAGTTTACCTCGGAGGGGATAGATTCTCAGCAAGGGCATATGCCTCAAACTTTGATAAGGAAAATATAGAGAAGGCTGTAGATTATGCACATCTCTACGGACTTAAAATATATGTAACAATAAATACTCTTATAAAAGAAGTGGAGATAGCTGAGGCTGTAAAATATGCTGAATTTTTATACAGAATCGGGGTAGATGCGCTTCTGATACAGGATTTAGGATTAATGAGAGCCATAAGGAAGGTTATTCCGGATTTCGAGCTTCATGCTTCCACTCAAATGACTGTACATAACCTGGAGGGAGCCCTGTTTCTCAAAGAACAGGGATTAAAAAGAATTGTTCTTTCAAGGGAGCTTTCTTTGAAAGAGATTAAATACATATCTGAAAATTTAGGTGTTGAAACTGAAATATTTGTACATGGTGCTTTATGTGTCTGTTATTCAGGAATGTGTCTCATGAGTTCAATGATTGGTGGAAGAAGCGGTAACAGGGGAAGATGTGCTCAGAGCTGCAGATTGCCCTATACTTTAAAATCATTGAATGGCAATATGGAGTACAAAGGATATCTCTTAAGTCCAAAGGACATTTGCAGTGTGGATAATGTCGGGGATCTGATAGAGACAGGAACAAGTTCTTTAAAGATAGAAGGAAGAATGAAAAGGCCTGAGTATGTGGCAGGAGTAGTACGTGAATATAGAAAAGCCATTGATGAAGGGAAAAATCAGGAAGGTAAAAACATCCTTCTTAAGCTTTTTAACAGGGAAGGATTTTCAAAGGCGTATTTTTATAAAAATGAAGGCAAGGATATGATGGCATATAAATTTCCTAAGAATACAGGTGTGCTTTTAGGAAAAGCAGGTGAAAACCTTGAAGTTTTGCTTCAGGAAGATCTGGCACTTAAGGATGGGATAAGAATAGGCGAGAAAGGTTTTGTAGTTTCAAAAATCCAGGTAGGCGGAGAAGTCAGAGAAAAGGCGTATAAAGGCGAAAAAGCTATTCTTTTTCCTAAGCAGTACAGCAAGGGGGATTATCTATACAAGACGGCAGATTCACTTTTGCTTAAGGATATGAGCCAGACTTACAGCAATATTTATGAGAAGAAAATAGGCTTAAATTGCAAAGTGAATTTTCAGGTTGGAAAGTGCCTAGAACTTTTAGTATTGTATAAAAATAAGCTTTTTTCAGTGACAGGAGAAGCAGTTCAAAAAGCAGAGAAAAGACCTTTGTCAAAAGAGCGGATTGAGGATGCTTTAACTAAGTCAGGAGACAGTCCGTTTAAGATAATAAATGTTGAGTTTCAAACATATGAGGATGGTTTTATGGCTATATCCTCACTTAATGAATCCAGGAGAAAAATTATTGAAGAAATAGAAGCATGTGAAATAAACAAGTATAAAAGAACAATTGAAATCAGGAAAAAAGAAACTAAAACCATATTTCCTGCATACGATGGTACTGCACCAGAGATGCTGTTTACTGCAAATACAAAAGAGCAGCTGGCAGCGCTTGTAAATGGGGGAGCAACAGATATCGGAGTTAATATATACAATAAAAAGGGAATTTTACTTGAGGATATAAAGGGAATAACTAACGCAGGTATCTACTTAAAACTTCCTAATATAATAAAAAGTGAATATGATGCAGTTGTTAAGGAAATTGAGGAGAATTTTCCTCTGTTTAAAGGAATAATTACCTCAAACTTGGGAATAATAAGACATTTTAAAGGTAAAATAAATTTAATCAGTGATTACAAAAGTAATATCTTTAATTCAGAGGCAGTTACATTTCTAAAGGAAAATCAAGTGTATCCATACCTGAGCCAGGAACTGAACAGAAAAGAGATAATGGATATTCTTGATAGAGTAAAGGGTGTTGGGATTTCAGTATATGGAAAGACTGAGGTAATGGTATCCGAATATTGTCCTGTAGGTTCAACAGCAGGAGGAAAAGGAGCCGGCAGCAATTGTTCCATGCCTTGTGTAAATGATGAATTTATATTAAAAGACAGAATGAATAAGGATTTCAGAATATTCACAGATAAATTCTGCAGATCATACATATACAATTCAAGCATACTGAATTTGATAGGTGAGATAAACTCACTTAAGGAAAAAGGAGTCACAAGCTTCAGATTTGATTTTATTGATGAAACAGGAGAAGACGTTTCGAATATACTAAAATCTATAGATGATAGTTCTTATACCCCAAAAGGAGAATATACCAAAGGCCATTATAAAAGAGGGGTTGAATAAAAGGAGTTAAGAATGAAAGAAAGATCATTACGAGTTTTGGAATTTAATAAGGTTAAAGATAAATTAAAGGAATATGCAATTATCGGAGCTTCAAGGGAAATGATAAATGACTTGAAGCCTTACGAAAATATATATGACATACGCGAGCACATTCAGGAAACAAAAGAGGCTGTACATTTGCTTGTCACTAAAGGAAATCCTCCTTTTGAAGGGTTTTATGATGTAAGGGACGGAATATCCAGAGCAGCTAAAGGAGGAACATTAAATCCTGAACAGCTGCTCAGGATTGCGAAAATGCTAAAGTCTTCAAGAAACTTTGTTGAATATGTGAAACGTAAAGAGGAAGAAGAAGCGCATAAAATATTGGAGGAGATATGTGAAGGGATAACTCCTTTAAAGAATGTGGAAGATCAGATATACAATGCAATCATTTCTGAAGATGAAGTGGCAGACAGGGCAAGTGCTGCATTACATAGTATAAGAAGATCTTTAAAAGAAAAGAATTCTTCCATAAGAGAAAAAGTAGGATCACTGATAAGAGAAAATTCAAAATATCTTCAGGACAATCTTTACAGCATGAGGGGTGACAGGTATGTTATTCCTGTAAAAGCCGAATATAAAGGGCAGGTGCATGGATTAATCCACGACCAGAGTTCTTCCGGTGCGACATTATTCATCGAGCCCATGAGCCTGGTTAACTTAAATAATGAAATAAAAGAGCTTACGCTTAAAGAGAAGGCAGAGATTGAAAGAATATTAAACGCCCTTTCGGGTATGATATACAACAATAGGACTGATGTAAAAAGAAATATGGATATAATGATAGAACTGGATTTCATATTTGCAAAGGCAAAGTATGGAAGTTCAATAAGAGGATCAGCTCCTATAGTCAATGAGGATGGAGCATTCCATATAGTACAAGGAAGGCATCCGCTTATTGATGAGAGGAAAGTAGTGCCTTCAACCTCTTATTTAGGAGGAGAATTTACATCACTTATCATTACAGGGCCAAATACAGGTGGAAAAACTGTTACATTAAAGACTATAGGGTTGATTCATCTTATGGGAATGAGTGGCCTTCTGATACCTGCTGAAGAAAATTCATGCATAAGCATTTATAAAAACATATATGCTGATATTGGTGATGAGCAAAGCATCGAACAAAGCCTTTCAACATTCTCTTCACATATGACCAATATAGTTGAGATAATAAATGAGGCATCTGAGGATTCACTGGTATTATTCGATGAATTGGGGGCAGGGACAGATCCCACAGAAGGAGCAGCTCTTGCAATATCAATATTAGAATGCCTGAGGCAGAGAGGAAGTAAAATTGTTGCCACTACCCATTACAGTGAACTTAAAGCCTATGCACTTAAGACTGAAGGAGTGGAAAATGCTTCTGTGGAGTTTGATGTAGAGACCTTGAAACCTACCTATAAGCTGTTGATTGGAATACCTGGAAAATCCAATGCATTTGAAATATCAAGAAAACTTGGTCTGGATGAAAAAATTATTCGTAATTCAAGAGAGTTAATCTCCTCAGAATCTCTTCAATTTGAAGATATTATTCAAAATTTGCAGGAAAAGAGAATAAAGGCAGAGGAGGAAGCAATGAAAGCTGCCGCATTAAGAGCGGAGGCTGAAAAACTGAGGGATAAATATAACAGTAAGCTGGAATCTTTGGAGAAAATGAGAGAAAATGCATTTGTTGAAGCCAGAAGGGAAGCTAAGGAACTTTTAAGGGATGCAAAAGAGCAGGCAGATGAAATACTCAAAAGTATGAGAGAGCTTGAAAGAGCAGGAGGCTCTTCAGAAGTAAGGAGAAAGCTTGAAGAGGAAAGAAGCAGGCTAAGAAACAAACTGGAAAATGTTGAAGCGAAAGCATCCTCTCAAAGTAAAAGCACCGGAAAAGAGATTACTGAAGTAAAGCTGGGAATGGAAGCATTTTTACCATCTTTGAACCAAAAGGTAATAATCATTTCTCAGCCGGACAGCAAAGGTGAAGTTAAGGTAGAAGCGGGAATAATGAAAATAAACGTAAAACTTAAGGACTTAGTTGCATCAGGAAATACTAAAGAAGAAAAGAAAAAAGTTAAGAAAACGGTAAATCTCAATCTGAAAGCAGTAAGTTCTTCTGTGGATCTGAGAGGAATGGATTCGGAAGAGGCATGTTATACAGCTGATAAATATCTTGATGAAGCTTATATGGCTGGTCTAGGGGAGGTTTCACTGATTCATGGCAAGGGAACCGGAGTCCTGAGAAAGTCAATAAATGACATGTTGAAACATCATCCTCATGTTAAACAATATCGTTTGGGTGAATATGGAGAAGGCGGAACAGGAGTTACTGTGGTAAAGCTTAAGTAGGAAGTGATGAAAGGTGATTTTGATTAGTGCCTGTTTAGTTGGTGTCAATTGCAAGTATACTGGAGATAATAATCTTAATGAGAAAATATTGAGCCTGTTTAAAGAAGGGAAGGCAATTATTGTCTGTCCGGAGCAGCTTGGGGGACTTACAACTCCCAGGATGGCTGCTGAAAGAACTGAATCGGGAAAAGTATTTACCAGTGATGGGAAAGATGTGACTGAGAAGTTCCTGAAAGGGGCTGAAGAAACTCTTAAGATAGCAAAGATGCTGAATATTAACAAAGCAATTCTTAAAAAAAATTCCCCTTCATGCGGTTATGGGGAAGTATATAACGGTATGTTTGAAGGTATAAAAATAAGAGGAAATGGAGTTACTTCTGAATTATTAAGCAAAAATGGGATGGTTATATTAAATGAAGATAATTTCAGTGATTATTTTTAAATAAAAGAGGCTGGTAAAAGTCCGGTGTGTGCTTTATATGCACCATGAATACGACTTTTACCAGCCTTTATTATTTTGAAAAAATTTATTCAGTCAAAACATTAATATGCTCCACTTTAGGGTCTTGTGTTCCTTGAACGTAAAGTCCTGCTCTTTTTAAATCCTTAATATAGTGAACTATTTCAGGCGTTATAATTTCACCAGGGCATAATACAGGAATTCCTGGTGGATATGCCATTAGGAATTCTCCGCTGATTTCACCTATAGCTTCTCCTATAAGAAGGGATTTTTTTTCGGCATTGAATGCAACTCTTGGATTAACCTTCATTTCAGGTATTTCAGGTATGTCGAGAAAATCCGGTTTTTTATTATCCAATTCTATATGTGCCATTGAAATTTCTTTTAAAGCTGAGATTAAAGAATCAATACTCTCCTTTGTATCTCCGAAAGATCCTACAGCAAGTACATTATACAGGTCGGACATTTCAACCTGTATATGATGTTCCGTTGCAAGGTACCTTTCCAGCTCATATCCTGTGATTCCTAATTCTCTGCAATTTATTGTAAGTTTTGTAGGATCTAAGGCATAAACTCCTGGTTCACCTAAGATTTCTTCACCAAAACAGTATAATCCTTCAATTTTGTTTATCTCATTTCTTGCATAATTGCACAGCTCGATGGTTTTATCCATTAAATCCTTACCCTGTAAGGCAATCTGCTTTCTTGCACAATCTAAACTTGCCATTAAAATGTATGACGGTGAGGTGGTATGAAGTAAATTCAATACCTGTTGAACCCTTTTAGGATTTATATATTTACTTTTTACATGAAGCAGTGAGCCTTGAGTAAGAGCTCCGATAATTTTATGGGTGCTTTGTGCACAGATATCAGCTCCAGCTTCGATGGCTGACATAGGTAACTTATTGTTAAAACCTAAATGAGGACCATGAGCTTCATCTACAATAAGTGGTATTCCATGATTATGAACTATATCACAGATTCTTTTAATATCAGTAGAAACACCATAATATGTAGGATTTATTATAAGAACAGCTTTTGCTTCAGGGTGTTCATTCAGAGCTTTTTCAACCACTTCAGGAGTTACGCCTTGAGCTATGCCTAATCTCCTGTCAAGTTCCGGTGTCATGAATATAGGTGTTGCTCCGCTTAAAATTATCCCTGAAGTAACTGATTTGTGAACATTTCTGGGTATTAATATCTTATCACCATCGCCTACTACAGAAAGTATCATAGCCTGAATAGCTCCAGAAGTTCCATGAATGGAGAAGAATGATGCATCTGCACCATATGCGTCTGCTGCTAATTCCTGCGCTTTTTTTATTGGACCTGTAGGATGATGCAGTGAATCTACCATTTTGAATACAGTAACGTCTATTTTAAAGGCGTTTTCTCCTATAAATTCTTTAAAAGATTCTTCAGCACCTACTCCTTTTTTATGGCCTGGTACATGAAATGGGATAGTCTTGTTATTTACGTACTCCATAAGAGCACTGAATAATGGGGTTTCATGTTGGTTTAATCTGTACATATCAAACTCCTTTGTAATTAAATATTTTCAAAGCAATACTATTATATTCGAGTACAATACGCATTTCAATATAAAGCATGTAAAGATTGAATAAAAATTTTGCAAATGGTAATAATAGTCACCAGGAGGTGATGATGTGGAAATTTCGATGAGAGAAAAAACCGCGGGGCATAATGGTAATAAAGTAAGGAGAAGGGGCAGTATACCTGGTGTCTTATATGGAAAAGGACTTCAAAATATAATGTTTGAAGTTTCTGAATTGGAACTGAATGAAGAAATTCATAAGAAAGGTGAACATGGATTTTTAGAAACAAGTTTTATGGGAGAAATTCATAAAACTATCGTGAAAGAAGTACAGAGGGATCCCTTAAGCAGAAAGATTATTCATATTGATTTAGAAGATATTAAAGGGGATAAAGAAGTAACTTCCAATGTGCCTATAAATTTTATCGGAGAGGAATCAATAGGGAAAACCGGTGCAGTTCTGCAGAAAGAAAAAAAATCTCTTAAAGTAAGATGTACTCCTGAGAAATTACCTAAAACAATAAATCTCAATATTACAGGAGCACAAGTCGGATCTGTATTTAAGATCAGTGATATAGAGGCCGGGGAAGAAATTTCAATCATTGATAATCTAGAAACTGTTATAGCTGCTGTAAGCTATGAAAAAAAGACAATATCTATTGACATGGAATTAAAAGAAGAAGAAATAAGAGAAAAGAGAGAAACCAGATAAACAGAATATTTTAAAGTAAGAGTCATAGGAAATATCCTTCAACTCTTACTTTTTTTACACAAATTTGCTAAAATACTCCGTATTATTGTTTTTTTTTCAATATTTTATGTAAAAATATTGAAAAATTTCGTAAAATGTATTTTCAGTTTTTAAAAATATGTATATAATAGAGAGGTATAAGAATGGAGGGGTTAATATGGAATACAAACAAAAATATCAAGAATGGCTTGATTCGCATATTATAGAGGATGAGGTTAAGAATGAATTAAAGTCATTGACAGATCAGAAAGAAATTGAAGACAGGTTTTATAAAGAACTGGAATTTGGAACAGGCGGATTAAGAGGGGTTATCGGTTATGGTAGCAACAGAATGAATATATATACCGTGGGTAAGGCAACTCAAGGTTTCGCTGATTATTTGAATGACAGGTACAAAGATGCAGGTGCTTCAGTAGCTATTGCATATGACTCAAGAAATATGTCAAAGGAATTTGCGAAGGCTACAGCTCTTACACTTTGCGGAAATGGTATAAAAGTATATTTATTTGAAAGTTTAAGACCAACACCTATGCTGTCTTTTGCGGTTAGACATTTAGGATGTGCAGGAGGAGTAGTTATTACAGCTTCACATAATCCTAAACAATATAATGGATACAAGGCTTACGGACCGGATGGTGGACAACTTACTGATGATGATGCAGACAATGTATTAAGATTTGTAAGCAAAGTAGATTCATTTGATAAAATTAAATCATTGGATGAAAAAGATGCAATCGAAAAAGGATTGCTTAATTATATAGGTGAAGAAGTTGATAAGGCATATATAGATGCGATTAAATCTTCAACAATAAGAAAAGAATTAGTGGCAGAAAAAGCAAAAGATTTAAAAATAATATATACACCTATTCATGGTTCAGGAAATGTTCCGGTAAGAAGAGTTTTAAATGAATTAGGATATGAAAATATAAATGTAGTTAAAGAGCAGGAACTTCCAGATGGGAATTTCCCAACTGCACCTTATCCAAATCCTGAAGACCCTAAAGTGTTTAAATTAGCTTTAGAAATGGCAAAGACAGTAAATCCGGATATTATTTTCGGAACTGATCCTGATGCTGACAGAATCGGAGTGGTTGTTAAGGACAGTTTAGGACAATACAAGGTATTGACAGGAAACCAGACAGGTATGCTTCTTACAAAGTATATTCTTTCTTCACTTAAAGAAAGAAATGAGCTGCCTGACAATGGCGTGGTTATCAAGACAATAGTAACAACAGAATCAGCAGCAAATATAGCTAAAAGCTATGGTGTAGAATTAATAAACGTTCTTACAGGATTTAAATATATCGGAGAAAAAATGACTCAGTTCCAAAAAGATCACAGTAAAAAATATCTCTTTGGATTTGAGGAAAGTTATGGATACCTGGCTGGTGAACATGCAAGAGACAAGGATGCGGTTGTAGCGGCAATGCTTATCTCAGAGATGACTCTGTATTATAAAGAAAAAGGAATGAGTTTGTATGATGCTCTTGTAGATATCTATGATGAATACGGATATTTCCTAGAAACATTAGTATCATTTGAATTACAGGGTAAAGAAGGTCAGGAAAAGATAGCAAAATGCATAGAAAGCCTGAGAGAAAAAGATTTTGAAGAATTAAATGGAGTGAAACTTGCTCTTAAAGAAGACTATAAACTGGGAATCCAAAAAGATTTAATAAATAAAACACAAAAGACTATTGATTTACCTACATCAAATGTATTAAAATTTATATTTGAGGATGAATCATGGTTTGTTGTAAGACCTTCCGGTACTGAGCCTAAAATGAAACTTTATGCTGCAGTTAAAGGAAGCTCTGTAAAAGATTCAGAAAGTAAAGTTGAGAGTTTTAAAGAAGCTCTTACAAAACTTATTAATGAAAATCTAAAATAATTGATATAAAGCTATCATCCTATGATGATAGCTTTAAGTTTTTTTATGAAAAGGAGAATGTTATTTGAATTATAAAACGTACTTTAAAGAAAAATTGGGCAAGATGCTTTTTTTAGAAATGAATAAAGAAGGGTTATTGAAAGCTTTGAATGCTTCAAATACAAAACTTCATAACCAGGAACTTTATTTACCTATAAGCCCTGATTACCTTGCAAAGAACATTGAAAAAGAAAACAAAGTCAAGAATTTGCCAATATATGAATTTGTTGAGGGAATGTTTATTGCTTTAGGAACAGATAAAGATTTGAAATATAACATGGATTACATAATTCTGCTAAAAAAGATAAAAGATACTGTTCCGTTTATTAAAACAAGAATAGCTGAAAAAATAAAAGAAAAGAAATATGATGATGCATATATTATGCTTAAGGGTCTTTCAGAAATAGATACAACAGGTGAGGTATTAAGCAGATTGCTGTCTTTAGGTGAAGCCATAAGAGGAACTGACAAAGATTTTGAAGAAGTTTTAAAAGAGGATATTAAAAGGTATAAAGACATTGACGGAAAAAGTCCTGTGCCTTATTTGTATGAAGCTTTGATATTAAGAGATGGTAAAAATTTCAAAAAAGCATATGGTAAATTAAATGAATACTTTGATATGGGAGGAGAAAAGTCACCGGAAATTATCGAGATTTATCAGAGGATAGAAGATGTTGTGAATTTCGAAGAAGGAAAAGAATTGGTTGAAAACAAGCCTGAAGAGGCTCTGCTTAAGCTTATACCTCTTTCTGAAAGGTTCGGGGATGATCCCTCAATGTTTTATTATATTGCTTTATGCTACAGAAAATTAAATAATTTCGAAAAAGCTGTATATTATCTGAATGAAAGCCTTGCATTAGATAGTTCCATAGTAGAAACTGTAAATGAAATGGGAATAAACCTCGCATCAATGGGAGACTTTGAAAGTGCTGTGAAATACTTCAGAAAAGCCTTTGAGGCCACTAGAGATGTAGAGATCTGCACAAATTTAATAATGTGCTATTTAAATATTGGAGATATGAAACAAGCCAAGCTTCACCTGGAAATGGCTGAAAAAATAAATAGTGAGGATGAAATAGTGAGAGAGCTAAGGGCATATATTGAAAAATAACAAAAAAGCCATATTTTATAAGATTTCATTGGATTACAGCATTAAAATCCGTTATGATATTATA
The DNA here is from genome assembly GCA_040217795.1 of Clostridiaceae bacterium. GTDB lineage: Bacteria > Bacillota > Clostridia > Clostridiales > Clostridiaceae > Clostridium_T. The sequence goes on from JBEHWK010000003.1 coordinate 35,476, forward strand.
GGAAGATAATTGCAGCTAGGAGAGAATTATGTTTATAGATATATTAGGATTTAAGATATATAAAAATAGAAAAAGTGAACTTTTAGACTTTATAGAAAAGTACCCCAAGGTTCATATAATCTCAGGTAATCCGGAAGTGCTTTTTAATGCCATGAATAGTGAGATTCTCAAATGCAACTTTAGTGGAAGCACTTCATTGATTATACCTGATGGAATTGGAACTGTGATTGCATCAAAGATAATGAGAAATCCTGTTAAAGAGAAAATTGCAGGGATAGAACTGATGATGGATATCATTAAAAAATGCAGTGAAGAGGGAAAAGGAATTTATCTGTTGGGAGCAAAGGAAGAAATATTGAATGCATGTTGTGACAAACTGAAAGAAAATCATCCTGAACTCAAAGTTGCTGGTAAACATAATGGTTATTTTGAAGTGAAAAATTCAGGGGAAATACTCAAGGATATCAAAGAAAGTGGTGCTTATGCACTTTTTGTAGCAATGGGATGCCCAAGGCAGGAAGAATTTATTTCTTTACATATGAATGAACTTCCATGCAAGATATTTATGGGGGTAGGGGGAAGTTTTGATGTAATAGCAGGAAATGTTAACAGAGCTCCAAAGTGGATGATAAAACTTGGATTAGAATGGCTTTACAGAGTAATGAAGGAACCTTGGAGAATCAAGAGACTAGGATCCATACCTAAATTTTTGGTTATGGTCATTAAGAGTAAGTCAGAGGTGAATAAATGAGCAACAAAGTTCTGAAATCCACACTTATTATTATGGTGGTATCGATATTGAGCAGGGGAATCGGATTCATAAGAGATTTGCTCATTGCAGGAAATTTCGGTACAGGGGTTTATACTGATGCCTACAATATTGCGGTGACAATTCCGGAGACTTTGTTCATGGTAATAGGATTGGCTATATCAACATCATTTTTACCTATACTAAGTGAGCAACTGGTTAAAAATGGAAGAAAAGAGATGTATGAATTTGCCAACAAGTTCATAACATTACTTTCTTTCATATCAGTGGCAGTTTTTGTCTTTGCATTTATTTTTGCTGAGGATATAGTGCCATTTTTTGCAAAAGGATTTGATTCGGAAAGGCTGACCTTAACAATCACTCTTACAAGGATAACTATTCTGAATCTGCTCTTCTTAGCAGTAAATGCATGTTTTACTGCTATTCTTCAGGTAAATGAGGATTTTGTAGTCCCATCAGTATTGGGATTGTTTTTTAATGCTCCAATGATTATATATTTATTGTTTTTCCACAGTTATAGTATTGTAGGATTAACAATAGCGAATGTTATAGGAAATGCAGCAAGAGTATTGGTACAGGTACCTTCTTTAAAGGCTCATGGGTATAAACTGAAATTTAATATGGATTACAAGGATGAAAGAATAAGAAGGGTACTGGTTTTGATTGCTCCGGTTATAATAGGAGCAGGAGCTAATTCTTTGAATTTGGCGGTAGATAAGACAGTAGCATCTTCTTTGGAAACAGGGAGCGTTTCAGCTCTTGATTTTGCTCAGAAACTTATAGTGTTTCTGAACACAATAATTACTACTTCAGTTTTGACTGTAGCATACCCATTGATGGCTAATAAAAGGAACTCAGGAGATGATGAGGGCTTTACGGAATATATAAAGAAGACGTTGATATATTGTGTATTATTATTGGTTCCTATTACATGCGGTGCAATTATATATAATAAGGAAATAATAGAAATCGTATATATGAGAGGGCAGTTTGCGCAAGATTCTGTAAATCTTACAAAAACAGCTTTTTTGGGATATCTCATTGGCCTTGCATTTTATGGGGTAAGAGACATACTTAATTCAATTCTCTTTTCTATGGGGAAAACCAGAGATACGACAATAAATGGGATTATAGGGGTTTCAGTAAATATTTTATTAATTCTATTACTGACAAAACCATTGGGGATAATAGGGATTGCTGTTTCAACATCAAGCTCTCTTATAGTTACTTCCATAATGCTTCTTTTAAATGTTAACAGGATACTTCCGAATTTCAAGTTGGGAGATCTTTTGTTTAAAATGTTAAAGGTTCTTCTTGCATCAGTTATTATGGGAGCAGTTTTGATATTAATAAACAATATACTTAAGATAGACATTAATATCATCACAATCATACCTGCTGCTTTTTTAGGGGCAATAGTGTTTTACTTGTTGTGTATAATTTTAAAAATTAAGGAAATTAATGAAATTAGCAAGTTATTTTTGAGCAAGTTTAGGAGGAAATGATGAAAATACTTTTTATAGCATGCTATTCTCCGTTGATTAATAATTCAGCTTCAATTGAGACTCTTCAATATTTAAATAAATTGAATAAAATAGATGGGAATGAAATATACCTTTTGACAGTAAATTTCCCTAAGGATTCCATATATTACGATGAATATCTTTTCTCTATGATGAGCAGGGATATAAGAGTTCATGCTGTAGGAGGAGGAAGGCTTTTTGAAAAAGTTATGCCTAAGAAATCCAGCGTGAAAAATTCAGCTTCAGGAAAATCTCCCGGAATAAAAGGGAAAATTCTAAGGAAAATAAAAAATATGGCTGCAGTGCCTGATATGTATGCTTACTGGGCTGTAAAGGCAGCTAAATATGGAAAAAAACTTGCAGAAGAAAACTCATTTGATGTTATTTTTTCTATGCATGAACCTCCATCATCACATTTATGCGCCTATATGATAAAAAAACAATTTTCTGAAATACCTTGGATTACATATTGGAGTGATCCCTGGGTAAAAGATTCAACCAGGGAAAAATCCTTTTTTATGAGAAAAGCCATAGAAAAATACCTGGAAAGAAAAGTTGTGAGAAATGCAAATAAATTAATTTTTGTCACTAAAGAGAATATGAAGGATTATATTGATACTTACAGTTTAGATCCAAAGACTTGTTATGTTGTTACAAGGGGATATGATAAGGAGATTTATGACAGGCTTAAAAATGGATTAAAGCCGAGTCTTATAAAGGAAGATAAGATAAATATTGTATATGCCGGAGAAATATTCTCTAAGTTAAGGGATGTTATTCCGTTTTATGAGGCTGTGGCAGAACTTAAAAACGAAGATCCTGATTTATATGGGAAATTGAACATATTGTTTTTTGGAAATATTGACGATGAAGACATAAAACAAAAGCTTATTTCAGAAGAAGCAATAAAAGTATCAGGGAGAATTCCCTTTGATGAAGCATTAAAATATATGCTGAAAAGTCATGGTTTATTGCTTTTTGGAAACAAGAATTCTAAACAAATACCAGGTAAAATATATGATTACTTCGGTACTGACTCATGGATATTAAATATATATGGAGACGAAAAAGATCCGATAATACCACTTGTACAAAATCATTATAAGTGTATAGGGGTAAATAATGAAAAAAATGAAATAAAAAATGCAATCAGGATATTAAGGGAAAAAGTTGAGGCGGGAGAAGAATCCAAAGAGGATATCAGTTATGAATGGGATTCTGTAGCAAAAAGATTAAATAAAATTCTGGGAGAAAAGTAGAAATATGCATATTTTGGTTATACCGTCCTGGTACTCGTCTGAAAGAAAAAAAGTACATGGGAGTTTTTTTACAGAACAATTTAAAGCTTTGAAGGATTCAGGAATTAAGGTTACTGTTGCTTATAATGAAATATGGCCAATTACACTTTTAGGAAAAATAAAGGAGAAAAGAGGTATTCATTTCAATATAGAATTTGGATTGAACACCTACCGATATAAGGATTACAATTTTTTGCCTAAAAATCCTCTGATGTTTAAGGTTTTCAACAGAAGGATTGATAAAATCTATAAAAAAATTGTAAAGGAACAAGGAAAGATTGATATTATTCATGCTCATTCATGTTTTTGGGGAGGAATTGCAGCCGATTATTTAGCCAGTAAATATAACATTCCTTTGGTAATTACAGAACATACATCTCTTAAACACAGCAGATATGTAAGAGATAGCTATAAAAAGTATATTTTTAAGGCTTATGATGACTGTAATGCCCTTATTGCTGTAGGGAACGGACTAAAGGAAGAATTAGGTTCTTACACAAAAAATAAGGTAAAAGTGATACATAATCTGGTTGACTTAGATTTGTTTAATCTTAAAGATGAGAAACCTAATGAAATGTTCACATTTTTCTCTTTGGCTTACCTGGAGGCAGGAAAGGGAATGGAATTGCTTATAAAAACTTTCGCAAAAGCATTTAAAGGAAAGGAATGCAGATTAAAAATCGGTGGGGATGGCGGAATAAAAGGAACCCTTGAAGCTCTTGCAGAAGATTTGGGGATATCAGGCCAGGTTATTTTTCTCGGGGCCCTGGAAAGGGAAGAGGCAGCAAAAGAAATGGGAAGATGCGATGCATTTGTACTTGCTTCGGAATATGAAACTTTTGGAGTTGTATATATTGAAGCTACGGCCAGTGGGAAACCCATAATAGCTACAAGAAACGGAGGGGCAGAAGATATTGTTACTAAAACAAACGGAATAATTGTAGAAAATTATAATGAGAAACTTCTTGCTGATGCTCTTAAGGAAATGAAAGCCAGCATAAAAAACTATGATAGAACCAAAATACGAAAAGAGTGTGAAGAAAAATATTCAAAAGAGGTCATTGCAGAAAAAATAATAAAGGTTTATGGTGAAGTGTTATGATAGACAAAATTATAAAGACAATTACAATTATTAACAATAAATTCTATTTTAAAATACTGTATTTATTAGTCAGTCTATCTTTCGTATCAGTGTTATCTGATATTCCTGGACTTAATTTGTTAAATACGGGATTGATTGTCTGGGGTGTCCTTCTGGTATTAATTAATGCATTTGCGTTATTGAATGAAGAAATGGCCCCTTATAAAATATTCTTATACATTTTTATTATAGGTTCTCTTTTATTAATTATGACAAAGTACAGAACCGGAGGGAACATTAAAATATTTGCAACGAATTTGATTTTATTCTTTGCCATGTTTACAGTGGACAGAAAAAAGAATGAAAAAGAACTGCTTAAGGAAATGGATGTAATTTCATGGGTATACTTCATTACTGCATCTTTATTGGCACTAGGTTCCTTGTTCCTGATTGTTTTTAATAAGAGTATTGTTATCAATGATAAGATTTACGGGATTAACATTCAAGGTGGTGGTGATGGACATGTTGGACTTTTCTTCAATAGAAATGCCTTAGGAATTGCATGTGCCTTAGCTATAGCTGTAGGAATATATTTAATAATAACCAATAAAAGCTTTTTGAATAAAATACTCATATCATTATTTTTTATCATTAATTTAATTACGCTGAAGGAATCCAATAACAGGAGCGGAATAATCGTCTTGCTTACACTGTTGGGTGTCAGCATATTCATGTATTTAAAAAGGTGTATATGGAGAGTATTTTATTGTATACTTATATTAAGTTTAGCAGCTACTGCTTTTGCTCTGAAAAGTTCACTGCTTGCTAAAATTCTTGATGGAAGATATGAACTTTGGATTGCTGGAAGGGAACTAATAAAAATATGGCCGTTGACTGGTGTGGGGAATTCAGCTCTCATAAGCAGTCTGACCAGTATTCTGCCTGAGTTGAATAAATATGATGTGTCCAGATTGCCAGGAATTGAAGCAGGCGGACTTCATAATATTTATATCCAGATTGGAGCTGTATATGGAATTCCAATGCTTTCTATATTTTTGTTATTTATAATATCTCTGTTTGTTTTTACAATATCAAGATTAGATGCAATGAAGGGTCCCAAAAAATATAGAATTACTATATTGGTTTCATTATGCATGGGAATAATTCTCGTTAACTTCTTTGAAAGCAACTTAATATTTATTATAAGTTTTATATCACTGTTATTTTGGATTTATATGGGATACATTGCATCATTACTAAAAAATAGATGAAATTTGATAATTGAGGTGGAATTATGTTCAAGGATTATACTTTAGAGGAATTTGTAAATAAGCTTGCTTCAAGTGAACCTACTCCGGGAGGTGGAAGTGTTGCAGCTTTTACAGGGGCATTGTCAGCAGCTTTGAATCAAATGGTTTATAGTCTCACGACAGGAAAAAAGAAATTTCAAGAATTAGAGGATTTAGAAAAGAAAACTGTAACAGACTCAGTTTTCAGAACAAAAAATCATATCAAGGATTTTTTTGAAGCCATGGAAGAAGACAAAAGAGCATTCGAACTTCTTATGAATTCATATAAGCTTCCTAAGGATTCCGAGGAAGAAAAAAACTATAGAAAAAATAAGATAAAACAAAATACAATAGGGGCAACAGAAGCGCCTTTAAGTTTGGCGAGGGCATCTTTAAAGCTGTATAATGAAATAGAGATAGCTGCGAAGTATGGTAACAAGGGTGCCATATCAGATGCTGGAGTTGCAGCAATTTTACTTCATGCAGCTGTTGAAAGCGCAAGTATAAATGTTAAGATTAATCTGGCATATATTGAAGATGAGGAATACAGGAACAGTGTTGCAAGAGAAATCAATTATATTCAGGTAGAATCTGCATACAAAAAGGATAATTTATTAAGAACTATAAATAACATAATTGAAGGAAAATAGAATAAAAAATGCACACCAGGATATTACAGTCAAAGGTGTGCATTTATTTTAATATTAAGGTCTCGTAAAGGATGTATTCATTTTATTTCATTAAGAGATTTAAAGGTATAGCCCTGGGATTTGGCTTCTTTTATAACTGACCTTAAAATATTGGAATTGGTGGATGAAACTGAATGAAGCAGCATTATTTCGCCAGGATGAAAACTCTCCGTTATTTTTTTAAAAGCACCGTCTTCTCTTGGCTGATCATTAACCAGCCAGTCTCTGTATGCAAAACTCCAAAAAACAGTTTTATAACCAAGCTTATTTGTGTTTGAGAGAGATGCCTCAGAATACTTACCCATTGGAGGTCTGAATAACTTGATCATTTCTTTTTCGGTTATTTCCTTATAAAGTGTTTCTACATCTTCAAACTCTTTTCTGAATTTATCCTCATCGTGGACTTTTGCCATAGAAGGGTGCCTTGCGCTGTGGTTGCAGACTAAATGGCCTTCTTCTGTCATTCTTTTTATCAATTCAGGACAGTCTTTCATGTAGGGTTTTACAACAAAAAAGGCTGCAGGGACATTTTCTTCTTTTAATATATCTAAAATTTTAGAAGTATATCCATTTTCATAACCTTGATCGAAGGTAAGGTATATAGTTTTCTCCCCTGTATTTCCTAAAAATATGGCTGAATATTTTGAAAGATAATCCTTGCATTCTTTTGGAGGAGAAGGGATTGTTCCTTTGCCGTTTGAGGAAAAATACCAATCTAATTCCTTTGAGGATAATGTTTCACCTGCAGTTCTTGCAGCTGGACAATTTATAGAAAATAACACAATCAGTAAAATTTTAAAGATTTTTTTCATAAAATCACCTCATACTTATCTTTTGTAATAAAAAAAAAAATACTAAAGCAGTTTATTCCAACATTGGTTATATATAAGTTGAAATAAAAAAATATATAAAGTATAATCTTAAAGGATAAGTAATGGAAAGAAAGGAATGTACATATATGAAATTAGGAATAGTCGGGTTGCCAAATGTTGGAAAGAGCACTCTTTTTAATGCAATAACAAAAGCAGGAGCTGAGTCTGCAAATTATCCTTTTTGCACTATAGAACCAAATGTAGGAGTTGTTGCAGTTCCGGATAAAAGATTGGATGTTCTTGAAAAAATATATAATACAAAAAGAAAAATATATACTACTGTTGAATTCTATGACATTGCAGGTCTTGTTAAAGGAGCTTCAAAAGGAGAAGGATTGGGAAACAAGTTCTTGTCCCATATAAGAGAAGTTGAAGCTATATGCCATGTGGTAAGATGCTTTGAGGATGGGAATGTAGTTCACGTAGAAGGAAGTGTAGATCCTATAAGAGATGCTGAGACTATAAACCTTGAGTTAATATTTTCAGATTTAGAAGTTCTTGAAAGAAGAATGGAGAGGTCAGTAAAACTTTCAAGATCAGGAGATAAGAAAGCAAAAGAAGAATATTCTTTAATGGAAAGAATTAAGGCTCACCTTGAAAGCAATAAGCCGGTAAGAACATTTGAAGCAGATGATGAAGAAAAGGAATTTATAAAAGGCTTGTTCCTATTGACTTCAAAACCAGTACTTTATGTCTGCAATATTTCAGAAGAAGAAATGATGAGCGGAAATCTGGAAAATCAATACGTAAAAAAAGTTAAAGAGTATGCAGAAGCTGAAGGTGCTGAAGTAGTTGTAGTATGTGCTAAGCTTGAAGAAGAACTTTCAGGTCTTGATGATGAAGAAAAGGCAGAAATGCTTAGAGAATATGGTCTGGAAGAATCTGGACTGGATAAGTTAATTCAGACAAGTTATAAACTGTTAGGCTTAATAAGTTTCCTTACTGCTGGAGTTCAGGAAGTAAGAGCTTGGACTATTATAAAAGGTACAAAAGCTCCTCAGGCAGCAAGTAAAATCCACTCTGACATAGAAAGAGGATTTATCAGAGCAGAAATAGTTTCATATGATGATCTAGTGGAATTAGGTTCTGAAGCAGCAGCAAAGGAAAAGGGATTATATAGACTTGAAGGAAAAGAATATGTAATGAAAGACGGAGATGTAGTTAACTTTAGATTTAATGTTTAAGAGCATATGTTTTTAAAAAGTGACTTTAACCACAAAAGTCACTTTTTTCATATTTCTATGCAATTACAAGTTTTACAGGACTATATATTAAGTAACTTAATAGTAAAAATGAGGGTATATATTAAAAAAAAGTTAAAAATCCTTCAAATAGGTTGAAGGGTTTTATTTTTTTTTATAGAATATATACATAAGTGGTTTAATGTGGTACAAAGTGGTGGAGAATTATCGAAAGTATGGGGTAGAATATGTTTATAGGAGAATATCAACATGGCCTTGATACAAAAAATAGAATGATAATCCCCGCTAAACTTAGAGAAGAGCTTGGAAACAAGTTTATTTTAACAAAAGGTTTAGACGGATGTTTGTATGCATATCCTATTGTCGAATGGAAAGTTTTGGAAGAAAAGTTAAAATCTTTACCCATTACCAATAAGGATGCCAGAGCCTTTGTAAGATTCTTTTTTTCAGGTGCCAGTGAAATAGAACTGGATAAACAGGGAAGAGGATTGATTCCGCAAAATCTCATTGAATATGCAGATATAGAAAAGGAAATAGTAAGTATCGGAGTTTTAACCAGAGTAGAAATATGGAGCAAAGAAAAATGGATCAAAGAAAATGAAGCCAATATTGATTATGACAGCATAGCTGAGAAAATGAGTGATTTGGGAATATAAGGAGTGATAGAATGGAGTTTAAACATTTGTCGGTATTGTTAAACGAGTGTATTGAAGCGTTAAAAATAAAAGAGAACGGCATTTACGTAGATTGTACTATGGGAGGGGCGGGCCATTCCTTCCATATTGTAAGGAAATTGAGCAAGGATGGTTTGCTGATAGGAATAGATCAGGATACGGATGCTCTTAATGCAGCAAAAGAACGACTTAAAAATTTTGAAAACGTTAGATACGTTCATAATAATTTTTATAATATCTATGAAATATTGGAAGAACTTAAAATTTCTAAAGTGGACGGAATACTTATGGACTTGGGAGTATCGTCGTATCAGCTGGATAATGCAGAACGAGGGTTCAGTTACATGAATGATGCTTCGTTAGATATGAGAATGAACAGGGAGAACTCCTTAAGTGCCTATGAGGTGGTTAATAACTATTCTGAAGAAGAGTTATACAGGATAATTAAAGAATATGGAGAAGAAAGATTTGCAAAAAGAATTGCGGGCTTTATAGAAAAAAGAAGAAAAGACGGACCAATAGAAACAACTTTAGAACTAGTTGACATAATAAAAAGCGCAATACCTGCAAAAGCAAGAAGGGAAGGCCCACATCCGGCTAAGAGAACTTTTCAGGCTATCAGGATAGAGGTAAACAAAGAATTGGAAATACTGGAAAAGGCTATAGAAGATAGTGTGGAGAAGCTTAATTCTGGGGGGCGATTAGCAATCATAACTTTCCATTCATTGGAGGATAGAATCGTTAAAAATAAGTTTAAAAGTTTAGAGAGACCATGTACTTGTCCTAAAGAGTTTCCTATATGCGTCTGCGGGAAAATTTCAAAAGGAAAGGTTATTACCAGAAAGGCTATAGATCCGACAAAGGAAGAAGTTGAAGAAAATCCTAGAAGCAGAAGTGCTAAACTCAGAGTATTTGAAAAAATTTAGTTATTAATTGTGGGGATGTGAATAAATTGAAGATGAGAGAATATGATTATATTAAGGGTAACAATGTAGTAAATCCGCAAAGACAATTGAGAGAAGAAACAAATCAGGAATATGAAAAACTCAAAAAGGCTAAGAAACAGAGACAATTAATAATCAACAACAAAAAGGCAAAATTGAGACGCGGTGTAACACAGATAATTTTAATGGTATTATTCTTAGGGATGGTTACAATATATAGAGATTCTCAAGTATATAATATTCAAAAATCCATTTCAAAAATTAATACAGAAATTAATGCTGTTTCTGCAGATAATGAAGCTTTGAATTTAAACATTTTAAAAGCTTCTGCTTTAGGTAATGTCAGGGAGGCTGCGGAAACGAGATTAGGTATGATAGCTCCTAAAAAAGAAGATGTGATAAAAGTTAATTTAAGCGAAAGTAATTTTAATATTGCTGCAGCTGATGCAAATGCCGGGGAGGCAGGAGTATTAGCTGAAATAATGGATGCACTTTGGTAGGTGCATCTTAATTTTTAAATGAATTGACATGGAGGGTAAACAGTGAAAAGGAAGTATAGGGACAGCGCTATCGTAAAAAAAAGAATGAAATTTGTCTGGGGAATATTATGCCTGGTTTTCTTTATATTATCTTTAAGATTATCCTATATTATGATAGTTAAAAGAAAAGAATATTCAGCCAAGGCTATAGAACAATGGACAAGTGAAGTTAAAATTAGTGCTAAAAGAGGAAAAATATTGGACCGAAATGGAGCGGAATTAGCTGTCTCTGCGAATGTATACAGAATAGATTTTGATTTGAATTCTATAAGAAATTATATAAAAAACAAAGAGATTACAATAGATGATGTTGCAAACGACATTGCAGCAGCTTCAGGAATCTCAAAGGAAGATGTTCTTAAAAAACTTCAGACAAAGCTTCCATCAGGTGCAGCAGCTGGTTCTGCAACACTTGTGAGAAGAATAGAAAAGGATCCTGCTGACAAAGTGAAGAATTTAAAAATCACTGGAGTTATCATATCTCCTGATACAAAAAGGTATTATCCCAATAATAACTTTCTGGCTCAAGCCATAGGAGTTACTAATACAGATGGAGAGGGATTAGGGGGAGTTGAACTTGAGTATAACAAACAGCTGTCAGGAGTAGCGGGGATGAGGATTGCGGAACTGGACAGAAAGAGCGGTGAACTGCCATATACAGTATCACAGTTTACACCGCCTGTAGACGGAAAAGATGTAACATTGACAGTGGATGAGAAAATGCAATATTTTGCAGAAAAAGCGGCTCAGCAAGCTTTAAATGATAATAAGGCAAAGGCAGTAAGTGTAATAATAATGAATCCTAAGAATGGTGAAATCCTTGCAATGGCCAATAAACCTGATTTTGATCCTAATAATCCATATAGTGGTGCTGAAAATTTTGAAGGAAATACTTCTTCAGATAAACTTCAGAAAATGTGGAGAAACAGAAGTGTATCCGATTCTTTTGAGCCGGGTTCAATTTTTAAGGTTATTACTGCTGAAGCTGCCTTAGAGGAAGGCATTGGAGTAAATGACGCTTATACATGCGGTGGTTCTACAGTTGTAGGCGGAAGAACCATTAAATGCTGGAAAGCAGGGGGGCATGGAACTCAAACATTTGGAGATATTTTAAAAAACTCCTGTAACGTTGGGTTCATACAACTAGGTCAAAAGCTGGGGAAAGAACTGTTGAATAAACATATTGCAGAGTTTGGACTGGGAAAACAATCTGGAGTTGACTTGCCGGGAGAAGCTACCGGAATAATTAAACCTACAGATAAGATATCAGATGTGGATTTAGCTACAATTTCATTTGGTCAGACTAATACAGTTAATCCGATTCAGTTTATGGCTGCATTTAATGCAGTAGCCAATAATGGAACCTGGATACAGCCTCATATAATGAAACAGGTATCACATAAGGATTCAAATGGGGTAGAGATTATTGATGAAACCTCTAAACCCCAGACAAAGACAGTTGCCACTGCAGAAAAGACAAAAGAATTAAGGGGTTACTTAGAAAAAGTTGTTTCAGAAGGATCTGCAAAGAAGACTTTTATTGAAGGTTATCATATAGCAGGTAAGACTGGTACAGCTCAAAAAGTAAACTCTGCAAATGGGACATATGAAAATGGAAAATACATTTCTACATTTGTAGGAATGGCACCTGCGGATGATCCTAAAATAACTGTAATGATTTCAATTGATGAACCAAGTGCAGGACAATACTTTGCAGGAGTAATAGCTACTCCAGTTGCACATATGTTGTTTACAGATATATTCAATTATATGGAAAGCGACTTTAGTAAAATAGGCTCTGAAAGTGTGGTTAAGGATGTTGTCATTCCAGAAGTGAGAGGATTGAAAGTTGAAGAGGCTAAGAAGAAACTTGCTGAATTGAAACTGGATTTCAATATTGACGGTGATGGAGCATACGTGACAGATATATCTCCAAAACCTGGATATTCTGTCAAGGAAGGAAGCAAATTAAATCTTTACACTGGAAATGATGCAAATTATAATAGGTATATAATTATGCCGGATGTTACTGGATACAGTCAGGCTTCAGCCACTGAACTCTTAAGTTCATTGGGAATAACACCTGAATATGAGGGAGTAGGACTTATTGATTCCCAGAGTGTGGAGGCAGGAGAACTTATTAAAAAAGGTACAAAAGTAAAGATGAATTTATCCAATGAAACTGGAGATGGAGGATTTTAGCATGTGGAAAACCACATGCTCATCTTTTGTAAAAAATTTATTAAGGTATTAATACAGGAATAATTTTTAGGGAGTGAGTTTATGTTACTTGAAAATATACTGAAAAATATTAATTACACGGTCTCAAAGGGAAGGATTGATACAGAAGTAAATGAAATCAGATATGACAACAGAAAAGTATCCAAAGGGGATGTTTTTGTCTGTATTAAAGGTACAAAGGCTGATGGGCACGACTTTGCAGAGGATGCATTAAAAAGAGGAGCAGCAGTAATAATTTGTGAAAGGAAATTGGAGTTGCCGGGAGAGTATACTGAAATTATTATTGAAGATGGCAGAAAAGCTCTGGCATTGATTAGTGCTAATTTTTTCGGAAACCCTTCTGAAAAAATCAAGATTCTGGGGATTACCGGAACCAACGGTAAAACTACTACAGCGTTTATGATAAAGTCAATTTTAGATAAAAGCGGAATAAAAACAGGCCTTATAGGTACAATTGCAAACTATATAGGAGACAGGGAAATAAAAACAGAACGAACAACTCCTGAATCATATGAACTTCAAAAGCTCTTTAAAGATATGGCTGATGAGGGGGTTCAATGCTGTGTTATGGAGGTTTCCTCACACTCACTTGAATTAGACCGGGTTTATGGAATAAAATTCAATGTAGGTATCTTTACGAATCTTACAAGAGATCATTTGGATTTCCATGGTACCTTTGAAAATTACTACAGGGCTAAATATAAGCTTTTTGAGAGTTCTGAATATAAAGTCATAAATATTGACGATGAATATGGAAAGAGATTAAGACAAGATCTTATGAATGAAGGAAAAGATAATGTAATTACATTCTCAACAGGAAGTTCTGGAGAGTTTAAAGGTGAGAATATTATATCTCAAGGGGTATTTTCTTATTTTGATGCAGTGTCAAATGATGAGAGGATTAAAGTTTCCCTGCAGATTCCGGGAGAATATAATGTTCACAATGCATTAGGAGCCATAGCGGCTGCCAGAGTCATGAATATTAGCTGGAAGGACATTGCTGATGCTCTTAAAGAGACTGTAGTAAAAGGAAGATGTGAGCGTACTGGGGGAGAGTTTCATAAAGATTTCGAAATAATTATCGATTATGCCCACACACCGGATGGTCTGGAAAATATTTTATCTGCTGCCAGAAAATTCGCAGAAGGGAGATTGATTTGCATATTTGGCTGCGGCGGAGACCGAGACAGACAAAAACGTGGAGAAATGGGAGAAATAGCAACAAGATTGTGTGATCATGTAATTATAACTTCAGATAACCCAAGAACAGAGGATCCAAAGGAAATAATAAATAATATTGTGAAGGACCTGAAAAAGGATAATTATGAAGTAATTGAAAACAGGAAGCAGGCAATTGAAAAAGGAATCTCAATTGCAGAAGCTAAGGATGTTATCATCATTGCTGGAAAAGGGCATGAAACATACCAGATACTAAAAGACAGAGTAATTGATTTTGATGAAAGAAAAGTTGTAAGAGAAATATTGGAGCAAAGATAGGTGATTATTAATGGAAATGCTAGGATTGGAAGAGATTAAAAGAGCAGTCGGAGGGAAACTTATAAAAAAAGGAACTCTGGAAAAGTTCAACAAAATAACTACTGACAGTAGAAAAGTTGAGAGGGACGGTATATTTTTTGCATTAAAAGGCGAGAATTTTAACGGGAATCAATACGCAGAAAATGCGTTAATGGCAGGAGCAAAGCTATGTATTGTGGATGAAGAAATTCAAGTGAATGATGAATTGGATGGAAGTATTTTATTGGTAAATGATACACGTAAGGCTCTGCTGGATTTGGCGGAGTATTACAGAAGCAAGCTTGATGTTAAAATTGTTGGAATTACAGGATCTACAGGAAAAACCTCTACCAAGGATATTGTTGCTGCGGCATTGTCAGAAAAATATAAGGTCTTTAAAACACAGGGTAATTTCAATAATGAAATTGGAGTCCCATTAATGATATTTAAACTTGATAATTCATATGATGTCGGTGTTTTGGAAATGGGTATGAGCAATTTTGGCGAGATTCACAACCTTGCAAAGGCAGCAAGACCGGATATAGCAATAATAACTAATATAGGAATATCTCACATTGAAAACTTAGGTTCCCAAGAAGGCATATTAAGAGCAAAAATGGAGATAACGGACTTTTTCAATGAAGATAATCTCTTGATTGTCAATAGTGATGATGAATTACTGAATAAAATAAAAGAGATGAATTTCAAATTAATAAAATGTGGTATACATAAGGATGCAGATATAAAGGCGGAAAATGTTCATCTTAAGGAAGAAGAAGTTAGTTTTTCCGTCACTAATGACGATAATTCCAAGACTTTTTCTATTAATGCACCTGGAGAGCATAATATACTAAATGGACTTTTGGCAATTGCATGCTCTGTTGAATTAGGGCTGAGTTTCGATGGAATAGAAAAGGGGCTTGAAAATCTTGATAGAACATCTATGAGGTTGGAATTTATACGAAATAATGGTATAACAATAATCAATGATTGTTATAATGCATCGCCGCAGTCTATGAAGGCAGCGTTAGATGTTCAGAGTAACGTAGAATGTATGAGAAGAATAGCTGTTCTAGGGACGATGCTAGAATTAGGAAGCGTATCTTATGAAGCGCATAAAGAGGTAGGTGAGCATGCTAAAGCAATTGGAACTGATGAACTTTTTGTAACAGGCGAATTCAAGGATGCTTACAAAGATGGCTTTGGGGAATCCATTAAAACTTTTGTATCCAAAGATGAATTGATTAACTTTCTTAAGAGTTTCATAAAAACAGGTGATTGTATATTGGTAAAAGCTTCTAGGGGAATGAAATTTGAAGATATTGTTGATTCAATAAATAACTGAAGGCAGTATAAAAAAGGGGAATGGAAATGAAAGACGTTTTAAATATGTTAAATGTAGATTTGTTATTAGGGTTGTTTTTAAGTTTTTTAATTGGGAGTATAATCGGGGGCCCCATAATAAAAGTATTATATAAGTTTAAGTTTGGACAAAATATCAGAGAAGACGGACCGCAAAGCCATCTGAAGAAGGCTGGAACTCCTACAATCGGGGGATTGATTTTTATTTTTTCAACTATCATTGCTATGATTGTAATGACAAAAGATGTTAAGGACGAATCAATGGTTGCATTAGGTGCGTTTGTTGCATTTGGATTTATAGGATTCTTAGATGACATTTTAAAAATAATCAGAAAGAAAAACCTGGGACTGAGGGCATATCAAAAAATGTTGCTGTTGCTTATAGTATCATTAGTTCTTTCTTATTACGGATACACAAAAGTAGGGACTCAAATTAATTTTCCCTTTATAAATGCACAAATTGATCTGGGTATTTTATACATACCATTTATAATTTTCTATTTTGCTGCTGAAACCAATGCTGTAAATTTAACTGATGGACTAGATGGGTTAGCTACTTCAGTGACGGTTTTGGTAATGACTTTTTTAGCTATATTGAGTTTTAATCTTGGGCATTACAGCTTATCTATTTTTTGTGTAATTTTAGCTGGAGCACTTTTAGCTTTTCTTAGATTCAATGCTTTCCCTGCAAGGGTGTTTATGGGTGACACTGGGTCATTAGCCCTTGGAGGTGCAGTAGCTACTGTAGGATTATTGCTTAAAGCAGAGTTTTTAATTGTAATAATAGGTGGTATTTATGTTATTGAGGCCTTATCGGTGGTAATTCAAGTAACTTCATTTAAATTGACGGGTAAAAGGGTGTTTAAAATGGCGCCAATCCACCATCATTTTGAACAGTTGGGCTGGAAAGAAACTAAGATAGTAACTGTTTTTGCAATTATTACTATGATTCTATGTTTTATTGGATTCATCTCTCTTTAGTAATTAATGGAGGAGTTAAGAATGAAGAAATTTAAGTGGGCAAGTAAGATGGGACAGGTGGATTATATTTTGTTTTATGCTATCTTTTTTTTACTTGCTATTGGAGTAGTAATGGTGTATTCAGCATCATCTTTTTATGCAATGTATAATTTTAATGACAGCATGTATTTTTTGAAAAAGCAAGGATTTTCCGCAGTTGTAGGAATTGGCACACTGGGGTTTATGATTTGTTTTGATTATCATAGATTAAAAAAGTTAACCATACCATTGGTGATAATTACAATTCCATTATTATATATAGTTTTTCTTTTTGAAGGAACAAATGGAGCCCAAAGATGGATACCTCTTCCGGGATTTTCACTGCAACCCTCGGAAATAGCTAAATATGCGGTAGTAATTTTTCTGGCATTAAGCATTGATAAAAAAGGTGAAGGAATCAAGAGCTTAGGGAAAGGTGTATTGCCTTATATTGTATTTTCTGGCTTTTTTGCAGGGTCAATATTATTGGAAAAGAATCTTTCAATAGCTTCTGTAATAATGATAGTGACAATTATAATGCTTTTTGTGGGTGGTGCAAGAATACGAGATCTTGGAGTTATAATTCCTTTGTTGATAGCCAGCGGCGTTTTTTTCATATTTTCAGAAGAATATCGAAAAGCCAGGTTATTGAATTTTTTAAATCCCTGGCTTGATCCTGCAGGGAATGGATATCAGCTCATACAGTCATTTTTGGCTTTAGGTGCAGGTGGAATTACGGGATTAGGACTTGGTCAATCAAGACAAAAAACACTATATATGCCTGAACCGCATAATGACTTCATTTTTGCAATCATTGGAGAAGAACTCGGTTTAATAGGATGTATGTTTATTATATTATTATTTGTTATTTTAGTTTGGAGGGGAGTTACAGTAGCTTTGAGATCCAAAGACACTTATGGTACTCTTCTGGCCACTGGAATTACAGGAGTTCTTGCGGTACAGGCATTAATCAATATAGCCGTAGTAACCGGATCAATGCCTGTAACTGGAGTTCCACTCCCATTTGTAAGCTATGGAGGGTCTTCCTTAATAATTAACATGACAGCTTCGGGGATATTGCTGAATATTTCCAGACAAGTTGAACGGAAAAATCATGCTTAACTTTGCTTATGCAAGGTTAAGTTTTTTACTCTTTAGAAATTTATAAAATTTTCAAGTTGTGGATAATTTAAAGTATATACAAGCATACGTAGTCTGGTTACATTCCCTAAAGAGTAAAAAATGAAAATAGTCGCCTGCCAGATTTTCCTCACGTACGTCCGGAAAGGCAGATGCGAGAAAAAAATCCACGGCTAATAATCGCCTTGACGATTTTTTTACTCTTTAAGAAATAAATCGGTGGGTCGTAATGGCCATGAGAATTTTTTTACTAGGTAAAATTAAGATTTTTGTAATCAAATGCATAATATAAAGTGATATTATTAAATAGATGCTGTATAATAACCAAATGAATATCAGTTTTTTCGATTAATATTAAAAAAGGAAAATAAGGAGAATTCAAGTGCAATCTCAAGGTAATAAATACATAAAAGAAAGAAGAAGAAAAAAAAGAATAAAAAATTGTATGGGTTTATTTACATTATTCATAGGGTTATTCATTTTATTTTTGCTGAAATCACCAACCTTCAATATTTCTGAAATTGTAATTAATAATAACAGTACCATAATCACAGAGGATTTAATAAAAGAAAAAACCGAAATTTTTATGGGCAAAAATATATTTTGGATAAAAAGGAAGGATGTGCAGGCAGTTTTTGAGAGAGAACCTTATATTAAAGAAGTGGTGGTAAGTAAGAAGCTTCCTAATAAATTAACAATTGAAGTTGTTGAAAATAAACCTGTTTTTATGATGGAATCTGAGGGTAAAGTGTTTGTTCTTGATAAATACGGGAAGATACTTGATAAAAAAGCAGGGGATGTTGATTTTGCAGTTGTCAGATTAGAAGGAATCAATATTAAAAACCGAGAGATTAACAGTTATATAACAGATGATGAAAAAACAAAAGAAATTATTGGCTCCTTTGGAGAACTTTTAGCAGTAAATACTTCAGAAATACAATTCAATGTGCTGGATTTGAAGGATAGCAAAGATATAAAGATATACTCTGGAGATGTTTTGGTTAAAATAGGTTCAGAATATTCCCTGATGACTAAACTGGACAAAGCAATAGATATACTAAAGAATCTTAAGATGGCAAAAGGTTACATTGATGTCAGGTTTGACAGCAATCCAATAATTGGTGAAAATTAGGAGGATACCTATGAAAAGAATAAATTCTCAGTTGGCAGTGGCTATTGTATGTGCTCTTTTAGGGTTTCTTTTGGCATATCAATTCAAGCTTATAAGCAACAAGGAGAAATCTACAGTGCAGAATTACAATCAAACTGATCTTTTAGCAGAGATTGAGCAGTTAAGAAGTGAAAAGGATGAAGTTAATAAACGTAATGGCGAATTGCAGGAGCAATTAAAGAAAATTGAAGATGCATCTACAAACTCAAGTAATTTAGATAAGCAACTGAAAACAGAGTTGGATAATACCAGAATGATTACAGGATCTATAGATGTCAAGGGAACAGGTATAACACTTTATATAAGCCCTAAGAATGATATTTTTTCCTCACAGAACAACCTGGAGGGCGCAGTGCTGGGAGAGACTGATTTGATTCATATAGTAAATAATTTATTATATGCAGGCGCAGAAGCCATATCAATAAATGATTACAGGATAACTCCTCAGACTGGAATTAAATTTTCAAATAATTATATATGGGTAGGCAGCGAGGGAAAAGTAGATCCCAATACAGAAATTATTGTAAAGGCTGTAGGTGATAAAGCAAAATTACAGGCTATATTGAATTTTGGAGGAACTTTAGAGACAGGAAGTTTACACAATTACAATAAAAAGATTGTTCCAAGTGAGGAGATTGTTATAAGCAAAAGTACTAAAGGATTAAAATCAGATTTTATAAAAGCTGTTCAGTAAAGGAAGTGTTTAAATGATACCATTTTTAGGATTACTCATAGGAATTATTGTGGGTATAACAACACAAATAAATATTCCAGATAAGTTTTCCCCATATATGTCTGTAGCAATTCTTGCATGTTTAGATTCGGTGTTTGGAGCAATAAGAGCATCCTTGTCAAAAAACTTTCAGGCAGATGTATTTATTTCAGGATTTTTTGGGAATGCTGCGCTTGCAGCAGCTTTGGCTTATTTAGGAGATAAATTAGGAATACCTATTTATATCGCAGCCGTTATAGTTTTTGGAGGCAGAGTTTTTGATAACTTTGCTATTATAAGAAGACTTCTATTAGAAAAAGCTAAATCTCACTAATGGAGGTTTTTTAATGAAGAGAAATGAATCTACTATATTTGTTTTTATAGCCTCAATTATTGTAGGTATACTAATTGCAACTAATATTAGTTTTTCAAAAGTAAATTCAAATATACAACTGACAACTAAGGAATACAGTGATGCTTTGGAAAAGAGAAATAAACTTAGAAACGAAGTCAGTGCGTTATATGATGATAACCGCACGATACTGCAAAAAATAAATGAATATTCATCTTCAGGTAAACAGAATGAGAAAGTTCTTGATGACCTTAAGAATCAGTTACAGCTTAATAAGATGATAGATGGATTTGAAGCAGTAACAGGACAAGGGTTGATTATAACTATAAATGATGGTGATATTGATATTGGCGATAACGGCATATTCGATGCTCAGATTGCAAGACTGAAAATTTTGCATGATGAAGACATGGCGAATGTAATTAATGAGATAAGAAATGCAGGAGGGGAAGCTATCGCAATCAATAAACAAAGGGTTCTTCCCAACTCATACATAATATGTAATGCTGCATTCCTTAATATTGATGATGTTCAGCTCCCGGCACCTTTTCAGGTTGAAGTGATAGGAGATACAAAGCTGATGAAGGAATCACTTATGGATGATAATGGATACTTAAAATATTTAAAAAACAGAGGATTGAAAATTGAAATTCAGGAGGTCTCTGAAATCAGTTTACCTGCATATAAAAAATCTGATATTACACCGAAGTTTTTAGTGCCTTACATCAAATAAGGCACTAAATTTTTATGAAAAAAAAACAAATTTACAAACAAATTCCATAAATTTGTAGTAAAAAATTTTTTTTTATAGTATAATATCTTTATAATTTTGAAGGAATTCAATAGGCCTTGAAGAATATAATAGACAAGGAGTTTTATAAGTTGAGTATTAAAAGCAATATTTTAAGCATAAAGAATGAAATACCTGATGACGTACAACTTATAGCTGTATCAAAAACCAAACCTTTGGAAGCTTTAGAAGAAGCATATCAATGTGGAATTAAAGATTTTGGGGAAAATAAAGTCCAGGAACTTATAGACAAATATGATCAATTTCATAAAGATGTAAGATGGCATCTAATCGGACACCTTCAAACAAATAAGGTTAAATATCTGGTTGGAAAGGTTCATCTTATTCATTCACTGGATTCAATTAAACTTTTAGAGCAGATAGAAAAGGTTTATAGTAAAGAAAAAACAACTGCAAGGGTTCTTATTCAAATAAATATCGGAAAAGAAGAGAGTAAATCGGGTATATATGAGGAAGAAATCCCAAGTATCATAGATGAAATTGAAAAATGCAATCATGTTAAAGCATTAGGATTAATGGTAATCATACCTAAAGGTGATGATGAAAGTAACAGGTATTATTTTAAGAAAACAAAAGAGATATGGAACCATTTAAGAGAAATTCAATATAAAAATATTAAAATGGAATATCTGTCAATGGGAATGTCCGGTGATTACAAAGTTGCTATTGAAGAAGGTAGCAATATGGTAAGAATTGGAGAGGGGATATTCGGGAAAAGAATATATAAACAGGAGGTAAATGAAAATGGCTAAAATTATGGAAAAAGTGAAAGGATTATTTGGATTTGGGGAGTACGACGAAGAGTATGAGGATTTTGAAGATGAAGAGATGGTTGAGGCAGAAGAAGACTCAGAACCTGTATTTGCCAATAAAAAAAGCAACAAGGTAGTGAATATCCATACATCAGCTTCAGCTAAGGTAACTATTAAAAAACCTACAATATATGATGATGCAACTGAGATTTGCGAGGCTTTGAAATCAAGAAAAATCGTAGTTATTAATATTTCTGCACTTGATCTGAAGGTTGCACAAAGGTTGCTGGATTTTGTTTCAGGGGCATGTTTTGCTTTAGCTGGGGAACTTCAGGAAGTAGAGAGAAATGTATACATTTTATCTCCTTCAAATGTTGAAGTTACAAATGAACTAAAAAGCGAATTATCTTCAAAAGGAATATTTAATTGGAACAAATAGTATTGCAGACATAAAGGAGAAAATAAGACATGTTGCTAAGCACACTGTTTTCATTAATAAGAATTATAGAATGGATTATTCTTATTGATGTTATACTTTCGATAGTCAGTACAATGGGATATGGAATAAATTTATACCACCAGGTAGAAAAAATTGCAGCTCCTATAATGGAACCATTCAGAAGACTGCAGAACAGCTTTGGTTTAAATATACCTATAGATTTATCACCAATATTGGCACTGGTGGCATTGGATTTAATTAAGACAATATTGATATGGATATTTTAACTTATGATTAACAAGAAAGAATTGGCTGCTGTTTTTAAGGGGGAGGAACTAATCTTAGCTCAATCTGTTTTAGAGAAAGCTAATATTTCTTTTGAATACGAAACAGCAATTTTTACTCAAGAGTTTTTAACACCAAATATGTGGAATTTTTTTTATAAAAATTTATCCAGTGTATTGAAAATTGAATGTTATGGAGTATTTGAAGAAAGTGAAAGAAGAATAATTTCTTTTAATAACGTATATCATATACCATATCCAATTTCAGTGCTTAAAATAACAAATAATTCTAAATTTAAAACTTTGGAACATAAGGATTATTTAGGTGCGGTTTTATCTATTGGAATAAAAAGAAACAGAATAGGTGACTTAATTATTAAGAATAATGAATGTTATCTTGCTGTTTGTGAGGAATTGGAGATTTTTATATGTGACAATTTAAAATCTATAGGGAAAAATCCATGTTCTGTTGAAAGGGTGGAAAACTTAAATTCGGTACCTAAGGCTGCATTTGATGAAGCTGTAATAAATGTTGCTTCATTGAGGCTCGATGCAGTTGTTGCTGAGATATCAAATTGTTCAAGGGCTAATGCTGTAAAACTTATTGATTCTGGCAAGGTATTATTGGATTATTCTGATGAGGTAAATAAAAGCACAGAAGTTAAACCCGGTTCCAGACTTACTGTCAGGGGAAAAGGGAAGTATATAATCAGTGAAGTAATCGGAAAAACAAAAAGTGATAAATTAAAAATTACAATAAAAAAATATACATAATATGAGGTGATACTATGAAAATTACTCCAATGGACATAAATAACAAGGAGTTTAAAAAGGGCATTAGAGGGTACAATACTGAAGAGGTTGATGAATTTCTAGATGAAGTTGTTGACAATTTTGAAGAAGTATATAAAGAAAATTCTCACCTAAAGGAAAAAATTGCTGTGTTAAATGAAAAGCTGGATCATTACAGTAAAATAGAAAATACAATTCAGAACACTTTATTGTTAGCTCAAAATGCAGCAGAACAAGCTAAGAACTCTTCTCAAAAAGAAGCTGAAATGTTAATTAAAAATGCAAATGATACAGCCCAAAAAATATTAGACAAAGCTCATGAAGATGTAATTCACATAAACGATGAATATGACAAATTAAAGCAAGAGTTTGTTAAGTTCAGGGCTAAATTCAGGAATTTTATGAATACTCAGCTGGAAACTTTTGATGATTTGGAAAAGGATGTTATTAAAACTTATAATATAGCTGCTCCAGTTCAGGAGAATTTTCAACAAAGCATTCAAGAAAATATTGAAGAAAGAGAAATCGCAATAGAAGAAGCAGCAGCGGAAGAAGAAACGGCAGCAGCTGTTGAAGCAGTAAATAATTCTATCAGCAGCGATTTGGATCAAATAAAAAGTTTTTTTGCTAATAAGTAGTTTAAGGTGCAAAATCTGTATGGGTTTTGCATTTTTTTATTCTTTAGGAAATTATATTTTTTGAAATCTGTGGATAACTTAAAGGATATGAGATTATACGAAGTCTAGATGCAGTCCTAAAGAATAAAAAAGAGAATTTGTCGCCTGCCAGATTTTCCTCACATATGTTCGGAAAGGCAGATGGGAGAAAAAATTACTTGATATTTATTTACCTTAAATTTATGATATAATTTGTGATGATAATAATATTTTCCTATTTTGAAATAATAATATATGTAACCTATATAGAAAACATTAATGTTCTTACATTGTGCGGAAGGGCTCTCGGGAAATAAGCCGATAGACGTGACAGCAGAATGTAAAAGAATTTTTGCTTTCTATATAACAAAATAATTATTAATATAAAAGAGGGTGTTATTATGAATCAGAAACTTATGAAATGTTATGAAAACAAGCTTATAGATGAAAAAGAAAAAATAAACGATATTCTGTTAAAAATGAAAAAAAATGACCTGATATACAGAAATGAGGAGATAGCATCAGAGATTTCACACTATGACAATCATCCGGCTGATTCAGCAGGCAATATTGTTGATATGGAATTAGGGATAGCATTAAAATCAAATGAAGATAAGATCTTATATAAAATAGAAAAGGCGCTGGCTTCAATAAAAGATGGAAGCTATGGTATCTGCAAGTCCTGCGGAAAAGAAATAACCAAGGAAAGGTTAGATGTTATTCCATATGCTGAGTATTGCATCAGTTGCCAGAAACGTAAAAATTCAAGTGTTAGGCAACAAGAAAGACCTGTTGAAGAAAAAGTTTTAGGAAATCCTTTTATTATTAATGATAACAGAATATTAACAGATGGAAGTGATTGTTATCAAGGCGTTTATGATTATAATGATATCAGAAACATAGAAGATTTTTATAATGAAGATGAAGATGAATTTTACACAGATCCAATGGATAAGATAAGCAATGCACAATATAAGGCGGGCTTGCCCGATTAGTTTTTAGGGAGAGGCTGTAATTTAAATGGAAGAAAAAAGTTTTATAGTTGAAGAGAAATATGCTAATTTAAGATTAGATAAATTTTTAGCTGAAATTTTAGTTGATAAATCAAGAAGTTTCATACAGGAAATTATTAATTCTGAAAATGTAAAAGTAAACGGCAGGGTTGTTAAAAGCAGTTATAAATTGAAAACTGGTGATCACATTATGGTTGTTTTACCTGAAGCCGTGAATTTGGATGTCCAGGGGGAAAATATCCCTCTGGAAATTATGCATGAAGATAGAGATGTTATAGTAGTAAATAAACCTCAGGGTATGGTGGTTCATCCTGCACCGGGAAATTACAGCGGAACTTTAGTAAATGCATTATTATTCCACTGCAAGGATTTGTCAGGAATAAATGGAGTGATCAGACCTGGAATTGTACATAGAATAGACAAGGATACTTCGGGAGTATTAGTTGTAGCTAAAAATGATTATAGTCACAATTTTTTAGCTAGTCAGCTTAAAGACCATTCAATGAAGCGGGAGTATATTGCGTTGGTGGAAGGAAGATTGAAAAATCAAAATGGTACAATCAACGCACCAATCGGAAGACATCCAAAGGAAAGAATAAAAATGGCTATAGTTGAGAATGGCAGGGAAGCCGTTACTCATTATGAAGTTTTAGAAGTTTTTGATAAGTACACACTTATTAAATGTATGCTGGAAACTGGCAGAACCCATCAGATAAGGGTTCATATGGCTAAAATAGGACATCCCTTAGTGGGAGATCCTGTTTATGGACATAAAAAACAAAAATTCCTTGTTAGTGGGCAGATGCTGCATGCCCGATTGCTGGGATTCATACATCCTTCAACAAAGGAATACATGGAATTTTCATCAGAATTGCCCAAGTATTTTCAAGATATAATTAATAAATTAAGGAGGGAAAGTTAATATAATGAAATTAAAATCAGTTTTGTTGGATGAAAATGCAATTAGAAGAAGTTTGTTAAGAATATCTCATGAAATAATTGAAAAGAATAAAGGCGTTGATGATGTAGTTCTTATTGGTATAAAAAGAAGGGGATATCCAATAGCCCAGAGAATAGCTGAACAGATTAAACAAATAGAAGGGGTCGATGTACCGGTAGGAAAAGTTGATATCACTTTATATAGAGATGACCTGGCTGAAATTGGTGAAGTGCCTGAAGTTTATAAAAATGGTATAGGTATAAGGATAAAAGATAAAAAGGTTATTATAGTGGATGATGTTTTGTTTACATGCAGAACTGTCAGAGCAGCAATTGATGCTATAATAGATTATGAAAGACCTAAATCCATACAGCTTGCCGTACTGATAGACAGAGGGCATAAGGAACTTCCTATCAGGGCAGATTATGTGGGGAAAAATGTTCCTACATCCAGCTCAGAAATTGTAGCTGTAAAGATAAAAGACATAGATAAAGAAGACTCTGTAAAAATTTATGAAAGATAAATGAGGTATTTTTAATGGACTATAAATTAATTGCAACTTCAGCCTTCGGGCTTGAATCAGTTGTAGCCAAGGAACTGAAATCTCTAGGTTACGAAGAACTGGTTCTTGAAAATGGGAAAGTACATTTTACCGGAGACGAATTAGATATAGCTATTGCTAACATACACTTGAGAACTGCGGAAAGAATTTTGATAAATATGGGAGAATTTGAAGCCAGAACATTTGAAGAACTATTTCAAGGAACTAGGGCAATAAATTGGGGGCAGTTAATTCCTGTTGACGGCAAAATGCACGTGACGGGAAAGTCAATAAAATCAACTTTGTTTTCTGTTCCGGACTGTCAATCTATAGTGAAAAAAGCCATGGTTACGAGCATGCAGGAGAAGTATAACAGGACTGTATTTACTGAAGATGGGCCAGTTTATAAAACAGAAATATCTTTATTAAAGGATAAAGCTACTCTTTCTGTAGATACATCTGGAGTTGGGCTGCATAAAAGAGGATACAGGGAAAAAGCCGGAGAGGCTCCACTTAAAGAAACGCTGGCTGCTGCAATGGTATTGCTATCAAAATGGACAGGTAAAGAAACCTTAATAGATCCATTTTGTGGTTCAGGAACAATTTTAATAGAAGCAGCAATGATTGCCAGAGATATTGCACCGGGATTGAAAAGAAAGTTTGTAAGTGAAGATTGGCCCAATATTTCTCAAGATATATGGGAGCAAGTAAGAGAAGGCGGAAGAAAGTCCATTAAGAACAGGGATATAAAAATGTACGGGTATGATATCAATGGAAGATTATTGTCAGTGGCAAGAGATAATGCAAGATTAGCTGGAGTGGAAGACAATATTGAGTTTAAAAAACAGGACTTCAGAGAACTTGAATTAAGAGGAGAAGATTTGTTCATAATAACAAATCCTCCTTATGGTGAAAGAATAGGTGAGGAAGAAGAGATTAAACTGCTATATAAAAGGCTGGGACAGATGAAAAAGAATAATCCAGATGTGCAGATGGATATACTCACTTCTTATGAAAAATTTCAAGAGGTTTTTGGGTCTAAGGCAGACAAAAACAGAAAACTGTATAATGGCAGATTAAAATGTTATAATTACGAATATTTTAGAAAATAAAATTGCATATCTATGAAGTAAGGTCCTTTAAAATAATAAGATTTTAAAGGACCTTTAACTTATGCTTTATTCAATGAAGGTTCTGTGGGATTTATATAAATAGTTTTATTATTTGTGTATATAACCATTCCAGGTTTTGCGGAGTTTGGTTTTTTAACATATTTAACCTTTGTATAGTCTACTGGAATGTTAGAAGACAATTTCCCTTTGCTGTAATAAGCAGCGAGATTGGCAGCTTCAATAAGAGTGTTCTCAGGAACAATACTTCCTTTGATTATTACATGAGAACCAGGTATATCTTTCGTATGTAGCCAGGTATCTTCTTTATTTGCCAGTTTTAATGTCAAATAATCGTTTTGAATATTATTTTTACCTACGAAAATATCAAGACCGTCGCTGGAAATAAAGTGAAGGGGTTTAGCTGCCTTCTCTTTTTTATCTTTAGGATTTTTCCTGAATTTAATATAGCCGGTTTCAATAAGCTCTTTTTTTATTTCATCAATGTCTGTATATTGTTCTGAATTTTCTAAGTTAGTAAGAGCTGATTTTAAATATTGAAGTTCTTCTGTATTTTTTTGTAATTGTTCAATGGCGTTTTCTTCTGATTTTTTCATTTTGTTATATTTTTTATAGTAATACTGTACATTTTCTGAAGGTGATTTATTTGGATCAAGGGGGATATCAACATAATCATTTTCTTTTTCGCTGTAGAAGTTCAACAAATTAATTTTTGCATCACCTTTCTTTAACTGATAGATGAATGAGGTAAGTAGGTCACCCTTTGTTTTATAATCATTTTTTTCTTTGCATTCATTTAATATTGAGGTTAAAATGCTGGACTTTTTATTGCAGCGGTCAATATTCGTATTGATAATTTTTTGAAGGACACTTGATTTTGTTTTCAATCGCTCTTGTTTATCTTTTCTTTGATAAAATAATTCAAGCATATCTGAAGGATCAATAAATTCTTCTGCGGAATAGTCCTTGTAATTTGTTATTGGAACAAAGTAGAAATCCTTATATTCTTCTTTAGATTTAAAAAGGAGGAACTTAGCTCTGGAATCAATTTGCTGAAAGTATCTTATTAAGAATTCATATAAAACATCTGGTGAAGTATCAGGAGTGGTTTCAGTAAAGTCATAGTAAAGCTGAGTGCTGAATAATTTACTTATACCTGTGAATACATTCGAAAAGAAACTTTCATTAAAGGTGATGTTTTTTTCTGTTATAAGATTTAAGAATTCTTCCTTCGAAAAGTTAAAAGGATTTATCTTATGGCTTGAAGGAGGAAGAACATACTTCACTCCAGGGAACAGAACTCTGAAAGAATTCACGTCTGAGGATACGTGTTTAATACATTCCATTATCCTTGAATCTCTGTCCCTTATGAGAGTTATATTGCTGTGCCTTCCCATTATTTCAATAACAAGTTTATATATTGAGTTAAAACCAAGTTCATCCATTGCCTCAATAGTAATTGTAATAATTCTGTCATTTTCATATTGGGAAATATCTACGATTTTGCCTCCGGATAAATATTTTCTTAAAACCATTAAAAACATTGGTGCTTTTAGTGGATTTGATTTTAATTCTTTAGTAAAATGTATACGGGGATATTTACTGGAAGCAGAAACAAGCAATTTCTTATTTTTACCTCCAGTTCTTAATGTTAATATTATTTCATCCTTTTCAGGTTGATTTATTTTATCAATTTTAGCTCCAATTAATTCAGGTTTAAAACTTTCCATAAAGTAATGTAAAAATATACCGTCTAAAGCCATGTAAATCTTCCTTTCATTATAATATAGATTTAGTATAACATTACTTAAACAATCCTATCAACAAATTATAAAATGGATATGGTCAGGGTTTTAATTGAATTTCAATCAAAGAATTTAAAAAGTTGCAATTGTAGGAGGATAAAAGTAATAATATATGAAAATTAAATACTCAATAATTACACTATTGCTGTTCTTTTTAACATTAAACTTATCTTCCTGCAGTAATAAGAATACTGGAACAGAAAAAAATAATGGCAGTTATAAAGATTACAGCAAAATAACAGCCGGGAGTGTAAATTATTATAGCAACGGTAAAATGAAAATAATATCTGATCTTAAAAATAACAGCAGTATATCTGATGACGAAGAGGGAATATTAATTAAATATATAAAAGATAATAACGCATACCTAAGAGAAAAGAAGAAAGATAATTCCAATGAGCTTATTTTAGGAAGCAATAATAAAGAGAATATAATTGAAGGCTGGAATAATCTAAAAGATGTTAAACTGTCTCCAAAGGGGGATAAGGTTTTTTATAATAAAACTGACTCGGATGGAAGTGTTTCTTTGGGATTTTATAGCTCTGCAGATAATAAATTTAATGAAATTAGAACAGATACTCTTATTTCAGGAAATTTATATGAATGGCTGGATAATGATTCTATAATCTATTATGGGGTAAAAACTGAAAAAAAAATAAATGGGGTATTCTCTTATAATACGGAAAATAATGAAGAAAAACTTCTGTTTGAGGTTAAAAAAGGAATAATTGAATATCTGCATATCAATAAAAAGGAAATACTATATCTGGTCTCAGATTTCAGCAGTACGAAAAATTTATATTCACTTGATGTTAAAAATAATAAAGTTAAGAGTATGAGTAATGAAGTGCAAAATATAGAGGACCTTATTGTTATGGGTGAAAAAATATACGTACTTGGAAAGAGGACAAACAATTCTATGTCAGTTTATATTTTAGAAAATGGAAACTTCAAGAGACTGGTATATGATTTTCCTAAGAATATTGATATAGAAAAAGGAATAGAGACAAACAAGGAAGGGAGCATTTTATTTATAGGTTACGATGAAACCTCAAACAAGGAAGATGTTTATGAAATAGCTTTAAAAGAACAATCTATCAGCCTTTTATCAAAAAAATCAGGGGAGTATTATTTTATAGAAACAAATTGAGAAGAAATTTGTTTCTTTTTTTATGATTAAAAATATACCTTCAGGTAATAATTACTAAAAGAGGAGGTTAAATGAATATGTTTGATAACCTTTCGTTAGAAGATATCGATGTGGATTTGCTAAAAAAAATACCTTTAGAAATATGCAGAAAATATAAAGTGATACCTATAGAAAAAATCAATGGGAAGATTTACGTTGCAATGTATGAAAGTTCTCATGAGATAATAAAATATTTGCAACAAAATTTCTCTGCAGGAATTATCCCTGTAAAAAATTCGGAAAAAACAATAAGCAAGTTAATAGATGCAGGCTTTGGAGTTAACATATCCGGAAAAGACTATGATATCGAGGATAATATAATTAGTGATGCAATTGATAAAAATGCATCGGATATTCATTTTGAACCCTTTGAAAAAGAAATATTAATAAAATACAGATTAAACGGATCACTGATACTGATGTTCAAACTTGATATTAGCCAGTATTCCAATATTGTAACCAGAATAAAAATCAAGGGTAACATGGATTTTTCAGACAAACTGAGACCACAGGACGGAAAGATAGCATACAAAATGGAAAACAATCAAAAGTTAGATCTGAGGGTATCATCTCTCCCAACATATTTCGGGGAAAAAATTGTTATAAGAATACTTTATGTAAAGTGGGAAAAATACAATCTGAAAAATTTGAATTTTTTCCATGAGGATCTGGAAGTG
This sequence comes from Clostridiaceae bacterium, assembly GCA_040217795.1. Classification (GTDB taxonomy): domain Bacteria; phylum Bacillota; class Clostridia; order Clostridiales; family Clostridiaceae; genus Clostridium_T. Next base: position 66,877 of record JBEHWK010000003.1, read on the forward strand.
TTAAAAAGAATCTTGTCATTGAAAAATGGCATGGTAGTGATTAATGGTCCTACCGGAGCAGGCAAATCAACCACATTATATTCTTTCTTAAATGAAGAAAGAAAAAAAGAAGTGAATATAACTACAATTGAAGATCCTGTTGAGATATTAATAAAAGGTATAAACCAAGTTAATGTCAATGTGAAAGCAGGGGTAACATTTTCTAAAGGATTAAGAAGTATACTCCGCCAGGACCCTGACATAATCATGATTGGGGAAATACGCGATGAGGAGACGGCCCAAATAGCGATAAGAGCAGCTATAACAGGACATAAGGTATATACAACAATACATACAAAAAGCCCTTATGAAGTGTTTTCACGACTTAAGGAGATGGGAATAGAAGAATACCTTTTAGTTGATTCTTTAATTGCAGTAATTTCTCAAAGACTTATTAAAAAGAACTGTTCAAGATGTTTGAAGATAGAAAAGATAGATGAACCTGTTAAAAACAGCAAGAGGTTAAATCTTACCTATCATTACAAAGGTTGCGGGTGTGAATATTGCAATTACACCGGTATAGAAGGACGGCTTCTTATATATGACATACTTATCATTAAAGGCCAGGAAAAGAATAATATAAGGTCATATTTAAAGGGGGAAGCAAATACAAGATTTACTGATAAATTCTTCTCGAGGCTTTCTTATTATTTGAAAAAAGGGGAAATAAGTCTTGAAACATATTTAACATTTATTGAAGGTGAAAATATTGACAGTATTTAATCGGAAAAAAATAAATTTTTCAGTGTTGATATCTTTAGCTCAATCTTTAGGAGATGTTACAAGGTGTGGAATACCAATAACAGATGCTTTTGAAATAGTTGAACAAACACTGGAAAATTCTTATCACAGAGGCATAATAAGAGAAATAAGGAATGGTGTTAAAAAAGGAAACAGCATATCAAAATCAATGGAGGAGACTAAAGTGTTTCCGGCAATATTCATAGAAATGATATTGATAGGTGAAAATACAGGGAATCTCCAGGATGTTTTCCAATCACTTGCAAAGTTTTATAAAAATATTAATAATATTACCAAAAAGTCTAGTAATGCTATTATTTATCCTGTTATTTTGATAGTTTTACTTGTTATTGCAGCTTCAGTTATGTTCATTTTTCTTTTGCCACAGTTTTCTGAGTTATATGAATCAATGGGAATTGTTCCAAAAGGGATTGCCGGAAAGGTAATTGCTTTGAGAAATGGTTTTGATAAAAATATTCTGGTTGCTACAGCCTTTGTGATATCCTATGTGTTTATACTTCCATATATTATTTTTATAAAGGCATTCAGAAACTACCTTATAAAACATATAATGAAGATCAGGGTATTCAGCCAATATATAGAGTATTATATTATCGAAATACTGGAGCTGATTTTTAAAAGCGGAGTTAATGTACAAAATACTATTTTACAATTTTGTAATGAAATTAATATTCCCATCATAAAGGAAAAAATTTTATTTATATATGAAAACTTGAAAAATGGAACTGAATTAAGTTCAGCACTGGAGAAAATGGATGGGATATCATTTTATTCCATATCATTCATAAAAATAGGTGAAGAAACAGGCACTTTAAGTGAAAGACTAAAATTATTGGCGGAGGAAAAAGAAAAACAAATTACTGAAAATACTGAAGTTTTGAGCAGTATAATTCAGCCAATGCTTATTCTGATTATAAGTTCATTTATTCTAGGGTTGTTCATGATTTTTCTATTGCCAGTATATGATGGAGTCAAACTATGAAAAAAGATGCCTTCACATTGATAGAGACAATCTGCTCAATGGCAATACTCACAATAGTTTTCTGCTACCTCCTGGGTTTTTCAAAGCCTTGCATAAAGGTTTTAAGAGAGAGGAAATTTGAAGAGATTAAGGTTTTGACTGAGGACATTTTTTGCTTTGGAAAGTTAAGAAGCAAGCACGTCAGCCAGTATACAAAAGTTGCAATAACTCAAAATTCAATAAATTTATATGACAGCAAAGGTGTATTTATTAGAAATTATAAATTGCCAAAGGAGTATTATTTTGTGTACAATTCGGGAAAAACTTCATTTTTAATTGATCCTGATGGAGAAATAAATATTTCAACTACTATATCAGCATATAAAGGAAATGAAAGAAGAGAAATATTGTCAATAACTGCAGGAAGTGAATATTTAAATGTCAAATAGGCTTAAAGGATTTGTTGTTTTAGAAATACCTGTAATTATTTGTGTTGTCATGATTCTATCCTGTATATCAATAAAATGTTATTCAGAAGGAGAAAAGGTTTATGCTTACAGGAATGAAATAAGACATGACAGTATAATTTTCAAGGCTATAAAAGGGGAACTTATTTATAACTGTGATTATTGTAAATTTAAGTCAATGATAGACAGCGATGATATTTGGTATATAAATTCAGATAACCTGGATATTTCTAAAATAATGCAGGGGGATATAATTAACCTAATGGATGTGAATATTAAAAATCAGGGAAAATATATGGAAATCCAGAAAATTTATTCGGAGAATATAATAAAGCTCAGGATGGAATTAATAAACAGCAGGTATAATTTTGCCAATATTAAGGAGGAAATATATTTATCAAAAAACATAAAATTATCAGGACAAAAGGGTTCACTTTAATTGAAACTACTATGTATATTTTTATATCAGCAATAATTCTGTGGTTTATGATGAAATTATTTATTGATGCTTTGTTTTATAAAGAAAATTATGCAAGAAACAGCTTGGAAGGAGACAGGTTTTCTAATTGCATCATAGCCATAGAAAGTACATTGAACAGAGCTCAGTTGAAAAGCTGGGAGATACAGAACAACAGATTGAAGATATATTACAGTACATTGAATAAATGTGCGGAAATAGGGATATATGATGCGGATTCCTTGGGAATATATTATTATTCCGATGGAAACTTGATAACGGTAAACAGGATACTGAGAGATGTAAAGGAGGTAAAGTTCATACAAAAGGGTAGGATTATTTACTTTTTTGTTAAAATCAAGGATAAGTCTTATGAAGAGATATTCACAATATAGAAAAGGTCAAATTTCTTTATTTTTACCTGTTTACATTATGGCAACAATGTTTGTTTTAACTTCAATATATAAATTTACTTCAGCAAATATAGCTAAAGAAAATTTATATCCGTATAAAGAATACTATAAAAAGCACTTTTGTGAAAATGATTATGGTTTATTGAACGGGTTTATTTTAAAAATTGATAAAAACACAATCTACAGGAAAGAAGATATTAAAAATTATCTTATAGGTCACTCCATCGAAATGATAGACGGAGAAAACAAGGTTTATTTCGATAGTAATGAAGATAAAATAATTTATATAAAAAAATTTGAAACATTTAAAATAAAATATAGATTTGACTATGAGTATTCTGAAGGTGAAATTGTTGTACATAGAACAAGTTATTATGAAGGAGTTATTTAATATGTTTTTCATAAAAGAAATTATTTTAGAGAGGGATAAGATAATATTTACAAAAGAAAAGCTGATTTATAGTTTATTTGAAAATGAGAAGTATGAAAGACTAATAAAAGGTTGGGTTAAAATCATCATTAAAGACCAAACAATGGCAATTACTAGAATGGAAGCACTGAAAGAACCAAGCAGAAAGGCTCTGGAAAATATAATAAATAAAAATTTCTTTATTGCTCAAGATAAATTGTTTCATCATATTTTTGATAAAACTAACAAATTACTTATAATTTATTCTGTTGAAAAACCAGCATTACTGGATAAGATAGTGGAAAATGCTACAGTTAAACATGTAATACCCTATGAAGTATTTCTTGTAAATAAATATAAAAAGAAAATAAAAGGAAATAATGGAATAATTTTTTATATAAGTAAAGGAAAGTTGATGGTTTTAGGATTATTTAACAAAAATTTAGTTTTTACAAGAAAATATACTGAAATTAAGATTGAATCTTTTAAGACTGCTTTAAGAGAATACAAAAAAGAGAACCTGATTGACAAGAATTTTTCGGTGATATTTGAAGGTGAAACCAATATGATTTCTAGTAATTCAATTAATCAACTGAATGAGGAGTTAAGATGAAGGCCTATAAAAACTACATACCGATAGAAATAAGCATAAAAGAGAAAAATAAAAGTGAATGCAGAATCAAAAATATAATAAGTATACTGTTGATTATCAATGTTATACTGATGCCTTTTTCTATTGAAAAAGTCATATATATATATACATCAAGAAATGATATGGAAGTAAGGAATGATAAAAAAATAAAGATAATTAATGAAGAAAAGATTAAATATCTGTTAGATATTTCAAAAAGTCAAAACATATCCTTTAGTGCGGAAAATAATAATTTTTATATGAAGATACTTAAAAATGATTATTCTGACCCATCTATTGAATCAATAATAAGGGCAGATGAAGCTGGGAAAATATCAATAAAAACAATAGACTATTCTGACAGTTGCATTGAAATAAGAGGAGAATATTGATGAATAGGCTGTTAATAATTAAATTGGTAATATTATTATTTGTTTTATTAGGACAAAGTTTTTGTATAAATATTAATGAAGAAAAAGATTCGGTTAAAAAAAATGAGGTCCGGACTACCCATGAAAGCTCATTGGATACATTAAGGGATTTTAAAAATATCAAGATATTGAAAGAGAGCAAGTCAGACAGTAGAATATCATTTGATATCGTTTATTCAGGAACTGAGGAAGAAATTCTTAGTATGGTGAGGGAATTCAATTCAAATAGATTCATTAATAAAATTAATAATCTAAAAATTGAAAAATCAGAAACTGATTGGATTCTATCAGCTGCAGTTGAATTTTCATCATATGTGGAATATACTTATAATAGATAAATATGAATAACTTAGTTAATTTGTTTGCATTTAATCAATACTTTTGATAAAATATCAGTGGTGTGTAAAAAAAGACTATATAGCCCTTATGGAGGATATATGAAAGTATTATTTTCAAGTTAAGGGTTATAATATATAATGATTAATACAATTTGGAGGGATACTTAATGATTTCAGCAAGTGATTTAAGAAAAGGCACTACTTTTGAATATGATGGACAAGTTTATAATGTTGTGGATTTCTTACATGTAAAACCAGGTAAAGGTGCGGCTTTTGTAAGAACTAAGTTAAGAAACGTAATAGCAGGAGGGGTACAGGACAAAACTTTTAACCCAACTGAAAAATTCCAGGAAGCTGTAATTGAAAGAAAAGAAATGCAATACTTATATTCTGATGGTGAGTTATATTACTTCATGGATCAGGAAACTTTTGAACAAATTCCTCTTAACTATGAAAAAGTTGAGGAAGCAATAAAATATTTAAAAGAAAACATGTTTGCTGTTATTAAATTTTACAAAGGGGAAGCTTTCTCTGTTGAAGCACCAAACTTTGTTGAATTAGCTATAACTGAAACAGAACCAGGCGTAAAGGGAAATACAGCAACAAATTCATTAAAACAAGCTGTAGTAGAGACTGGTGCAACTGTAATGGTTCCTATGTTTGTCAATGAAGGAGATGTTATCAGAATTGACACAAGAACAGGGGATTACATGGAAAGAGTTTAATGTTTGCAAGGCTAAGTCATTCACTTGACTTAGCACTTTTATTATAGTTAAAAGGAAGTGCAAAAATGGATTTTAAAAATGAAGTTCACAAAATTCAAGAAGCAGTTGAATCATTAAGGGATTCAGAAAATAAGGATATTATAAGATCTTTGCTGTCATTAATTGAGGATTTAAACGATAAAATTGAGGAAATTCAGGTTAATGTTGAAACAATACAGGAAAATGTAGAATTTTTGGATAATGATATTTCAGAAATTCAGGAAGATTTGTTTGAAGAAGTATCTATTGAAGATTTACAAGATATAGATGATGATTTCAAGGAAGTTACATGTCCTCAATGCAATAAGCCTATTTTTATTGAAAGCAGTGCCATTGAATCTGGTGTCTCTATTCCATGTCCTTTTTGTGGAGAAAAAATTAAATAATATAAAATATTGTGTTTTCCAAGAAGCCTTTATAGAGGCTTCTTTTTTTTGTTTACATATTATATTTATGTAGTTATATTTTTTGGGTTCTCTAAATAATATTTATAGTAAGCGGAGGGGATATAATGAACAAATATAGTTCAATTTTAGGAATATTGCCAAAGGTCATCCTGGATAATATTTCAAAGGTTAAGATGGAAGAAATTCAGGAAATAAGAATGAGAGCCGAATTGCCATTGATTATAATTACTGATAGTGGGGAGATTGTTACAAAATACAGGTGCAGACTTGAGGATATAAAATCAGTTGCTAAAAGAGTGTCAAACTATTCATTTTATGCTTTTGAGGATGATATGAGACAAGGATTCATAACAGTTAGTGGTGGACACAGGATAGGTATTACCGGTGAATGGGTAATAGATAATGCAAATGTAAAAACTCTAAGAAATATATCTTCTGTAAATATAAGAATAACTAAAGAGATTATTGGAATATCAGATGATTTAATACCACTGATAACAGAAAATGACAGGGTTCAGAATACTATTATCATTTCGCCCCCAAAGTGCGGCAAAACAACTTTATTAAGGGATATTGCAAGGAACCTATCCACGGGAATGATTAACAGGAGGATTTCAGGGAAAAAGGTTGCCATAATTGATGAGCGCAGCGAAATTGCAGGATCATTTGAGGGAATACCTCAAATGGATGTTGGAATAAGGACTGATGTTTATGATAACTGTATAAAGTGTGAAGGTATGTTAATGGCTATAAGAAGCATGTCACCAGAGGTGGTAATTTGTGATGAAATCGGATCGGACAGAGATATTCATGCATTGATTACAGCGTATAATTCAGGGGTTAATATTATAACATCAATACATGGTTATGATATAGATGATTTGTATAACAGAAAAGTTTTTCAAGGGTTGCTGGAGAATAAAATCATTAAAAGAGTGGTTGAGTTAAGCAACAGAAAAGGACCAGGAACTATAGAAAACATAAAAAAGATAGAAGGGAATGCTTGAGTTGATTAAGGTTATTTTATTTATAGGAATATTTATCAGTTCCACATATCTTGGCTTCAGTTTTTCTCAAGTTTTTATAAAAAGGTATGAAAACCTTAAAGAACTGCAGAAATTAATAATATTTATGGAAAATCAAGTTTTATATGTAAATACACCATTGCCGGAAGCTATTGAGGCAACAAGTGCAAAAGAAACCGGGGTATGGAGGGATGTTTTTCTTATGATTTCAAAGGATTTGAGGGAGAATAATGTTGATGATGTGCACGAAGCTTTTACAAAATCTTTGGAATTATATAAAAATCAATTGTATCTTAAGAATTCAGACATAGATATAATTCTAAACTTTTCTAAGTCCTTAGGAGTATCCGGGATTTTTGGACAAGAAAAAATATTCTCACTTTTTCTATCAAATATTAAAGAACAAATCAATGAGGCAAAGGACCTTAAAAACAAGAATTGTAAGATGTATAAGTGTTTAGGTATTAGCTTAGGCGCTGCAATAATAATATTATTAATATGAGCAGGAGGTTGAAATGTTAGATATCAGTATGTTGTTTAAAATAGGAGCGGCTGGCTTGTTGATTGTTATTTTGGAGAAAGTGCTTAAGTCCTCTGGAAAAGAAGATATATCAACTCTGACCAATATTGCAGGATCTGTAATAATATTGCTGATGATAGTGAACCTGATAGCAAAGTTGTTTGATTCAATCAAAACAATGTTCATGTTTTAGGAGGAATAATGGAAATTATAAAAATAGTATCATTTTCATTAATTACACTTTTTCTGTTTATATATTTTAAGGATACGAAACAGAATATTGCAGTTTTAATATCTTTAGTCAGCGGAGTTGTTATTTTATTGTATCTCATGAGCCCATTAGCTCAGGTATTGAGTTTTTTTAAGGAAATTTCAACGAAATCTAATATAGATACATTTTATATAACGCTTGTTTTGAAAATAGTGGGAATTACCTATTTAGCTTCCTTTGCAATAGAAGTATGCAGTGAAGCTGGAGCTGCAGGAATAGCTTCAAGAATTGAAGTGGCTGCAAAGATATTAATAATGGTTATAGCTATGCCTATGCTGATGGGGGTTTTAGATGCAATATTAAAAATAATGTAGGAGAAGAGTATGAAACACTTTAAAAGAATCTTAATAATTAGTATTTTTATAAATATTTTATTCAGTTTACCTGTTAAGGCAGATGAACAATCTGGTGTTTTAGAGAGATTAGAACAAAACAACAGTGTTCAGCAGCTATATGATTACGTTACTAAAATGAAGAGTGACAGTGAACTTATGAACCAGTTGGATGTGACAAGCTATATAAAATCTGTTTTAAAGGAAGGGAAGGGGAACATATCATTTTCACAAGTGGCAAAGGCATTGTTAAGCGCTTCTTTTAAAGAAATAAGAAGTGTTTTGCAGCTGATGGTATCCATTATAGTAATAGCGATAATATGCTCGCTTCTCAGAAATCTGCAGGATGCATTTAAAGGAACTCATGGGGATATTGCTTTTTATGCATGCTACGCAATACTCATTATTATTATTTCAAAAAGCGTTCTTATCACAATAGAACTAGCAAAGACAACGATACAAAGTCTTACTGATTTCATGATGGCATTGATACCGGTTTTAGTGCTTATGATCGCTTCTGTAGGCGGAGTTGTAGAAGCTGCATCAATAGATCCGGTATTGATGGGGGCGGTGACTATAGCACCAAGAATATATGTGAATTTTATTATTCCTATGATACTGATGAGTTTTGTTCTTAATCTTGTAAATAATTTATCCAAGGAGCACAAGATAAATAATATATGCAAATTGTTTAAACAAGTGACTTTATGGTGTCAGGGCATCCTGGTTACTATATTCATCGGACTTCTTACAATAAGAGGCATTGCTGCTGCAACTATAGATGCAGTGACATTAAAAACAGCAAAATTTGCGGTGGACAATTTTGTTCCTATTGTAGGAAAAGCTTTTTCAGATGCAATAGCTTCTGTGGCAGGATACGCAATATTGCTTAAGAATGCAATATCTATCCTGGGATTGATGATTGTTATCTTTATAGTATCAATCCCAATAATTAAGCTTCTTATGGTGTCTATAATGTTTAAACTGTCTGCATCTTTAGTTGAACCTATTTGTGACAGCAGAATCACAAGCTGTATTTCATCGGTTGGCGAGTTTGTTGTAATGATAATCTCATGCATACTTTCATTGTCTTTGATGTTTTTTGTAATGGTGTCCATAATGGCTGCAGCAGGCAGATTTGTTATAGGAGGATAGGATGGAATATATTAAACAATGGGTCATTAGTATATCCTTTACCCTTATTTTTATTACTGCTGGAGAAATGCTGATAGTGAAAGATTCCTTTAAAAAGTATGTGAGATTTGCTTTAGGCATAATCCTGATTATTGCAATGCTGAAACCTATTCTGCAAATTTTCGGGGATGATTCTGAGAGTTTTATCAGTCAGATAATCAATAATGAGGTAGAACTCCAAAGCAGTGATTTTACCACAGCAAATGGAGGTGTATCATATTCAAATACAGAAACAAAAATAAGGATTATAGAAAATCTTCAGGAGAATGCTAATGCAGTCTTGAAAAGCAAATTTAAGGATTTTGACTTCAGCAGTGAGTTTAAGGGGGATATTGATTTAGAAAAATACAGTCTGGAAATAGTGAACATAAATATATTTGTTTCTTCAAAAAAGGTTAAATCTGTCGATGAAGTTGATATTGATTTTAAGGATGGAAGACAAGAGGCGCAAATTAAGGAGAAGGAGGAAATAAAAAGTATTATAAGCGATGAATTTCAAGTAACAAAAGATAAAGTAAAAGTATTCCTAAAGTAGTAAGGAGGTAAATATGAATAAGGAGGATTTTAAGAAAAAAATACACTTAATAATTAATGATCCAAAGATAATGAACGTTATTGCAGTAGCAATAATCGCAGTGTTTGCACTGATTGTTTTAAGTTTTTTCAATAAAGGAGGCTCAATACAAAATACCGCAGGAAGTACCTATTCGGACACCAGCTCAAATGCATTACAAAATACGGAAACTGCAAATATGAGCTATGAGGATCAACAAAAAGAATCATTAAAGAACATATTACAGAATATTAAAGGTGTAGGCGAAGTAGAGGTCATGATGTATTTTGAAAGCAGCGAATCAAAAGTTCCTGCAATGGATGTTACTGATCAAAGCACCGTTACCCAGGAGAAGGATAACAATTCAGGAGAAAGAGTAACAAATCAACAAAATAATAATAGTAAAGTTGTGATGACAAATAACGGAAATGACCCATTGATAATCAAGACAGAAAAGCCCAAAATCACAGGAATTATTGTGACAGCACAGGGAGCTGAAAGCTCAAGGGTGAAATATGATATAGCAAAAGCTTGTTCAGGACTGTACGATATTTCTATGGATAAGATAAATGTATATCCAATGAAATAGGGGCATATAATTTTATAGAAAATAGATGGGAGGAGAATAAAATGACAAAAAAACAATTTGGGATTATTTTTACCCTTTTGGCTTTGATAGTATGTGTAGGCGTTTTAGCTGCAAAAGTTAATGGTTCATTACCCGATGCTTCAGGAACCTTAAATCCTGCAATAAACACAAATGAAGAAAGTGACAGCACGGCAGCCAAAGATTATTTTTACGATCAAAGAAATGAGATAGAACAAATTGACGCAACTGCGCAGGATTCACTTAACAAAATTATAGACAACCCTAATACTTCAAAAGAGCAGAAAGAAGAAGCAACAAAAGAGTTAAGCACACTTGCAATGACTAAAAATTATGCTTCAAAAATAGAATTGGATATAAAGAGTAAGGGATTTGAGGACGCGCTTTGCAGGATTGATGGAGACAAAGTAAAGGTTACTATAAAAAGCAGCAGCGAATTATCTCAAAAACAGGCTAATGAAATTCTTGCAGATGTAATAAATATTTCCAAAATTAAGGATGTCACCATAGAAGTTAAGCAATAACGTTGTATTGATATTTTTATTTTGATATAATTATCATATGATGAAAGCATTAGAGTATACGGGAGGGTATTAAGCATGGAAGAAATGGTAAGAGACGAAAGCTTGGGTATAATAAGAATATCTGACGAGGTAGTAAGTGTAATTGCTGGAATTGCAGCTTCTGAAATAAATGGTGTTTATGAGTACACATCCAATATGGCCTCAATAGCTATTTTCCAAAAAGGGAAAAAGAATGTAGGCAAAGGGGTTAAAGTGACAGTAGATAATGAGGAAGCTGTGATTGATATGCTTATTGCCGTTTCCTACGGAATCAGAATACCGGAGGTAGTTGTAAAGGTTCAGGAAAATGTTAAGAAGACAGTTGAAGCTATGACGGGACTAAAAGTATCGAGTGTTAATGTAAGTGTTCATAATATAATTGTGCCAAAAGAAGATGATGAACAAAAAGAAAAATAATTAATTTGTGCCCTCTGGTTTTCAGAGGGCATTTCTATGTGATAGAATATAATGATGGTGTTTAAAGAATTTAAATATGACAATAATAAAAGTATATGTTGGAGGTACTTATGAACAGAAAGAAATCAAGAAAAGTAGCCATGGAGCTTTGTTACAGCATGGAGATTTCAAAAGAAACCCCTGAGGAAATATATGAAAGCTTTATTGATAATTATGAGGGGGATATAAGCCAATTAGATAAGGTTTATATTCTGGAACTTTTGAATTTAATAAAAACTCATAAAGATGAAATAGATAAAAAAATTCAGCCGCATTTAAGAGGATGGAAACTTGAAAGAATATCTAAAGTGAATTTATCAATTCTCAGAATCGCAACAGCAGAAATGCTTTATATTGAAGAAATTCCCGACAAAGTTTCCATAAATGAGGCTTTGGAATTAACAAAGGAATATTCAGATGAAAAATCGGTGTCATTTATTAACGGAGTTTTAGACAGTATAAATAAGGGATTATAATATTCAGGGAGGATGAACGCATGGGAAATATAATAGATGGAAGAAAAATAGCACAGGAGATAAAAGATGAAATCTCAGGATATATAAGACAAAGAAAAGAAAAAGGTCTTTCTGTTCCTAAAATTGCATCAATTTTAGTAGGAAATGACGGGGGATCAATATATTATCAAAATGCTCAAGAAAAAGCAGCATTAGCTTTGGGAGCAGATTTTGACAAGATTTTGCTTGAAGAAAGCATAAGTCAGGAAGATCTTATATCTTTAATTGAAAGACTGAACAAAGATGAAAGCGTTCAGGGAATAATTATTCAATTACCGCTTCCAAAGCATATTGATGAAAAGAGAGTAACTTCATCTATATGCCCTGATAAAGATATAGATTGTTTGACTAATGAATCCATGGGAAGATTCTATAAGGGAGAAAAATGTTTCCTTCCATGTACTCCTAACAGCGTAATTACACTTCTGAAATCTCTGAATATTAATTTAAAGGGCAAAAATGCTGTTGTTATAGGAAGAAGTAATATAGTGGGAAAACCAGCTTTTCAATTGCTGCTGAATGAAGATATGACAGTTACTGTATGTCATTCAAAAACAGAAAATATAAAAGCTATAGCAAAAACAGCTGATGTTCTGGTTGTTGCAATGGGAAAACCAAACTTTGTCAATAATGAATTTGTCAAGGAAGGTGCTGTAGTGATTGATGTAGGAACATCCTCATTTAATGGTAAGATTACAGGAGATGTTGATTTTGAGGATGTCATCGACACTGCATCTTTTGTAACTCCTGTTCCTGGAGGGGTAGGTGCTTTGACAACAACTTTGCTTATTAAAAATGCATGTGAGGCATTAAAATAATATGAATATTAAAACCTTGAGCGTTACTGATGTAAATAATTATGTTAAAAGAATATTCGATAATGATTTCATTTTAAATAATTTATCCGTCAAGGGAGAAATATCAAATTTAAAATATCATTCTTCCGGGCATATATATTTTTCTTTAAAGGATGAGTTTTCAAAGATCAACTGCGTTATGTTCAAAAGCGATGCAGTGAAAAATTTATTCAGGATGAAGGATGGACAAAATATAATTGTTAAGGCAAGGCTGTCGTCTTATGTTAAAGAAGGAAATTATCAATTATACATACGTGAAGCTGAGGAAGCAGGAATCGGAGATCTTCACATTCAATTTGAAAATCTTAAAAATAAATTGAGGGAAGAAGGACTGTTTTCAGAAGAACATAAGAAAAAGATACCAAGCTACGTGAAAACAATAGGGGTAATTACTTCAGAAACCGGTGCTGCTGTTAAAGACATTGTAAATGTAGTGCAAAGAAGGAACAGTGCAGTGGATATACTGATTTTCCCTGCCATTGTTCAAGGAGAAGGAGCGCCTGAATCTTTAATTCGGGGGTTAAGATATTTTAATGGAAAATGTAATGTTAAAGTTGATGTAATAATTATTGGAAGAGGCGGAGGATCCATTGAGGAACTTTGGGCATTCAATAATGAAGAACTGGCCAAGGAAATATATAAATCAAAAATGCCAGTTGTTTCGGCAGTAGGACATGAAATTGATTTTACAATATGTGATTTTGTTGCTGACCTCAGGGCGGCAACTCCATCAGCTGCTGCGGAAATGGTTACTGTACCAAAAGGAGAATATTATAAAAAAGTATTGGATATAGAAGACAAAATTGGTATTCTTATGAGAGAGATGATCAGGAGAGCCAGAACTGACATAATTCATTTTGAGAAAATTTTAAAAATGAATTCACCTCAAAATCTTATAGTTAACAGATATAGGGAACTAGAGGATTTAAAGGATGCACTTGACAAAAGCATTACTATGAAAATTAATTTTGAGAAACAGAATTTAACTAAGCTTAATAATATTTTGGAAGCAAAAAATCCATTGAATATTTTAAGCAGAGGATATGTAATTCTTGAAAATGAACTTGGAAAAGTAGTGAGTTCTAAAGAAAATTTAGAATCAGGAAGATATAAAATCAATTTTAAAGACGGTTATAAAAAAGTTCAGATTGAGTTAATTAATGAATAGAGCAGGTGATCAGATGGCTAAGAAATCGGAAACTTATGAAGAAATGGTAAAGAGGCTTGAAAGAATTATAGAGGAATTGGAAAGCAGTCAGTCGGACATATCCACGTCTATGAAAATATATGAAGAAGGAGTAAAATTAATTAATAAGTTATATTTGACTCTGGATGCTATGGAAGGGAAGCTTAGAGTCATTAATGAAGATAGCGAGGATAATACAAAGGAGTAACTTATGGAAATAGATATAATCAGAGATTACTTTAATGAAGAATTGAAAAGTTATTTTAAAGGAAGAAACGGATTCAATAGAATCATATACGATGCCCAGGAATATAGCTTAAATATAGGTGGAAAGCGAATCAGGCCCATTCTGGCAATTCTTTCATACAGCATGTATAAAAAGGATTATGAGAAGGCAATTCCTTTAGCGTTGGCATTGGAGATGATACATACATATTCCTTGATTCATGATGATCTGCCTGCAATGGATAATGATGATTTAAGAAGAGGAAAACCTACAAATCATAAGGTGTATGGTGAAGCTTTAGCTATTTTGGCCGGTGATGCGTTATTGAACGAAGCTTCAGAGATATTAATGGATTTTTCACTGGAAAATGGGATTAAAGCATTGGAAGCGTCAAGAATAATATTCAAGTCATCAGGGTCAGAAGGAATGATCGGAGGTCAGGTAGTTGATATAATAAATGAAGATAAGGAAATCTCTGAAAATGAATTAAGATACATGCATGAAAAGAAAACCGGTGAACTGATAAAAGCATCAATACTTTCCGGAGCAGTTTTCGCAGGTGCACCGCAAGCCGATATTGATTTACTTAGAACCTTCGGTGAAAAGTTAGGTTTAGCTTTTCAAATTATGGATGATGTTTTAGATGTTATAGGCTCTACAGAAAAGTTAGGGAAAAAAGTGAATAGCGATGAAGCTAACAAGAAGACCAACTTTGTCACTGTTTACGGCATAGAGCAATGTCTTGGAATGTGTCAAAGTTTAACAGAAGAATGTTTGGAGACTCTTGAATTACTGACTGTGAATACAACAAGCTTAAAAGAACTTACTTTTTTGCTTTTAAATAGAGAAAATTAATCTAAAGGATGATAATATGGTTAAATTATTGGATGATATTAAGGAACCTAAAGATATTGAGAATATGTCCATGGATGATCTGAAAGAACTGGCAAAAGAAATCAGAAGATTTTTAATACAAAGTGTGTCCGAAACAGGAGGACATTTAGCCTCCAATTTAGGAATTGTGGAACTTACATTAAGTTTGTGCAGAAATTTCGATTTTACCAAGGATAAAATTGTTTGGGATGTGGGGCATCAATCCTATGTTTACAAAATACTCACAGGAAGAAAAGATAGGTTTCATACATTAAGAAAATTTGATGGTATCAGCGGTTTCCCGAAAGCATGGGAAAGCAGCTATGACTGTTTTGATACTGGACATTCTTCTACATCTATTTCTGCAGCTCTTGGAATGGCTAGAGCAAGGGATATCAAGGGAGAGAAAAACAAGGTTATAGCAGTTATAGGAGATGGGGCATTAACTGGTGGAATGGCTTTGGAGGCCTTAAATGATGCTGGATACAGAAAAACTGATATTATCGTTATTATAAATGATAATGGCATGAGCATATCAAAGAACGTAGGAGGGGTAGCACATTACCTTAATATGCTCAGGTCGGAACCAGGCTATAATAGGCTTAAAAATGATATTAACTACACATTGAGGAATTCAAAGTTAGGGAATACCATAGCAGACTCTTTGGGTAAAATAAAAGATAGTATAAAACAATTAATTGTTCCCTCAATGCTTTTTGAAGATATGGGGTGGAAGTACTTAGGTCCAATAGATGGACATGATCTTAAAGAATTGAGTTTAATGATTTCAAAAGCAAAGGAATTAGATACACCTGTTGTAATACATACTATTACTCAAAAAGGGAAAGGATATGAACTTGCTGAGGAAAACCCAAATAAGTTCCATGGAATCGGACCATTCAATTTAGGAAATGGTGAAGTTAAAGCATCGAAAGCTGTGACATATTCCAAAGCTTTTGGTGAAGCAATGCTAAAATTATCTGAGGAAAGAAATGATTTAGTAGCTATTACTGCAGCAATGCCGGATGGAACAGGTTTAAAAGATTATTCAAAAGTATATCCGGACAGGTTTTTTGATGTAGGAATTGCAGAAGAACATGCAGTTACATTGGCAGCAGGAATGGCAAAAGAGGGGTTGAAACCTGTATTTGCTGTGTATTCAACTTTCCTTCAGCGAGCATATGACCAGGTTCTTCATGATGTATGTATTCAGAATCTTCCTGTAATATTTGCTGTTGACAGGGCTGGTTTAGTTGGAGAAGACGGAGAAACCCATCAGGGGATATTTGATGTATCTTTTTTATCACATATTCCTAACATGAAAATATTGGCGCCTAAATGTACTGGAGAAATTCTTCCGATGATGAGATATGCATTAAATCAGAAAGGTCCCGTTGCAATAAGATATCCTAAAGGTTCTGACTCAAGACAGAACCTTAAGCCGTTAATAAGCTTTTCTACCGGTATGTGGGAAGTTTTAGAAGAGGGTGAAGGATTTGCTGTGATTGCATCAGGGAAAATGGTGGAATTCTCAATTGAGGCAAAGGATTTGCTGAAAAAGGATGGGTACAATCCGTTAATAATAAATGCTGCATTTATAAAGCCAATAGATTTTGAGCTGATTGACCAGTTGATAGAAAAAAATATTATGATTTTTACGATTGAAGATAATATTTTAAGAGGAGGACTCGGGGAAGCTGTTCAATCTTACATATGCAGCAGGAAGGGATCAAATGAAGTAGTGATGCTTGGATATGACGATGAATTTGTACCTCATGGAGATCTCAGTAGTTTATATAGGACATATAAAATGGACCCGGAAGGGATAAGGGAAAAAATAATCAATAAAATGCAGTAAGGAGTAAACAATGGCTGATAAAAAAGAAAGACTCGATGTTTTGCTGGTAGAAAAGGGTTTTTTTGAATCAAGAGAAAAAGCTAAAGCTCAGATAATGGCCGGTAAAATATTTATTGATGGAAGAAGAGTAGATAAGTGTGGCGAAAAAGTTAAGATTAACGCTGAAATAGAATTTAAAGGTCAGGAAATGCCCTATGTAAGCAGAGGCGGGTATAAACTGGAAAAAGCCATGAAAGAATTTTCAATAGATCTTAAGGACAAGGTATGTTTAGATATCGGAGCTTCTACGGGAGGTTTTACAGATTGTATGCTTCAAAATGGTGCTTTGAAGGTATTTTCAATTGATGTAGGTTACGGACAATTTGCATGGAAATTAAGGACTGATCCAAGGGTTGTATGTATGGAAAGGACCAATATCAGATATGTAACCCCTGAAGACTTAGGTGAAAAAGCAGATTTTGCGTCAATCGATGTTTCATTTATTTCCCTGAAAAAAATAATGCCTGCAGTGATATCTTTACTTAAAGATGACGGGTCTGTAATAGCACTGATAAAGCCGCAGTTTGAAGCTGGAAGAGATAAGGTTGGCAAAAAGGGAGTTGTAAGAGAGAAAATTGTTCATGAAGAAGTTATATTGTCTATTGCAGAATATTTGAGTAATGAGAATTTAAATATACTGGATTTAAGCTTTTCACCAATAAAAGGACCTGAAGGAAATATGGAGTTTTTAATTTATTTTACAAAAAATGCAGATATAATAAGCCAATTTAGTATTGAAAAAATAAGGCAAGTTGTAGATATGGCTCATGGTGAGTTATAGCTGATGGATTGGAGAATGTATGAAAAAAATAGGGGTAATTATTAATCCTTCAAAAGATAAAAATGGGAAAATATTGTCTCAGGTAGTGACAAAATTGAATAATGCTTTTGAAAACAGTCTTTTGCAGGTGGCATATAATTCAGAGAATCTTATGGAAAAGTTAGATGGAGATATTGATCTGCTGGTTGTATTAGGCGGCGATGGGACCCTTATTGGGGCAGCAAGAAGATTAAACGGATATATCAATTGTCCCATAATAGGGATTAACATAGGGAATCTTGGATTTCTTACATCTGCAGATATTACTGAATTAGATAGTATCATAGATAAACTTAAGAAAAAGGACTATTTCATCCAGGAGAGGATTATGCTGAAGGGAAAAATCCTGAAAGACGGAGAAGAATTTACAAGAATTGCTTTAAATGATTTGGTAATAGCCAGAGGAACACTTTCCAGGATGGCTAGATTTACCATATTTGTTGATGGAGCTGAATTTACTTCCTTTAAGGGAGATGGGATTATTGTAGCATCCCCGACAGGTTCTTCCGCATACTCTTTTTCAGCAGGCGGTCCGTTGATTTTCCCAACTTTGGATTTGATACTGTTGACTCCTATATGCCCGCATACAAAAAACATGCATCCTATTATTCTTGAAAGCAATTCAGAAATAACAATTTTAAGTGAAAGTTATGATGAAGAAATCTTTCTTTCAATAGATGGTCAGAAAGCTATTAAATTAGAAAAAGAACAGATTGTTAAGGTGAAAAAAGCTCCAAGCAACTGCAGGCTGCTTTTATTTAATGACTACGATTATTTCAAAGTACTTAAAACCAAACTTTTGAACACTAATAATTATTACGAGGGTGATAGTGATGAAATCTAACAGGCATCAAAAAATATTAGAAATTATTATGAAAACAGATATAGAAACCCAGGAGGAATTGGCAGAGGCATTAAAATCAGCTGGATTTGATGTTACTCAGGCAACAGTATCAAGGGATATTAAATTATTAAAATTGATAAAGGTTCAAGGTACTTCAGGAAAATATAAATATGTTGTTACTGCTAATGATAGAAATACATTAGCAGATAAGCTTACGTCAATATTAAAAAATTCAATTTTACATGTTGAAAACGTGGATAAGTTTGTTGTTGTAAAGACTATTTCCGGTTCAGCAAATGCAGCTGCAGAAGCATTAGATACAATGGATTTTCAGGATATCGCAGGCACAATTGCGGGGGACAATACAGTCTTTATTCTGGTAAGAACCATTGAGGGTGCTGAGGAAATAGTGTCGGGTCTCAGAAAGCTTATTAATGAGTAAAATTCAGGTGGTATAAAATGCTGTTACAATTAAATATAAAAAATTTTGCATTAATTGAAAAAATGACGGTGGACTTTTCCAGAGGATTCAATATAATTTCCGGGGAAACAGGAGCTGGTAAATCTATTCTTATTGATGCTATAAACTTTGTTTTAGGCGGAAAATTTAGTAAGGATATTATACGTACAGGAGAAGATAAGGCATATGTTGAAGCAATTTTTTCTATTGAAGGTCAGAAAGTGAATGAACTGCTTTTAAAACATGACATAGATGTTAACGAAGTAATTATTGTTTCAAGAGAATATTTTACAAACGGAAGAAGCATAACAAAAGTAAATGGGAAAAGTATAATTCTTTCAAACTTAAAAAAAATCTCTGAAAAAATCATTGATATTCATGGACAACATGAAAATCAAAATTTGTTGGACAGAAATAAACATATTGTTTATTTGGACAGTTTCGGAGATGAAAGTTTCAGGGCATTAATAGGAAAGTATCAGGAATTTAGAACTGAAAGTCTGGAAATTGAAAATGAAATAAAAAGGCTTACAGGAGTTGAGGATAAAGATAAGTTAATGGATTATCTTAAATATCAGATTAAAGATATAGAAGAGGGTAACTTAAAAGAAAATGAAGAGGAAGAGCTTAGAGATAAGCTTAGTATATTATCAAACTCTGAAAAAATAACTAAAGCCTTAAATGTGTCTTTTAAAATGTTAAAGGAAAAATCAGAGGGAAATTCAATATTGGATGATTTAAGCTATGTTGCTCAGGAACTTTCCAATATAGAAAAACATATTTCGAAAGTTAAGGAATTGAATGAAAATGTTAACGAAGCCTATTATTTACTGGAAGAAAGTGCAAGAGAAATCAGCAGAATAATTGAAAGTGTAAGCTACGATGAACAGGAACTTTCAGATATAAATGAAAGACTGTATAAGATAGCCGGATATAAGAAAAAATACGGATCCTCAATAGAAGAGGTACTTAAATACTATGACAAAATAAGAAATCAATATCATGATATGATAAATATTGAAGAGAAGGTCAGATTTTTAGAAAATCGAAATAATGAAGTTCTATCAAGGCTTGAAAATATTTCTGCAGAAATTAGGGAAAAAAGAATTGAATACGCAGGTTTTTTAGAGAACAAAATATATGAAGAGTTGAAGTTTCTAGGGTTGGAAAAATGTACGTTTAAAATATCTATAGAGGAAGATAAGAATTTCAACAGCAAAGGTAAAGATGTTGTTACATTTTTAATATCTGCAAATGTGGGAGAACCATTGAAGCTTTTGGATAAAGTTGTTTCAGGGGGAGAATTATCAAGGATAATGCTGGCTTTAAAGGCCGTGTTTGTTGAAAAAGATAATATTGAAACAATAATTTTTGATGAAATTGATACTGGAATAAGCGGAAGGATTGCACAGGCTGTGGGAGAAAAAATATATGAAATATCATTGAAACATCAGGTGTTATGTATAACACATCTTCCTCAGATAGCATGTTTATCAGATAATCATTTTTATATTACAAAAGATGAGCATAAGGGAAAAACATATTCTAGAATCAAGATTCTGAATAAAGATGAAAAAATAAGTGAAATTGCCAAGATGATAGGTGCTGCAGAAATTACAGAGACCACAATGGCACATTCAAAAGAAATGATTGAAATGGCGAATATTTTAAAAGAAAAAATGAAAAATGAATAAAATTAGCAAAAATAGCCAAAATAAAACTGATGACAAATGTTATCAGTTTTATTTTTAGAAAAATTAAGGGATATATATAATTTTTTTGACTATATAACAATCTTATCACAGCATATTGTAATCTATTCAAGGGAAATGTAAGAGTAGAGGCGAAAGGAGGATAAATGATGAAAAACCGTGAAAAAACTTTGTTTAAATTTATTTTAACTCCTTTATTACTTCTATTGATTATTAACTTGAATTTGATGAGTATGTCTGACAGCATATCAATAAGAAATTCTTTAAGCAAATTTGAGATGGCATCTCTCCCTTTATATGGCAACGAAATGATGGAAACAAAAGGGGTTGCGCAAAAAGACTCCGCTATTGGAAAAATGACTTCAAAGGAAATACAAAAAATTCAGGTATATCCAGGAGGAGTTCCCATTGGCATAAAGCTATCATCAAAAGGAGTTTTAGTTGTAGGATATTCTGATATTGAAGTTGAGGGAAGCGCGGTTTCGTCACCTTCAAAAGAACAAGGAATAGAAATCGGGGATGTATTGCTGAAGATAAACAATGAAGAAATAGAAGATTCGCAAGATCTTATCAGAAAAGTAAACAACAGTCAAACAAATAATTTAAATATTGAAATTACCAAGTCCGGACAAAAAATAAATAAATCAGTAACAAGAGTCAAATCGATATCTGATAATAAGTACAAAATTGGTTTATGGGTAAGAGATTCTACTGCTGGTGTGGGAACATTGACATTTTATGATAAAAAAAGCAATCAATACGGAGCATTAGGTCATGGGATTGTAGACGGGGATACAAATTCAATCATTGACATTAAAAGCGGAAGCATATTAAAATCATCCATATTAAATCTCAGGAAAAGTGAAAAAGGATCACCCGGTGAATTAAGAGGAATATTTATAGATGAAAATACACCTATAGGCAATATAACAAAAAATACTTTTTGTGGTGTATTTGGAGAACTGAAAGAGAAAAACCAATATATAAACAATAAGCCTGTAGGAATTGCTTTGAAAAATGATATAAAAGAGGGAAAAGCTCAAATAATCACTACAATAGATGAAAATGGTCCCCAGTATTACGATATAGAAATAAACAAACTCTTAATTCAAGATAAGCCAGGACCCAAAAGTATGATAATAAAAGTTACAGATGAAAGATTGCTTAAGAAAACTGGTGGAATTGTTCAGGGAATGAGCGGTTCTCCAATTATTCAAAATGAAAAGATAGTGGGAGCGGTTACTCATGTTATGGTAAATAATCCAGAAGTAGGCTATGGAATTTATATTGAATGGATGCTTCAGGAATCAAATATAATCAATCTTGATAAAAAGCCTTTCTTTTAAACAAAGAAAGGCTTTTTGCATAATTTTAAGAAAATGTACAAAAAAATGTTGTATATATGTTATAATTTAATAATGAGAAAGTATATAATCAAAAAAATAAAATTTATTATAAATTTTAGAAGGAAAGAAAATACTTTTGTCGAATATTTATAATTGTAAAAATATGGTATAATAGTGAAAGGAAGAACGTTATGCAAAATTCAAAAATTTCAGTTTTAATAGCAGATGATAATAAAGAATTCTGCAATATTTTAAATGATTATCTGTTAAATCAAAGAGATATTATAGTTACGGGTATAGCTAAGGATGGAATAGAGGCGCTTGAACTTATTCAAGAAAAAAAACCTGATTTGGTTGTTTTAGATATTATAATGCCTCATTTAGATGGACTTGGAGTTCTTGAACGTTTAAGTTCTATGGATCTTGATCCTGCACCTAGAATTATAGTATTAAGTGCAGTAGGACAGGATAAGATTACACAAAGGGCAATTTCTTTAGGTGCTGATTATTATGTAGTTAAGCCTTTTGATATGGATGTATTCACTAAGAGGATAAGACAGATGTTTAATAACACCATATCCAATGAAGATACCAGAAAAAGGATGCCTCAAATTGAAAATGATGAAGCTGAGAATGGGGAAAGAGTTGAGTTCAAGTCTGGATCAAAAGCTGAAGTGAAAACTGAAACCAGAAAGGATCCTATCGATTTAGAAACTGAGATAACAAGCATAATACATGAAATTGGTGTTCCTGCCCACATTAAAGGATATATGTATTTGAGAGAAGCCATAACAATGGTTGTTAATGATATGGAATTGTTATCTGCAGTTACTAAGGAATTATATCCTGCAATAGCAAAAAATTACAATACAACAGCTTCAAGGGTTGAAAGAGCAATCAGACATGCTATTGAAGTGGCTTGGGGACGAGGGCAAGTGGAAACCATCAACAGGTTATTCGGATATACAATACACAATGATAAAGGCAAGCCAACAAACAGTGAATTTATCGCTATGGTGGCTGATAAGTTAAGACTTAAGAATAAAGTCAGCTAAACATTTTGTTATTATGAAGAAAAAGGGAAACCTTCTATGTTTGTAGGAATATGAATATAGAAGGTTTTTGTTTTATTAATAATCCTAAGAAAATAATCATAATCAGGGATAAAAAATTTTAAAATACAGAAGGAAATTTCTTATTTGTGGAGAATATTACAAATAATGGATAAAGTAATAATTAAAAACAGGGGGGAATTAAAAAAATGAGTAAAAGGTGGTTAGAGAAAATCAAAACACACGTTGAAAGAACGGGAGATGAAAACTTTTTTTTCGGACTAGCTTCTAAGGTGGAACAAGAAGAAAATGCAAAGGAATTAATGGAACTTGAAAATGAGGGGAAAATAAAGCTAGATACTTTACGATTCAGCGATAATAAACTTGAATTATTAGTTGCGGGGAAATATTTGCACGATTAATTTATTATAATAAGAGTGCCTTCTATTATAGAGGCACTCTGTTATTTACAAAAAAAAGTAATAAAATATATGGAAATTAATTGGAAAGTATGATAATGTATATACAGAAGTATAATCAATAGTTCATGAATACATATTTTAGATAAAGGCCAATGGGTAAACCTATTATTTAAATATAATCAATTTATTGTATCGGAGGTGAATTAAGCAGAAAGCAGCAGGGTGAACTATTGACAGTAATAACAAGGTATAAAGAGGTGGTAATAATATGGAATCAGGAAAACCGTTAAGAATATTCAAAATAATTGGATTAGATGGTGAAATATCACCATTATCTGATGATAATATTAAGTACAAGTTTGACTTTATGAAAATTGGACTGACTTATTTTGATGAAAGTATTCTAAAAGAAGCAAATGATAAAAATATTTATGAGATTAAGTGTAACAAAAACAGGAAAAACAGGGATATATTTGTTGAGTTTGAAGGCCTGAATCATATTAATAACAAATCTGGCGCTAACTTTAAAATTAATGCAGAGGACTGCCTGATAAATATTGCAGGTGAAGAAGGATGGTATGATCTTGAAATAACAGGGTTTGGAATCGACCAATACATCACTGACGAGAATGATGCAAAACTTGTTACCAGGGAAAATACGAAAATTATTTTAAGAAAATCAAATAATTGATTTTCTATTTTTTACTCTTTTAGGAGATTGTATAATTTTCAAGTCGTGGATAACTTAAAGTATATGCGATTTATACTTAGTCTAGGTACAGTCTCTAAAGGGTAAAAAATAAAAATAGTCGCCTGCCAGATTTTCCTCACATACGTTCAGAAAGGCAGATGTGAGAAAAAAATCGACGGCTCATAATGGCCTTGGGAATTTTTTATATAATAGCAGAATACTTGAGTGTAAAATATAATATTTACACTCAAGTTTTTTATCATATAGGAAAGTATATTCTTTCCTATACGATAAAAAAAGCAATGGGTGCAGGGTAAGTTGTGTTCCCCAATCTTAAGGACGGGCATAAAGAATGATAATCTTTATGTGTCTGCAGGAGCCCAGCCGGGACGGGGAAGACCTGAAACGGCACAAAATCAGAAAGAATATATTATTTCAACAAAATACATGATAAAATAATGATTGATAAAAATAAAATAATTTAGCGTTTAGTATAGGAATTCTATATAGGGGACCAACTGAAACTATTGAATTATACATGCCCGAACCAAAGTTCCCCTATAGAATGACTATTTGGCAGGGGAGAGCTTTATGAATCTAGAAGAAAAAACAATAAGAACTACTTTAATCCATAGGGGAAATTTTCTTGTATATGAAAATCTGGAAGTATTGCTTCCGGATGGAAACGTAAGTTCAAGAGACGTTTTGAGACATCCAGGAGGAGTTGCTATTCTTGCGTACACAGAAGAAAATAAAGTTCTTTTGGCAGAACAATACAGGAAAGCATTAGATGAAGTAACTTTAGAAATTCCCGCAGGAAAAATAGATAATGGAGAGAATCCTCTAGAAACTGCAATAAGGGAATTGGAAGAAGAGACAGGATACAAATCTGATAATATGACTTTCCTTGGTAAGATTGCTACTGCGCCTGGTTTTTGCGATGAATATCTGTATATTTACTCAGCAAAAGATCTAAAAAAAGGAATCAAACAAGGCGATGAGGATGAATTTATTAATGTCAGGGAATACTTCATTGATGAATTAAAAGAAATGATAAAACAGGGAATAATAAAGGACAGTAAGACACTGGCAGCATTATTATACACAATGATATAAATTCATGAAAAAATACAGATTCTTTAAGGATCTGTATTTTTTCATTTATATAGAAATAGAATAAATGCGGATGATTTATCATAAAAATAATAATGGTAACAAGGGGGACGGTGTAATATGGTAGATATAAGAAATATTATTGAAGATAATATACGAAACAATAAAGCAGCCTATCTGATAACATTCTTATTTTTTTCCATAGGTATAGTTTTAGGTGCTTACTCAGTAAAATATATGGGAAGTGACAGCAGAATAGGATTAAATAATTATTTTATAACATTTGTTTCTTCAATAGGAGAAAAAGCTATTGACTACAGAAAGATCTTTTTCTTCTCTTTGAAAAACAATATTTTTCTTTTTGGAGTAATCGGTATTTTTGGCATATTTCTTTTTGGATTTATTGTTGTTCTTTTAGCCAATCTTTTGAAGGGATATGTGGTGGGTTTTACCTTTTCATATTTATTGACAACTTATGGATATAAGGGGATAGGTTTGGCACTTGCAGCAGTTATACCACAAAACATTGTAATAATACCTGCCATGTTGCTTTTTAGTATTATATTTATAAATAGATCTTTCAGAAATATACTTATTATGAAGAATAAGAGTAAAAAATTTTCGTCTGAAATAAAAAACCTTGGGAATATATTGATATTTTTTTCCATATTATTGGTTATAGGAATATTTGTTGAAACTTTCATAAGTCCAAATTTAATAAAATTTATCATTACTAAATTTTATGGTTAAAGGTTTTAAGTTCATTGTTACAATCAATGCTATGGGAGAGTAAAATGAAGGAGATATTAAAAAAATATGAGAAATACTTACAAGAAGGTGCAAAAAGTAAAAATACTGTTTTGGCTTATGTAACAGATATAACTCTGTATAATAAATTTTTAAAGGAAAAAAAAGTTGGAATAGTGGAAACTGGTGCTGAAACAATAACTGAATACTTAAATTACCTGATGAAGGAAGGAAAAAGTGAAAGGAGTATTAACAGAATAATAATTTCTATAAGGAATTTTTACGGTTTTATGAAGAAAAGTTTACTTATTAAAGAAATCCCTGAAATAAATCATAAGACAACAAACCTTACTAAAAGGATACCGGAAATATTGACAGTGGAAGAAATTGATAAAATAATCAATATTGTAGAGAGTGATAATGTAAAGGGATTGAGAGATAAGGCGCTTCTTGAAACAATGTATGCTACTGGCATGAAAGTCAGTGAGTTGACTTCATTGAAACTTCAAGATGTTAATATAGAATTATCATTTGTAATTTGTAAGGATAACAGGAATATTGAAAGAATGATTCCAATAGGATCTGCAGCTGTAAAAGCCTTAAAGGCATATCTGGCTCAAAGAGATACTATAAGCTATCTGAATTCTCCTTATTTATTTATAAACTTAAATGGAAATAAGTTGACGAGACAAGGCATCTGGAGAATTGTAAAATCATATTGTGAAAGAGCGGGAATCAGAAAAACGGTAAACTTAAATACATTCAGGCATTCCTTTGCAGTTCATCTGCTTCAAAATGGAGCAAATGTCAGGGCTGTACAGAAACTATTAGGAAATCAGGTTTTAACTTATATGGATACCTACTATGAAATTATTAATTCTGACAGACTTAATATAATTTATAAAAGGTCACATCCAAGAGCATAATGGGGACAGTAGAATTGTCCCATTATTTATTTAATAGTTGTTACTGTTTACACTTCAAGGGAATTTATTGAGGCACGAGGGGGAAATACTGAATACGTTGACAATCCAGGTAAACTTATAAATGCTGAATTTGTTATTCCGCTCGTTTCATATGAAGATGGGATAGTACATAAAATTCATGCAGAAAATATTGGGGTGATTGCAGTATGAGTTGGCTTGATTGCGATGTTGAGAGTTAAAATAAAAGCACATATTTAAGTTACACCTATAATTTAGAACTTATATAACTTAAATATATGCACCTCAATATCGCAATCAATAACTAGAACGAAGTCGCTAAAAGCTG